>JAFSRH010000023.1 GCA_017446225.1 Oscillibacter sp.
CGAAGCGCGGGTTAGAAAGGCCTTGGAGGCTCTGCCGGAAGTCGAAAAGGCCGTGGTCAGCCACGACAACGGGACGGCGGTCGTGACGCTCTCCGCGCCTGTCAGTGACGAGGCCTTGACACAGGCCGTGGAAGCGCAAGATTACAAAGTGCTCGGCGTGGCGTAAGACGAAGGCCGGACAGGGTGCTGCCCTGTCCGGTTTTTTCCGGAAAACGGTAACAGACCTGTTATCCGCGCTATGGTTTTTGTAAGGGACCTTACATATGTCATATGAAAACTCAAAAGAAAAAAAGAGTGACAAACGGAAAAACTTATGCTAAAATAGTTCTGCCTTTTCCAGCGTGGGAAAAGAAGAAGTTTTATCCATAATGATCCGGTACGGGAGGCGATGTTTTTGAACAGAAAAAAAACGACACCGCGCGGAAAAACATGGCGTCTGGCGGGAGAAACCCTGTCGCCAATGACGCCCTCCGACGCGGAAGAGCGTCAAATCGCAGACATATTCTCCGGTTTTCAAAGTTTGGCCGTGGCGGAACCCGCGCGCGCAACCATGCGCGCCCGGGAAACCGCCCTTCGGGCCTGTCTGGGTTACTTTTTTGAGCGTTTCGGCGATGCTTACGGACAGGAAGACGTCACACAGGCCCTGTCAACCGCGCTGGCCCTTCCGGTCAAAACGCCGGAATTCCGTTCGGTTCCCCTTGCCGCCGCGCTCTGGATACTGGATTATGTCGAGGCGCGAAATTTACAGTCAGAATTCTTACCCCTTTTGCCGGAATCATGCCCACAGGAATTTGAACTTCCCGTTTCCGTGCGCTTTCCAAGCGTCCTACTCCCGCGCCTGACGTATTTGTTGCTCAACCGGAAAAACAGTACCCTCCGGGAATTCCGGAAACTGACCGCGCTGATCCGGAAAGAGGACGCCGCAAACCTGAGAGCGGCCTTCCGGGACGTGACGCTGGATTACTTCGGACGTTTTCTGGAAGTGTGCAGACGCGTGGCCCCCGCCGCCGTGGAACCGGCGCATACGCTTGCGCCGTTGCCGTCCGCAAAAGACCTTTTTTCCGCCGGGACCACACCGCCCCCGCGCAATATCCCGGAACGTAGCCCCGATGTGGCCTTTCTGAGAAAGACCCCGTCCCTGATTGGTTTCTCTCCCGACAAAATGCAGTCGGAGCTTTACTACCGGCGTATGACCGACCTGTTGTCGGAGTTCACGGTACGCGACCCGTACGAAATCTGTGCGGCGTCCCTGCTTTTGGAGCGGGAAAACGACCTGCTGATGAATCTGAATACCCTGACAAACGCGGTCCTTGCCTGCGCCGAACAGCATTTGCCGTGGGCCAGAGGAAACGCGGAAGTTGTCTGTCCCCTGTACGATGGCGCGCCGGCCGGCAACGCGTTTTGTTACCCGCTCCGCACGCCGCCGGAACAGAACAATGTGCCGGACGGACAGTTATTTTCCGTGGAACAGCTTTTTTATTTCGCGACCGGCTACCTGCCGCCCCGTGACCGGGTCCCGTCCGGGACGCTGGAACGCTGGTTCAAGGAACAGGGCCTTTCCGACTCCGATTCCTGCGCCCTCTCCGCAATGGCAATGGCGTTTTCTCTGTTTGACGATGCCCGGACGGATATCGAGAGCGGCGTCTGGGACCGCGGCGATACGCCCTCCGGAGAGGAGCCGGACGCAAGTCCCGAACCCGATAGCGCCGAACGTGTCGCCGAACTGACGCGGCAGTTGAAGTCCGCCAAACAGGCCGTCCATGACCGGGAACAGCTCGTCCGGCAGTTGGAAGAACAGCTCAGGGACGAGAACAGACGCGCCGAACAGGACCGCATGGAATTGCGCGGCCTGCGGGACACCCTTTTCCGTACCCGGGCCGGGGAAATCCCGGAATTTGCGGCCGCGGAAAGCCAGATACAGTTTCCGTGGCAAGTGCGCCGACGGGTACTCATCTTCGGCGGGCACGACACATGGAGCAAGTCTATCCGGCCTCTGCTCCCCGGCGCCAGATTCTTTCAACGCGAGTCCCTCCCGGACCTGAACGCCATTAAGGGCGCCGATGTGGTCTGGATACAGGCCAACGCCCTTTCTCATAAGTTCTACTACCGCATTATTGAGACCGCACGGAAAGAAAATATCCTCGTACGCTATTTCAGCTTCGCCAGCGCCCGGAAATGCGCCGAACAGGTCGTGGAAAACGAGCTTTCGGAAACGCCGGATCCCTGACCGCGCGGCCTGACCTCTCGAAAGGAAGAACCCTGTGCCGAACATTCTGATTCATCCGCAAGACGAACCGTTTTTGATAAGTCCGCAAGCGCTCCGGCGTCTGCTGGACCGCGGGGACGCGGACGCCGCCCTTCTCTATCTTGCGCTTTTACGTCATCAGGGCGCCCTCTCCCCGCGTTCGCTCACCAAGGAACTGCGCTGGGACCCCGAACGCATGGACGCGGCGGAAACGGTCCTTCGGGAGCTGGAGCTGGTCGCCTCCGACCCCGGGGACGAACGCGAGCCTGTGCAACAGGATTACCGGCAGGACGAAATCGCGTTTCAGTTGGAGAACAACCCGGAATTTTTACAGTTGACGGCGCAGGTGGAAAGCCGTCTGGGAAAACGTCTCTCCCCGCTGGACCTGTCCCGTCTGCTGGGCCTGATGAACGAACTGGACTTGCCCTCCGATGTTATTTACACGCTGGTCAACCACTGCGTGGAGCGTTACGCCGCACGGCACGGCGCCGGACAGCGTCCCAAAATGGCGTATATCGAACGGACCGGGGCGCGCTGGTATCAGATGGGCATTCACACGCAGGCCGCCGCCGCCGAGTATCTCAAACGTTACGCCAGACAGCAGGCCCATTACGCCGAATATATGCGCGTTCTGGAACTGGGGGACCGGCTTCCGGTCGGACTGGAAGAAAAGTACCTCGCGGCATGGCATGAAATGGGCTTCCCGCCGGAGGCGGTCGCGCTGGCCTACGAAAAAACGGTCCTGAACTGCCGGGAGTTCAAATGGAGCTACTGTAACGGCATCCTCAAACGCTGGGACCGGGACGGACTGCATACGCCGGAGGAAATCGAAAAGGACGAACAGGCCGGAAAAAAGAAGCCCGGAAAACGGCATAAGACCAATGAGGACGAAATCGGAAAGTATGTGCGGCAGTTGCAGAAGAAAATGGAGAAGGAACGGGACAGCACCTGACCGTCCGCGCGATTCTACGGAAAGGCGGGTACGCCGATGGCTTACGATGAGGAAATTTTACGCCGCGCCAGACAGCGTTTTGACGCCGCGCGGCAGGAGAGACGCGCCACACTGGAAAGCCGGCGCGAAAACGCGTACCGCCGCCAGCCGCGGTTACGGGAAATTGACGCGGAACTTCGCAAAACGTCCGCGCGGACCCTCTCCGCCGCGCTCCGGCAGGGCGGCGACCCCGTGCGGGCCGTGCGGGAACTACAAAAGAACAACCTCGACCTTCAGGCGGAGAAAAAGTCCCTTCTCGCACAGCTCCGCCTCCCGATAGACTACCTCACCGAACAACCCGCCTGTCCGCTCTGTCAGGACAGCGGCTATACGGACGGCCATATGTGCCGCTGTCTCCGCAAACTCTGCGCGCAGGAACAGCAGAAGGAACTTTCCAAAATGCTGGACCTCGGAAATCAAAGTTTTGAGAGTTTTTCGCTCCGGTGGTACTCGGACCGCGCGGACCGGAAAACGGGCGTCTCCCCGCGGAAAAACATGGAAGCTATTTACGCGTCCTGTCTGGACTACGCGCGCAAGTTCGGGCCTGACAGCGGAAATCTGCTCTTTGTCGGCTCCACCGGACTGGGAAAAACGTTCCTGTCCGCCGCGATTGCCCGGGAAGTGAGTTCCGCCGGCTTTTCGGTGGTCTACGACAGCGCCGCGCATATCTTTGAACGCTTTGAGGCCGAAAAATTCGACCGCGGAGAGGAGAACGCCGGACAGGACGTCAGCCGCGTGTTGCGCTGTGACCTGTTGATTCTGGACGACCTCGGGACGGAAATGTCCTCGCCCTTCATCAAAAGCGCGCTGTACCGGATTGTCAACACCCGTCTGATGGAACGCCGTTCCACGATTCTGAGCACCAATCTGGAGCCGAAAAAACTTTCCAAATACTACTCCCCGCAAATCGCCTCCCGGATTGAGGGGGAGTACCAGATTTTCCCGTTTTTCGGGGACGACATCCGCCAGTTGCGGAAGGAAAATGACGGCGAGCCTCCGTTTTAACGGACAGAAAGGGGTTTTATATATGGTAACGCGTTCGGAAAACTGTACCCGCCGGGACGAATGTCTCCGGAACGGCAAGGGCACGGTCAACATTAAAGACCTGACCAATCAAGAAGGCCTCTACGGACATGGGCGGCTCTTCGCCCATATCACCGTGGAACCCGGCCATTCCATCGGCCTTCACAACCACGAGCACGAAACCGAATTCTTTTACATTCTCAGCGGGGAGGCCCTGTTCCTTGACAACGGCGCCCCCGTTACGGTCAGGGCCGGGGACGTCTGCTCGACCGGCTACGGCGAAAGCCATTCCATTGAAAACGTCTCGGACGCGCCAATGGAAATGATCGCGCTTATCGTCATGGAATGAAACGGCGTCCCGTTCCCTGTGGGGGTGTGAACCATGAACAAACAACTTTGCCGTATTTTCTGGGCGGCGCTCCTGTCCGTGCTTTTATGCGCCTGCGGCGGCGGATACCGGCGGCAGTTGGAACAGGGCCGTTCCCAGATGGAACGGGGCCAGTATGAGGCGGCGGTGACAACCTACAGCGCCGCGCTGGAAAAAAACGCCCGCCGCGCGGAGGCCTACGAGGGGCGCGCCAACGCCTACGCCGCGCTGGCCGACCATGCCAAACCCTACAGTACGGAGCGCAACGCCTACCGCCGCGCCGCCCTGCTGGACTATAAAAAGGCCTGTGAACTTGACGGCGGCCCGGAGTACAAACTGACGCTGACAGACTATTATCTCCGTCTCGGGGACGAGGCCCTCTCCGAAGCGGAGGACGACTCCGCCCTCACCCATGCCTACAGTTACGAAATCGCGGGCAGTTACTATCAGGCCGCGCTGGACCTGAATCCGGACAGCGGCGCGGCCTACAGTAAAATGGTCGCGCTCCTGCTGGCGGAGGACAAGGGGGACGAAGCCGCGGAACTGCTTCAACGCGCGCTGGCCGTTACGCGGACCCCCGCGCTTGTCAGAGAACTGGAAGCCTTGCGCGCACAGATTGACGACCGCGAAGAACAGGCCCGCCGCGCCGATGCGCTCCGGATTCTTAAAGGCCTTCCCTATTACGGCAACCCGGAACAATGCCGCATGAGCGCGGAACAGGCGGTAGCCTGTGCCCGGATTCTCTCCGATGGCGTGCGCGGGAAGTTTTACGGCTTCAGCGGGTACGGAAAGCCGCTCTACGAAAAGCCCGTCTTTTGGGACGAACCCTATCCCGTACTGGGCTATGGGGCCTATGAGACCGACCGCGGGCGCGTCATGCTGGCCGACCTCGCCGGGGACGGTAACCCTTATCTGTGCCTGTTCAGTACGCTGGTGGACAGCAACTCGTTTCAAATCTACGGGTGGACGGACGGGGAATGGAAACTGAGCGCCGGAGAGGAGTCTTGGGGCGGACAGCAAAACGGCGTCCTGACGGCGCTTCCGGACGGCTCCGTAATCCTTGTGGAGACCGTCGCCACGGCCAACCGTACGCACAGCGGACAGACCTTCCGCTTCCGGGACGGCCGCGCCGTGGTCACCGAAAGCTGGTACGAGGCCCGCGAGAACGGGGAAACCGTGGTCCGCGTCACAAGGGACGGCGCACAGTTGACCTATCCGCGGGAGCAGTGGGAGGTTACAACCGGCGTGTCCCCGGAGAATTGGGACCTGCCGTACGCGTCCTTTACGGACACGCTTTCCGCCGCCTGTCCCCCGCGGGACATGGTCTCCTATCTCAACCAGTGGGCGGCCGCCGTCACGGACGGCGCGGCCGAATACGTGGAAGTCCCCCCGGAGCACTCCGAACGTCACCGTATGGCTACCGCGCTGCTTCATAAACTGTTCGTGTTGGACCATCTGGACGCCGTCCGGCTGTGTTACGTCCGCCTGATGGACTGTAACGGGGACGGCATGGACGAACTCATCGCGGCCTTCTCCGGGACGTACCACGCGGAAAACGGCGCGGCCTGTCAGTTCGCGCTCTATGAGTGGAAAAACGGCGGACTGCTCGAACATCCCGGCGGGACCGGCTTTGACGAACTCCGTCTGGCCCGGAACAAAACCGACAACGGCCGGGGCGTTCTGGGTCTCGAACTGCGCGGGACCCTGACCCGTTACGCCTACACGTTCCTGAACGGCTCGGAAGAGTTTCAGGCCGACCCCACGGAAAACCGCTACGAAATCGTCAAACACGGACAGGCCGCCGGAATCGCGGAATCGGAATACGATGTGCTCAGGGGACAGTACGAAGTTCTCGAACGCGTGGTGGACTATCATCAGCTCGGCGAGGACCGCAACTATGAACGGGTCGTGACCTCTCTGTACAATATGCGAAGCTGAGGAAGGAGCATCCATGAAACAATTTTTACGCCGCGCGGCGGTGTTCGCGTGGCTCTGCCTGACGCTTCCGCTCTGCGCCGCGCAAAGTAGTGACGTACCGCCCCCGAAAGGCATCCATGTCGGTTACGCCTCCGTGCTCTATGACAGCACGAACGGACTGCCCACTTCCGAAGCCAACGCTATCGTACAGTCAGCGGACGGTTTCATCTGGATCGGCAGTTACGGCGGCCTGATTCGCTATGACGGGAACCAGTTTCAACGTTACGAAGGCGTGACCAGCGTAAAGTGCCTGTTCGTGGACTCGCGTCAGCGTCTTTGGATCGGCACCAACGACCACGGACTGTTTATGCTGGAAGATGAGGAGTTTACGCACTACAACCGCGCGGAAGGACTGCGTTCTTCCTTTGTACAGGCCATCGCGGAGGACTTGGACGGCAATATTTTTGTCGCCACGACCATGGGCGTGGACTATATTGACGCCTCGCATACCGTACGGCACGTGGACGACATCCGCCTGAACATGGAGTACACGGTCGACCTGAACCTCGGCCCGGACGGTATGCTGTACGGTTCCACCAACAACAACGCCTTCTTTGCCATACGGGACCGGAAAATAGCTTACTTTTATGAGGGCGAAGCGCTCCGCCTGCCAAACGCCATCAACGCCATTTATCCCGACCCCGAACGCCCCGGCTTTGTCTATCTCGGTACGCACGGCTCCGAAGCGCTTTACGGCGACATGACCAATGGCATGGAAAACTACCGTTCCCTGTCCATTGCCCCGCTCAAAACCGTTCACGCAATGAACTTTGGTCACGGCCTGATCTGGCTGTGCGCGGAAAACGGAATCGGGTATCTTGACAGCGAAGGCAATTTTTCCATGCTGGACCATCTGCCCATGAGCACGCAAATTCACCGCACTATGGTGGACTATCAGGGCAATTTGTGGTTCGCGTCCACGCGTCAGGGCGTGATGAAAATCGTGCCGAACCGCTTCACGGACCTGTTTTTTGCGGCGGATCTGGACCCGCTGGTCGTGAACAGCACATATATGTATCAGGACTGCCTTTACATCGGCACGGACCGCGGCCTTCTGATTCTCAACGATAACTATGAACTGGTACGGAACCGTTTGACCGAAGCCACACAGGGCTGTCGGGTGCGCAGTATCCGGACGGACAGTCACGGCGCGCTCTGGCTTGGTACTGCCAGCTCGCAAGGCCTCATACGCTATGACGGCAAAACGGACACCGTCACGAACTACACGGAAGACAGCGGACTGCCGTCCAACCGCGCGCGGGTCATGCTGGAACTGTCCGATGAGGTCATGGCCGTGGCGACAAACGCGGGCGTGTCCATTCTCGTCAACGGGGAGGTGGCATCCCTGTACGGAAACCCGCAGGGGCTGGACAATCTGGAAATTCTGTGTCTGGAAGAAGGTCCGGATGAGAAGCTGTACATGGGAAGCGATGGCGATGGTATTTACGTGGCGGAACCCACGCGTACCCGGAGCGTTACCCGTTTGAGTCTGGAAGACGGGCTGGAGTCGGAAGTCATCCTTCGTATCAAGCGGGACGCGGTCGACCCGGAACTGTTCTGGATCATTACCAGTAATTCCATTGCGTGGATGAAGAACGAAGTCATTACCACGCTACGGAATTTCCCTTACTCCAATAACTTTGACCTCTATTTCTCGGACGCCGGAATGGTTTGGATCCTCAGCAGTAACGGCATTTATGTAGTACGGAGGACCGAACTCCTTGCGGACAGGGAAAACATGGACTACACCCTCTTTGATACGGCCTGTGGACTGCCCAGCGTTGCGACCGCCAATTCTTACAGCTATCTGGCGGAAGACGGGACTTTGTACATTGCCGGTTCAAAGGGCGTCAGCGCGGTGAACATCAATGACGATACCGGGGACAACAGCGAAATCCGCATGGCCGTTCCCTATCTGACCGTCAATGACCGCTACATCCCGCTGCACGAACAAGAGGAAATCCATATTCCCCCGGACTGCAAGCGCCTGATGATTTATCCCTTTGTCTTTACCTATTCCCTCAACAATCCGCACGTTGGCTACTGGCTGGAAGGCTTCGATGAGGCCCCCGTTACCATGACAAGACGTGACTTGGCCCCCATTGGCTATACCAATCTGGACGGCGGAACTTACCGCTTCCATCTTTCCGTGCTCCACGAGAGTACCGGAGAGGAGGCCCAAAGCCTTACGGTAACCATTATCAAAGACAAGGCGCTCTATGAACGGCTCTGGTTTCGGGTCCTGTGCGTTCTGTTATTGCTTGCGCTGGTTTCGGGCGGGATTACGTTCTACTTCCACCGTAAGACCGCCATGCTTTTGAAACAGCAGGAGAAAACAAAACAGCTTGTCCGGGAAATTACCACTGTGTTCGCCAAGTGCATTGACATGAAGGACGCCTATACCAACGGACATTCCGCGCGCGTGGCGAAATACTCCGCCATGATCGCCCGGCAGATGGGCAAGCGTAAGGAGGAAGTGGACGACATCCGGAACATTGCCCTGTTGCACGACATCGGGAAAATCAGCATTCCCGACAAAATTCTGAACAAGCCCGGACGCCTCACGGACGAAGAGTTTTCCGTCATGCGCAGCCATTCGCAGCGCGGCTACGACATCCTGAAAGAAATCACCATTGCCCCGGACCTTGCCATCGGCGCGGGATTCCACCATGAGCGCCCGGACGGCAAAGGCTATCCGCGCGGACTGAAAGAGGCGGAAATTCCGGAAATTGCCCGGATTATCGCCGTGGCCGATACCTTTGACGCCATGTACTCCACGCGCCCGTACCGCAAGAAAATGCCCCTTCGGGACGTGGTCGCGGAAATCCGGAAGTCGTCCGGAACACAGCTCAGTCCGGAGGTGGTAGACGCCTTTTTAGCGCTGGTCCGTCAGGGCGCGTTCGGCAGACTGGACCCCCCGGACGCGGACAGTTCATCGAATCCCGGGCCGTAAAGTAAACATAGGAGGATTTTTTATGCGCGAACCCGTTTCCCCGCTTGTCGCCGTTTCTACGCGCCGGATTGCCAAGGCCGGCTTAATTGCCGCGCTCTACGCGGTCCTGACTGTTTTTATCCCTGTCCCGCAGTACGGCGGGATTCAGTTCCGCGTGGCGGAGGCTATGACTGTTCTGCCGTTCCTGTTCCCGGAAGCCATTCCCGGCCTGACGGTCGGCTGTTTCATTGCCAATCTCTTTTCGCCGTTTCTGCTCGACTGCGTGATTGGCACATCGGCCACCCTTCTTGCGGCCGTCTGGACGTCCCGCGTCAAAAACCCCCTGCTGGCCCCCATGCCCCCGGTTATCTGCAACGCCGTCATCATTGGCGCGGAAATCGCGTGGTTTGCCGCTCAGGACGGGGACAACTTCCTTCGGGCGTGGCTCTTGAACGGCTTTACGGTCGGACTTGGGGAACTGCTGGCCTGTTACCTGCTCGGCCTGCTTCTGTTGCGTGCGCTTCCGCGCGTGACGGGGCGTCAGCCGTAATACGGTTACGCGCTCCCTGTATCCTGATGTGTTCCGGCGGACCCCCGGAACGCATCGGGATTTTTGTTTTTCTCAAAATTTCACGCGTTTTCCTTGCCATATTACGGAGACTATGCTAAAATATGATTGTACTATCCTTTCCCGCCTGTCAGGCGCGCGGAGAAAATCATGGAATATTGGTGAATTGTGATGACAGTAACAGTTTTTATCCATCGGAAATTTCTCCGGCAGCTTCAGGACCGGAAACTTCCGGATGATGTCCTTCAGGGCCTTTTGAAACGATTTCAGGAAATGAGTACCCTGTCCGATACCGCGGCGTTTTCGCAATATCTCGGCCGGAAAGGCGTGGACTGGCGTAAGTTCCACGGGGACGGCGTGGGAAAACTCAAAATTTCCGCCGGAGACCGTCTTTTGTGCGCGTGGGCGGAGGATTTGGGCTGGAAGAAAAACAACGCCTTCGTTCTGTTGGAATGGCAGTCCCATGACAATCAGGAGAAATACAGCTTTGAAGGCGGAATCACGCAACAGGACTGTGTGCCGCTACAGGATATTTTGGAGATGTTCTATGACTTGGGCGTCCTCCAACCCTCTGACGTGCCCGGGGAGGCCCCGCCGGACAGCGACAACATCAACCTCAGCGACGCGAGCGATATACTGCGCATGATCTGGGAGGACTATTCCCGGATGTACCTTCGCACGGACGAGGAACTCGTACAGGGCAATACCCGGGAAGTGCACCTTTCCGCGCGGCAACTGGCCTGTATCGACACCTTCCAGACCCGGAAAACCCCGATGTTACTGCTGGGAAGCGCCGGAAGCGGGAAAACGCTGGTAGCGGTCCATGTCCTCAACGACTTACCGGTCAGTCCCGCGGTCTACCTGACGCAGTCCAACGAACTGTTACACTATTCCAAGGGCATTTATGACGAACTCCGCCGTGACCGGGGCGGCGTCCCGGACAAGAACGTCTCCTTTCTCAACATCAACGACTACTGCATGGAGAAATTAGGCTGGCAGGAAGAAAATTTCGTCCGTACCAAGGGATTTTTAAAGTTTCTGGAATTCTCGTCCTGTTGGCGCGCCCGGAAGCCCGATACGCCCTTGCCCATGTCGATTTGGCGGGAGATTCGGGGCGTCATCAAGGGCTACATGGGCGCCGACTGGAACCGGAACGCGCCGTTGTCACAGGAACAGTTTCCGCGGCTGGACCGGCTTTTCCGGGACGGCTACCTTCGCCGGTGCGGAAACGGTCCGCTCAGCCGGAAATTTACGCTCTCCAAAAGCGTGGCGTTGACGAGGATTGACTTGGAAGAGGCCCGGCGGCGCGCCCAACGGGAACAGACCCGTTCCGCAAGAGGCGGCCGTACACAGTCGAACGCCGGACTGTCCCAACAGGACGAGGCCACCATGGAGCGCGTCTTACAGTATTACAGCCGCTTTACCAATGTGCCGCCCCTGCTGCCCCGTGACGAGTACCTGAAACTCAAAGAAGAGGATACCGCGCTGGAGGCCCGACACCGGGAGTTTATTTACACGCTCGCGGAGGAGTACGAATCTTACTTGCGGAGCCATCATCTGTTTGACGAAAACGACTTGGCCCGTACCCTGTTGGAACGTGACTGGGATACGTTGCCCGCCTTTGAGCTGGTCGTAGTCGATGAGGTTCAGGACTACACTGAAATGCAAATCTTTCTGATCCACCACCTCAGTAAAAACGGACGCCTTCTCCTCTTCACCGGGGACGAACACCAGACCATTCACCCGACCGTGTTCAGTCCCGGACACATGGGCAAACTTTACTATGGGGAATTCGCGTTACAAAAACAGTTGCTGACCACAAATTACCGTTGCCGACAGTGTATTCTTGACAAAGTAAACGTCATTTCCGCCCTGCGCCGGGACCACACCGGGCGGCGGGACAGCGATGTGGAACAGCCCGAGACGTCCATCAATCCCGGCGGCGGCATGGTCTACCGCCTCCGTTACGACAGCGAGACGCTCCCGCAACTCTTCGCCGATATGGCCAAGTATCCGGACGCCGTCATCCTGACGCCGGACGAACAGGAAAAACAGCGTGTCGAGGCTATGCTGGCACAGGTCAAGGCCAAACACCGCTACGTGTTCACGGCCGCGGAAATTAAGGGCGTGGAATACGACTTTGTGCTCTGCTTTAACATGATGGGACGCAATCATGACGCGCTGGAACGTATTTTTTCGGAAGGGAAGCGCCGTTCTACCGGTAACCGCTACTATTTCAACTTGATTTACGTTGGCATGACGCGCGCGCGGCAGTATCTGGGATTTGTGGACCTTGAGACCGTGCCGCCGCTGGAAGAAGCGTTGGATTTGCCAACGGTCAGCTACGGACAGGCGGAGGCGCGTTTAAAAAGTCTGGGCAGTGAGGACCGCGACTGGCTCGCCAAGGCCGCGGAACTTGAGCGCGCCGGACTGTATCAGGAAGCGTTGGAGTATTACCGGGAGGGACACGCCGCCCCGGAGGACGAATACCGCTGTATGGCGCGCCACGCGGAGTACGAGGCCGAGCCGCGGGACTACTTCGAGGCCGCGAAATGGTACCTGCTGGCGCGGGACTGGGAGTCTCTGGAACGCACCGCCGGACGCGTGAAAAACCGGAACAATCTCCCGTACCACCTGTTACGGTACATGATCGCGCCGGATACGCTGGGCACGGATATTCCCTATGAAGGCGGTTTTATGTCAAAGCTCGTCAAGGCCGCCTACCCCAAGGCGGCGGAACAGCGGATTGCGCGGCGGGTCGTCCGGGAACGGATGGCGGACCAGTTGGAAGCCAGTTGCGCGGAGTTGCTCCGCTGGATGGAAAACGTACGGAATGGAAAGGAGAGCGCGGGGAATGGCCAAATTAGATGATAGAATCGTAGAATCCTATGCCGGTCTGTTAGGCGCGCTGAACCGTGTCAACCGGGACGCCCCGGAAATTCAGGAACTGTACCAGAAGGCGCGGGCGGAGGTGGCGGAGGAACAACGGCTCTTAAGAGAGGCGCGGGAGGAAATCCGGAAGCTGTCGAAAACGCTCAAGCAGAAAGTCGCGGACGCGGACGCCCTGAAGGCGGCCTATCAGGCGAAAATCGCGGAATGGAACGCCTTTCAAGAGGAGGTACGCAAGCAGTCCGACCTCTGGCGCGAACAGATTACGGAGGCGGAAGCCCTGCGTCAGAAAATCATGAGCGCCGAGCCGCTGTTGAACTACCGGCTGGACGAACTCGCCCGCGCGTTTGATTACGAAAAAAGCGAAACGGTCGCGGCCATGTACCAGAAATACAAGGATACGGGTCCGGTGGTGGTACGCCGCCCGAACTGGTCGGCTGACGCCGGGTTTCTGGTGCAGAGCGTACGGGGAAATCAGGTCCGGGGCATTGCCTTCAAGGACGGAAAGCCCGTTGACTCCGGTCCCACGCCTCGCGCAAGTTCCCTATGCCGTATTTTCCACGGCCCGTCCCAGCGGGATATTTTCCGCTACGTTCTGCGGGAACTTCAGCCGGACAAATAGCGTAAAGATTCCCCGCTCCCGTTGTCACGAAAGAGTACGCGACCGTCCCGCCGTAAAAAGCGGGACGGTTCGTCACATTACCGCAGGGGAATTTCCGCGCCGCAGACGGAAATGGACTCCACGGCTTTCATATCAATCAGCGTATCGGCGCGGCGGAACAGATGAAGAAACGCGGGTTCCGGGAAAGCGCGTTCCCCGCCGCCGCAACCGCTCCCGGCCATGCCGCCCGTAAGCGGAACTTCCGTTCCGTCCAAAAGGCGCAGAACGATTTCCTGATATTCCACACAGCCATAGTACCCATCAGGGGCGTTTTTCGGCACCCATTCATGATGATATTTCAGCGAATCGCCTTCAATATAGACATACGCGCCGAACGGCGACACGACAACTTTTGTAATCATCGCCTCCACGCCCAATGTCGTGACGGGCAAATCCGGCTCCAAGCGGATAATGTCGGGGGACAGTTGAATGGTCACGGGGAACGTCCACTTTTCGCGGCAGTCGTAAATTTTCTTGTCCCATTCGTCAAGGTGGTAGAGATTGCCGAACTTCAAACGGACTTGCCTCCCGTCAATGCCGCTGTTGTTGGTTTCCGGGTCAAAGGTCGCCGTAAAAATATAGCGCAGCGTATTTTCAGGCAAATTCTCGTCCTTGACGCGCTCCATATGCCACGCGCCGTAAAATTGATCCGCGCCGGGGAATTTCATTTCCCGGATTTCAAAATGATGTCCCTTTTTCGCGTTGAGAACCGTCCCGGCAGGCGCGGTCAGTTCCAGGCCGGCGCGGAGGTTGTAGTCATCCGCCACGCAGTCCGTCAGCGTCAGCGTCCAGCCGCCTTTCGTGCCGGACTGCCCCGCGCCCGTGACGCTCTGCCGATAGCCCGCGCTGTCGGCGTAGTAATCGCGGAGAATCGGCGTGACAAGGACATTGGCCGACACCGCCGCCGCAAGTAACGCCGCCACAATCGCCGCGAACAATACGCCGCGCCGCAGGGGTTTGCGTTTCGCGTGAATTTTTTCCATAGTAAGCCTTCTGATTCTGTCCGTTGAGAGAGGCGCGGACGCTTTCAAATCCAAGCCCTTGTCCGTGTAGAAGTCAAGCAAGTCGAAAATCTTCCGCTTCATGGCTGAACCCCCCCTTTGTCAGCGTTTCCTTTAATTTCAGCCGTCCCCGGCGCAGTCTGGTTTTGACCGTTGCCTCGTTTACGCCCATTGCGGCGGAGATTTCCCGTACGGTCTGCGCGTAATAGTAATGCCGGAGAAAGATTTCCCGGTCACGTTCCGGCAGGGAATCGACCGCTTCCTGTACGCGCCGCCGCTCGTCCATGCGTTCCGCCTCGTCCGCCGCGCTGTCCGGGCCGGGAATATCCAAGATATCGTCCTCCAGTGAGAGCGCGCTTTGACAGTCGCGCAGTTTCCGTTTCGCCTTGTTCCGGGCAACCGCGCCAAGCCAGCCTTTGACGTGTCCGGGCTTCAAGTCCGCCGCCTGATTCCACGCCGCTAAAAACACATCCGACACGACCTCCTCGGCGTCCTCCGGCGACAGCGCGCCCCGGAGAATGTTCCACACAATGGCGGAAACATAGGATGTGTAGGCGTCCATCAAGGCTTCCAGTCCCAGCGAATCGCCCGCCCGCAGTTTCTGTAATATCCGCAGTTCTTTCATAGTATCGCTCCTGACCGTCACGAAAGCGCTTTCACTATTATCATTCCAAAAACGGCGCGGACGGTTTCACGTTGCGGGAATTTTTTTGCGCGGATATCATAACCCCCTCCCCCGTTGGTACGGGAGAGGGGGCGTCCGTTAAGCGGTTGTCTGTGCCGCGACTTCCAAGGCGACTTCCATCATATTCGTAAACTGGTTTTGACGCTGTTCCGCCGTGCTCGTTTCCCCGCTGACCATGGAGTTGGACACCGTGAAAATAGCCAGCGCGTTGACGCCCGCCCGCGCGGCGTTGCAGTACAATGCGTAACTCTCCATTTCGGAGGCCAGACAGCCCATTTTGGCCCAGTCCTTCCACGCGTCCCCCTTGTAGAACACATCGGACGTCAGCACGTTGCCGACAAGGTACGGGAAGCCGTGTTCCCGCGCGACGTCCGCCGCGCGGCGGAGGAGGTCAAAGGACGCCAGCGCCGAGAACGTCCCCGGAAGGCGGTACTGCCGCGCGTAATGGGAGTCCGTACACGCGCCCTGCGCCATGATGATATCGCCGACCCGGGCGCGTTCGGTCATTGCGCCGCAAGTGCCGATTCGGATGAGCGTCCGGACGCCGTAGACGCGGATCAGCTCATAGGAGTAAATGCCCATGGACGGAATCCCCATGCCGGTCCCCATGACGGACACCCGTTTCCCGTGATACGTTCCGGTGTAGCCCAGCATATTCCGGACGGAGTTGAACAGGACCGGGGTTTCCAGATACGTTTCCGCGATAACTTTGGCGCGTAACGGGTCTCCGGGCAGAAGGACAGTTTCCGCGATATCGCCCGCGTTGGCGGCGTTGTGCGGCGTTGCCATGATACCCACTCCTTATTCGATTCCGTCAATCAGGCGGCTGACGGCGGCGACCATGTCCGCCACTCTCTGACGTGAGACGTTTTTGTCACGGTCCACGGCGTAGTAGTAGAACTTGATTTTCGGCTCCGTGCCGGAAGGACGCATTGCGAACCAGCTTCCGTCCGTCATGACGTACTTCAAAGCGTTCTGCGGGGGGATGTCCCGGTAGCCGTTGATATAGTCAATGGTTTGGGCCACGTTCCGCGCCCCGAAGGCGCCGTTCCGGAACGCGTCCATGATACGTCCGATCCGCTCCTGTCCGGCCTTGCCCTGCAACACCACCGAGACCTGATCCTCCGAGAAGTAGCCGTACTTCTGATACAGCCTGTCGAGGGCGTCCAACAGTCCGATACCGTTTTTCCGGTAGTAGGCCGCCATTTCGGATACGAGCATTCCCGCGGAAATTCCGTCCTTGTCGCGCACTTCCTCCCCGGGGGCACAGCCAATGCTCTCCTCATAGCCGAAGAAGTACGTGTAACCGTCCGCTTGCAGTTCCGGGATTCTGCCGCAAATGTTCTTAAAGCCGGTCAGGGCCTCATAGACCTTGATACCGTAACTTTCACAGACCGTCCGGCCGAAGTCGCCGGTCACGATAGACTGAATCATAGCCGCCTTTTCGGGAAGCGTCCCGTGTCGCTTCTGACTCTCCGCGAGGTACGCAATGAGCAGACCGCCCGTCTGGTTTCCGTTCAGGGGGACGTAGCCGCCCTTGCCGTCCGAAACCTCAATGGCCATACGGTCGGAATCCGGGTCCGTTGCAATCAGGACTTCCGCGCCGGCCCTGCGTCCGATTTCCTCCGCAACGGCGAACGCTTTCGGGTTCTCCGGGTTCGGGAAGGGGACGGACTTGAAATCCGGGTCCGGGTCCTTCTGTTCCGGGACAATCGTAAAGTTCCGGAATCCGCGCGCCTTGGCCATTTCCATCATCGGAACGCTTCCCGCGCCGTTCAGCGGCGTATAGACAATGGGCGTGTCTAAATCCAGTTCGGCATCGGGCCTCTGGGCGAGGGAGAGGACGTACCGAAGATAATCGCGGTCCATCTCCTCTCCGAGCATGACGACCAGTCCCTGACTGACGGCCTCCGCGAGCGGGACGCGCGGGAAGGCGCCGAACATATCCAGTTTCTGAATCTCCGCCAAAATGCCGTTGGAGACCTCCCCGGAGATTTGCGCGCCATCGTTCCAATAGACTTTGTAGCCGTTGTACTCCTTGGGGTTGTGGCTGGCGGTCATGTTGACGCCGGAGACCGCGCCTAATTTCCGGACGGCGTACGAGAGTTCGGGCGTGGGGCGCAGAGAGGGGAACAGATACGCCCGGATACCGTTCCCGGCGAAAATCTCCGCCGCCATTTCGGAAAACTCCTTGGAGTGGTGCCGGCAGTCGTACGCAATGGCAACGCCCTGTTTTGGGTCCTGACCGGACTTCAGGATATAGTTGGCGATTCCCTGTGTGGCGCGTCCGACCGTCAGGTCGTTCATACGGTTGGTTCCGGCCCCGCAGATACCGCGCAGTCCCGCCGTGCCGAACTCAATGTCGCGGTAAAAACGCTCCGTGATTTCCGTCTCGTTGCCCTGAATGTCGAGCAGTTCCTGATAGAGCGGGCTTGCCTTGTCGAGCTTCTCCAGCCACAGTTGATACGTTTCGTTCATAGTTCCTCCCTAATTTTTGTGACAGGGGGCGCGTGTCCCCCTGTCACGGACAATTATCCCTTGGCGAGTTTTTCTTTACGCTTCCGTACGATGTAGCTGAACACGGCAAGGCCAATCAGCGTTGTGGCGTACGGTATCATTTGAATGAGTTCGACCGGAATACTGGTCAACTGCAACTGGTTTCCGACCGCCTGCGCGATTCCGAAGAGCATGGCCACGGCGAAGCCGCCGATGGGCGTATTGGCGCCCATTTCGCTTGCGGCGAGGGCGATAAAGCCGCGTCCGGACTGCATATTTTTCGTGAACGAGTTCATGTAGCCGCCGGAGAGGAAGTAGCCGCCGCACGCGCACAGAATCCCGCTCAAAATCAGAGCAATATACTGTATCCGGATGGACTTGATTCCGACCGACTCCGCGGAGTTCTTGTTTTCGCCTACGGACCGGATTTGCAGTCCGAGCGGCGTCTTGTAGAGGAACAGGTGCATGACCGCGACCATGAGCAGGGCCAGCGCCGTCATGACGTTGACGCCGCCGACGGCGGGCGCGGACACCGTGGAGAACGTGGAAGAGC
Source organism: Oscillibacter sp. (assembly GCA_017446225.1). GTDB lineage: Bacteria > Bacillota > Clostridia > Oscillospirales > Oscillospiraceae > Oscillibacter. Next base: position 18,389 of record JAFSRH010000023.1, read on the forward strand.
CGCGGTCCCCGGAGAAGGCCAGCAGTAACAGCACGGTTCCGCCGGTAGCCGTCAGGTTAATGGCAATGGCGGCAAGGATTTCATCCGTTTTCAGGTTCAGGATGAAGAAGGCGAGAATCAGGCCAATGACGCCCCCACAGACGCACGTCAGCAACAGCGCGATCAGCCAGCTGCCCGTCATGTGGCTGAACATGACGCCGAAGAGCGCGCTAAAAAGCATGATACCCTCTAAGGCCATGTTACAGATACCGGCCTTGGCCGCCACGCCCGCCGCGAGAGTCGCGAACAGGATCGGCGTTGTGGCGCGGAGAATGGCTATGACAAAGTCCGGGGAAAAGAACAGTCGTAACATCTCAGGCCGCCTCCTCTTTCTGTAAGGCCGCTTTGGCCTCCCGCGCTATGATCCGGTGTTTCGTCTTGCTCAGGAACTGCTCCGCGACCGCCAGAAGGATGATGACGCCCTGCGTAATCTGGACCACTTCCAGCGTAACGTCCGTGGTACGGGCCATGATGGAAGCGCCGGTACGCAGATAGGCGAGGAAGAGCGCCGCCAGAGGCGTTTTAAGCGGGTCCTTTTTGGCAAGCGTACAAATCACGATAGCGTCCCAGCCGTAGCCCAAGAGGGATGTCCACGTAAAGCGGCTGTAAATGGGGCTGAGGATTTCCACGCCGCCGCCCAGACCCGCGACCGCTCCGCCGACCAACTGCGAAATCAGGATGACTTTCACGATGTCAATGCCGGAGTATTCCGCGAACTGCTTGTTGGAACCGGCGATCCGCAGTTCGTAGCCCATTTTGCTTTGATAGAGGAACACATGCCCCAGTACCGCCACGACAAGCGCGATGATCAGGCCGAAATGAATCCGGGTGCCGGAGAAGAGCGTCAGCAGTTTGGCGGTTTTGGGGAGGGAGTAGGACGCCGCGCCCGCGGCGGGGTCCAAGATGAAGTGCATGAGGATGAACGTACAGAACCAGAGGGAAAGGTAGTTAATCATCAGGGAGGCCACCATTTCGGAAGCGCCCGTCTTGATTTTGAGAATGGCGGGAAGGGCCGTGAAGAGCGCGCCCGCCGCCGCGGCCAGAATCAGGCACACGGCCGGGGCCAGTCCCGCGGGGAGCGCGAGCTTGAGCGCGAACGCCGCCGCGACCAGTCCGCCCAGATGAAACGCGCCTTCCGAGGCCAGATTGATTTGGTTCGCCGCGAACATGATACACACGCCCGTACCCGTAAAGATCAGGGGGATCATGGCCTCCACAACGTTGGCCAGATTGCGCCCGCTCTTGAAGGGACCCGTAATCAGGGCCATAATGGCCGCTACCGGCTGTTTGCTCACCAGAAAAATCAGCGCGAACGAGACCAGCAGGGCAATGAGGATGGAGAAGAACAGGCGGAAGATTTCAAATCGTTTTTCAGCGCTCATAGATAGCCCCTCCCAGTTCCTCGTCATGCCGGAGACCCAGCATATACTGTCCGAGCTGTTCTTCCGTCACGCTTCCCACATCGGTAAACAGGCCCGAGAACTTCCCCTTGTACATGACCGCCAGACGGTCGCTCAAAGAGAACACTTCGTTCAGGTCCGCCGACACGAGAATGACGGCACAGCCGGCGTCACGGTATTCCAGCAGTCTGCGCCGGATGAACTCCGCCGCGCCCACATCGATCCCCCGCGTGGGCTGGTTGGCAATGATGATGTCGGGACTGATGGAGAATTCCCGCGCGACAATCACCTTTTGGATGTTGCCGCCTGAGAGCATACCCACGTTCTGTTCGGGGTTCTTGCACTTGACCAGATACTCTTTCACGAGTTCGGCGGCGCGCCGGGCCAGTACCTTTGTTTTGAGGAGGAACTTCCCGGAGTAGGCCGGGTCCGTGTACTGGTTGGAGAACATATTTTCGCGGATACTCAGGTTTCCCGCGCATCCGCTGGTCATACGGTCTTCCGGGATGTGGCCTAACTTCCGCTCCCGGACGCCCTTGACGCTGTCCTGCCGGATATCGGCGCCTTTGATGAAGATCTCCCCGCCGTAGGACTTGTTGATAGCGGTCAGCGTGTTGATCAATTCGGACTGCCCGTTTCCCTCAACGCCGGCGATTCCCAAAATCTCCCCGCCCTTGAGGTCGAACGACAGGCGGTCCACCTTTAAAACGCCCTGCGCGTTGTGTACGGTCAGGTCCCGGACACGCAACATGACTTCTTTCAGGACCGGCGGCTTCTTGTCAAAGGTGAGCACGACTTCCCGCCCCACCATCAGCTTTGACATATCGTCCGTACTGATTTCGGAGACTTCGTACGTACCCATGCTCCGGCCGTTGCGCATAATCGTGGCGCGGTTGCAGATTCGTTTGATTTCGTCCAGCTTATGGGAGATGAAGATAATGGTATGCCCGTCCGCGCGGAGTTTTTCAAGCTGTACAAAGAGTTCGTCCGTTTCCTGCGGCGTGAGGACGGCGGTAGGCTCGTCCAGAATGAGGATATCGGCGCCGCGGTACAGGGCTTTCAGGATTTCGACTTTCTGCTTGACGCCGACCGGGATTTCCTCCACTTTGGCCGTCACGTCAATGTCAAAGTTATATTGTTCCGCAATGCGCCGCGCCTCCGCTACCGCCTGTTTCATGTCAATGAAGAGGCCCTTTTTCGGTTCCACGCCGAGGATGATGTTTTCGGCCACCGTCAGGGACGGCACCAGCATAAAGTGCTGGTGTACCATGCCGATCCCCTTGCTGATGGCGTCCATGGGGGACTTGATGGTCGTTTCCTGTCCGTTGAGGAGAATCTTTCCGGAGTCGGGGGTCTCGATTCCGAACAGGACTTTCATCAGGGTGCTTTTTCCGGCGCCGTTTTCGCCCAGAAGGGAGTGAATTTCCCCCTTCTTCAGGCTCAGGCTGACATCTTCGTTGGCGACTACCCCGTTTCCGTAGATTTTCATGATGTTTTGCATTTGCAAGACATACTGATCAGACATATCGTTTCCCCTCTCTCTGCGGAATCCGGCCGCGGCGGTTACTGAAGGGCTACCGAGGCTTTCAGCGTTTCGATTTCTTCCGTGCTCATGGTAGAGGAACTGTAGACCTCAATTTCGCCGGCGGAAATCTTGGCTTCCAGATCGTCCACGGCCGTACGGATTTCTTCGGGTACCATTTCCTCATAGTGCGCGTCTTTCACCAGATTGACGCCGCCTTCGGAAAAGCCGAAATACGCCTGCGTGCCGTAGGCGAGTTCTCCGGCGATATCCTGCTTGAGCGCGATATACAGCGCGTTACCCACGTTTTTGAGGGCGGACGTGGGGATATAGGGGGCGTAATCGGGCAGAAGGGAGGCCTGATCGGAGTCCACGCCGAAGGCAAGTTTCCCGGTCTCCTTGGCGGCCTCCAACAGTCCCATACCGGCGGAACCGGCCACGTTAAAGCCGCAGTCCGCGCCCGCGTTGTACATGGCAAGGGACAGGTCCTTACCCTTGGCGGAGTCCTCATAATTGCCCACCATGCTGACGGCGACTTTAATGTCGGGGTTGGCGTCCTTGGCGCCCTGAATGTAGCCGACAAGGAAGTCATTGATCACCTTTCCGGCCATGCCGCCCAAGAAGCAAATCGCGCCCGTCTGGGACATCAGCGCCGCCTCCGCGCCGACAAGATACGAGACCTCGTTTTGTTTGAACAGGATATTGTACAGGTTATCGGGGTTTCCGTTGGCCTCGAAGTCGTACGCCTCATCAAAGAGGATGAACTTCTGATCGGGGAACTGTTCGACCGCGCTGGTCAGCGCGTCCACCATGGTAAAGGAGCCGGTAATAATGAGGTCGTATTCGCCGGAGTCGCAGTAGTCAAGGATGGTCGGCTCATAGTTGGCCTGATCGGCCGCGCCGCCGCCCATCTGCTCTACCTTGTAGTCGAACGCGTCTCCGAGTTCGGCTTTCAGGGCCGCGAGGCCTTCATTGGCCGAGTCCCAGAAGGACTTGTCGCCGAGGGTACCGGCAATCAGAAGGGCCGCTTTGTAGGTCCCATCGGAAGAGGTCCCCCCGCCGGAGTCGGACGGCGCGGACGTACCGCCGCAGCCGGTCAGCGCGGCCAGAGTGAGCGCCGCTGTCAGGAGTAATGCCCATACTTTTTTCTTCATGTTTGCTCTACCTCCTAATGTTCCGAACAGTCCACGGAATGCGGGACTTGACAAGAAAACCGCGCTCATGTACAATACGATTTTTATCCGTTGTCAAGTTACGCCGCTTGCGCTTATTTTACCCTGTTTTACAGGCCGTGTCAAGGCGGAAGCGCGGGAAAAGGGCGAGTCCGCCCGGAACGAAGCCCGATCCGGCGTCCGGAAAACTTTGGCGCGTCAATGGCATTTTCGACAAAACAAAATGGCTGATTTTTACAATTTGGTGCAAAAGTACAGAAAATTATGGAAAAGATAACAATTATCACTTTGTTTTCATGATAATTTTCACTTCACATTTTTCTTTCCATATGTTACTTTATCGAGTATTGAGGCCCGCAAAGAGTACGTGACGAGGAGGAAAGAAAACGGTATGAAGAGTAAATTTCTTGAGCGGCTGGCGGCATTATGCCTCACAATGGCCGTGATTCTGTCCTGCTGTGTGCCTTACGGCATTGCGGCGGAGATAGACGCGGACGAGGCCGAACCAGTCGCGGTTGCGGAAGCGGCGGAAGCGCCGGACGCTGACGCCGAACCCGTAACGGAAGAGGCGGATGCCGAACCCGTAGCGGAAGAAGCTGACGCCGAACCCGTAGCGGAAGAGGCGGATGCCGAACCCGTAGCGGAAGAAGCTGACGCCGAACCCGTAGCGGAAGAGGCGGACGCGGAACCCGTAGCGGAAGAAGCCGCCGCGGAACCGGCCGCGGACGCGCCGCAAGTGGACACGGAACCGCCCGTAGACACGGCGGAAGAGCCTGACGCGGACGCCGAACCCACCGGGGACGCGCCGCAAGTGGACACGGAACCGCCCGTAGATACGGCGGAAGAGCCGGACGCGGACGCCGAACCCGCCGGAGAAGCGGACGATACGGACATGGCCGCCTTGTTCGCCGAAACAACCATGGCTTTCAAGTCCTTCAATCATGAGGACAAACTGAAAGTGGACGAGGCGGCGCGTACCGTAACCATGGATTTCGTGGGCGGCGACCATTTTGTTGTATACGATGGACTGGACCACCCCGTAAACTCGTTCGTCTGGGAGGCGGATGTGGATATCCAAAGCGGACTGAAAGTGCAATCCGCGGCGTTGATTTTCGGCTTCCGCTCCAAGATAGCGCCGAACTCCAACTGGTACGGCGCGAATCTGGACTCTACCCGCATTGGACAGGAGAACGCTTTCCGCCTGTTCGGACCCAATATTGACACCAACACGGGCGGCTCCGTGGACGGTATCGACATCTCGAAAACGTTGCACCTCAAAGTGGACATCCACATTGGCGGCGATTTCGTCTACAGCTTCGGCAACAAAGGCGCGGAGTTAAAGACGATTACCGGCAGAATCTCCGGCTGGAAGGGCGGATATGTCGGTATCCTCACGTGGGAATCCGGCGCGACTTTCTCCAATATTTCCTTGGAAGAGCGCGAAGAACAGGTGGAACCTCCGATTTATGGCACGGTAACCACTGCCTCCGGTTTCCAGTACCGTAACAACATTGCCAACGAGAGCCTGTCCGACCTTCAGACGCATGGCAGCGGCGTATGGGAAGCTCGCGACAATGGACTGTACAGTAACGCCGTTGACAAGGGAGACGCGTTCCTGTACTCCAAGACAACCGGCGACAATTTCGTATATTCCACCGATGTAACGTTCCTGAGAAATCAGGGCGCGGCGTCTCTGCTTTTCCGGAACGCGGACCCCAACGGACACAGCGAATGTTACGTTGCGAACATTGATGCCGGATCCAAACGCTGTAAACTCTGGCGCTGGGAAGATGATCTGGACAATCAACTGTTCGGAGAAGTACAGTTTGACGGGGACGCCTCCGGCAACGCCTATACGCTGACGGTCGTTGCCATTGACACGTGGCTGTCCTTCTACGTCAACGGCAGACTCATTGGCAGTACCGGCGACTACCACAAGCTCGGCGGCGCGGACTGGGGTCAGGGAACGTTCCTTTCTTCCGGCGCTTTCGGCCTGTTGAACTGGAACGGCGAAATGATCTTCCAGAATACCTTCTACACGCCCATTTCCAACAGCTTTACCCCCCTGCTTTCTGACATTTCCGTGACTTCTTCCGGAACGGTGGAAGCGAAAGGACAGTTTGTTTCCACAGAGCCGACCATCATTCAGTATGTCGGCAATGACGCCTCTACGGTGAACATCAGCGCGACCCCCGTCAACAGCAACGCGGTCGTGAAAGTGTACGGCCCGGACGGAAACGAATACCCGGGCGGCACGAACATTCCCGTGTCTGTCGGCGCGAACTATATCGCCGTGGAAAGCAGCGTCACCAGCAGCAGCGGCACGACCGCTACCGTCACCTATCGCGTCAACGTCCACCGTAGACAGCCCGCGGCGATCTATTACAACGAACCTTACCGCGGACAGTACCATTACTCGGTCAAAGATGGCTGGGCCAATGACCCGAACGGGATGGTTTACTACAAGGGCACGTATCATCTTTTCCATCAGTTCTATGACGATATCCGCTGGGGACCCATGCACTGGTTACACGCTACCAGTACGGACTTGGTGCACTGGAAAGAAGAGCCGATGGCCTTCTATCCGGACGCGAACGGCTCCATGTTCTCCGGCTGTATCGTGGTGGACGACAAGAACACGTCCAAACTGTTCAGCGGCCCCGATGGCGGTCTGGTGGCCCTGATTACCGCCAACGGCAACGGCCAGCGGATTAAAGTTGCCTACAGTACGGACGAGGGCAAGACGTGGACGAAAGTCAATCAGGTCGCGGCCGACTGGTCCGATGACCCCCTGTACAACCGCGATTTCCGGGACCCGAAAGTATTCCGCTGGGAAAACAAGTGGTTTATGGTCGTGGCCGGCGGTCCTCTGCGGATTTACTCCTCCGATAATCTGCTGAGCTGGAAATGCGAGGCGGCTTACGCGAACCTTCACACGGAATGCCCGGATATGTATCCCCTCCGCGCCGATGACGGTACCTTAAAGTGGGTTCTGTCCAGAGGCGGAAGAACGTACAAAGTCGGCGACTTCAAGCAGGTCAACGGCAACTGGGAGTTTGTCCCTGACGCGCCTTACGCCAATGAGCCGGATAACGGAATCATGAACTTCGGCAAGGATTCCTACGCCGCCATGACGTATTACGTACAGGACTTCGGCACCGCCGCGAATCCCACGTTGCCCGAAATCGTGGAAATCAACTGGATGAACACTTGGGACGACTACTGCAACCAAGTGGCCGAAAAGACGGCGCAGGCGTTCAACGGCACGTTCAACCTGAACCTGACGCTGGGCCTGAAAAACGAGAACGGAAAGTACGTCCTGACGCAGACCCCGCACAAGGCCTATGAAACGTTACGCGGCGCCCCGCTGATCGACCTGACCAACGCATCGGTCACGGAAAACAACGCGCTGTTGTCCGGTTTCTCCGGCGAGTGCTACGAAATCGTCTCCAAGTTCCGCCCCGGAACGGCCGCGAAAGTCGGCTTTGACCTCCGCACGGGCTACAACGAAAAGACGGCCGTCCGTTATGACGTGGCCTCCAAGCAACTGAGCATTGACCGCAGTCAATCCGGAATCATCATCAGCAATCAGTTCGCGCAGGTGAACAGTCAGGTTGTCGAGCCGAACGCGGACGGAAGCGTTGATTTGCGGATTTTCGTGGACAGATCCAGCGTGGAAGTGTTCACGAAGGATTACACGGCCGCGGGCGCGAATCAGATTTTCCCGGCCCTGTCGAGCCTTGGCGCGGCCGTTGTGGCGGAAGGCGGAACCGCGAGCGCCGATATCACAATCTATCCTCTGAGCGGTATCTGGGAGAAGGTTTCCGCGAGTGAGCCGCTGGAAATTTTGTCCACAAGTAACGGCGTGGTACGGGCCAATGTCGGCGATGAACTGAACTTCCGGGCAACGCTTCTGCCCGTCAACATTGCGCAGAACATCAACTGGAACCTCAGCAACAGTTCCGTGCTTTCCGTAATCGGAAACGCGAACGGGAATGACTTCCGCGTAAAGGCGGTCCGGGCGGGAGACGTAACCGTTACCGCGTCCGCCGCCGCGAAACCGGCGTTGCAAAAGACATTCTCCGTCCACATCGCGGAAAACAACTTTGAAACGAACCTCTCCTTCACGCCCAACGGCGGAGACTGGACCATTGACGACAAGACGTTAAGCGTCTCCAACCAGTCGGCGAACCAGTTCTATATGTCCTCCAGCCCGGTGTCTCTCCGTGAGTTCACGCTGGAAACCAACATCCGCTATACCAAGGGCGCCATCAACGTCTTTTTCGCCGCGGGAGGTATCGATCCCTTCTCGCCGCCGGCTTACACGGTGCAGTTCAATGACAGCGCCTCGTTCCGCCTGTTCCGTTTCGGCAGGGACGATATCACGGCTCCCACCGACATGGGCAAACAGGTCAACGATGGACAGTTCCACAATGTCAAAATCCGTAAGACCAGTGACAGCGTGACGGTGTCCATTGACGATGTCGAGAAGCTGAATTACAAGTTCGAGAATGTGGAAGGCTTCTACAATGAGGGCGCTTCCGTTGGTATCGGCCTGTGGGACGGCGCTTTGGACGTGCAAGGCTTCTATGTGACGGACACGGCCGCCCAGCCCGTCTACCGGAAGGTGACGTTTGACGCCAATGGCGGTACCGGCTCCATGCCCGACCAGCAGGTCAAGGACGGCGAAAGCATTACGCTCCCGAACAATTCGTTCACGCCGCCCACAAACCGGACCTTCAAGGCGTGGCAGATTGGCAGTACGCAGTACAACCCCGGCGCGGTCTACACCGTCACGGGCGATATCACGGTAATGGCCCTGTGGAATGACGCTTCCGTCACGCCCGACAAGCCCAAGAGCGGCGGCTGTTACGTGGCCACGGCGGTCTACGGCTCCTATGACTGCCCCGAGGTCTGGACGCTCCGCAGATTCCGCGACAACGTGCTTGCAAAGACGTGGTACGGACGCCTGTTTATCAAGCTCTACTACGCCGTCAGCCCGACCGCGGTCCGCCTCTTCGGAGAGGCCGACTGGTTCCAGAACTTCTGGCGCGGCCGTCTGGACAGCATGGTCTCCACGCTTCAGGCGGACGGATTCGAGTCCACGCCTTATGAGGATAAGGCTTGGTAAGACGGCGCAAAAGCCCTGAATCATAGCGGGACTGTCCCGTAAGGCAACGGTCAGCCGGTGTTTCCGGCTGGCCGTTTTTCCGTGAAAATCTTCACAGGCCCGGACAAAGTTCCCGAAACTGTCCACGATATAGGGGCTTTTGCACGCTTTTTTGTGCAACTTTTTGAACTTGCACATTTACAGTAATATTTACACGCGCCCGTTTTCCGTGTATAATAGGCACCATCCTGTTCGGGGAGGCGATGGTCTTGGAACATGTCTCAAAGCATTCCATTCTTACGGCGGGGACGCTGGCGGCCTTTCTTCCGTTACTCATTCTGGCGTATATCCTCTTCTTCTGGCCCGATGATGTCTCCGCCGACCAGACCGAACGCCGTATTGTCTTTGGCGCAACTTTCATGACCATGAACAATCCCTATTATCAGGTCATGGACATTCAGTTACGCTCCGAAATCGAAAAAAACGGGGACTTCCTCCTGACCCGCGACGCGGCCATGAGCCAGACGCGGCAGAATCAGGAAATCCGCGAACTGATTGACGCCGGCGCGCAGGCCATCTTTCTGACGCCCGTGGAGTGGGACACCTCGGAAGAGGGCCTCCGGATCGCCCAAAAAGCCAACGTCCCGGTCATTGTCGTGGACGCGCCGGTCCGGAACGCCGAACTGGCCGCCTGTTCGGTGCTCTCGGACAACTACCGCGCGGGCGTCCTGTGCGCCGAACACTTGCGTTCCGTGCGGCCGTCCGCGAAAATCATTCTGCTGGAACACATCACGGCCCGTTCCGGCGCGGAACGGATTCAGGGCTTTCTGCAAACCATACGCCGTTATGACGGCTACGACATTCTCGGCTCCGGGGAATCCGATGGGCAGATCGAAAACGCGATGCCCGTTATGGAAGCGCTCTTGGAACAGTACCCGGACGCCGACACGGTCATGGCCCTGAACGACCCCAGCGCCTTCGGAGCCATGTCCGCCATTGAGGGCGCCGGACTGTCGGACCGGTTCCTTGTCTACAGCGTGGACGGCTCCCCGGAAGCCAAAGCGCTGGTCAGAGACGGACTTATGACCGCCACCTGCGCGCAGTTTCCGTATAAAATCGCGAAAGAGTCCGTACGGCAGGCCTACCGGGCCATCCGGGGGGATTGCGATGAGCGGGAAGTCATTATTCCGGTGGAACTCCTGACGGCCGAAAACGTGGACGCCTACGGGGTAACGGGGTGGCAGTGATGGAGCGGAAAAACGCGCCGCCGGAGTTCGCGGCTCTGATGTTTACGGTAAATCTTGTCATTCTGCTGTTTTATACGTCCACGGTCTTTGTGACCACCGCGCGCATATGCCGCTCTTTCCACGCGTACGAATTTTTATCCAACGTCCGGGAAATGCCCGGCCGGCCGTGGGAAATGCCGGTACGCTCCCTGATTCCGTTCGCCCTTCTGACGCTCCTGAGCTTCGGAAAGTACCGCTGGAACCTCTCCGGAAAAAACTGGAACGGAATTCTCTGTGTCACGGAAATTGCGCTCTGTGTGCTGACGGTGGCCTCCCTGAACTTCTATTACAGCGGTCTCGCGCTCTTGGTGCTCTCCGATTTGACGCACTATATCCAGAACCGCCGCGTCCGTCTGGGCTTTATTATCGCGCTCTCCCTCCTCTTCGCCCTCGGACGTTACGAGATCGCGTTCTCCTTCACCAGCCGCGTACCGTTCAGCACGTATCTGAATTATTACAGCCAGTCCGTACGGGGCTACCTTGCCGGAATCGAAAGCGTACTGGTTTCGTTAAACGTGCTCCTGTTCGTGTACGACATGATCCTTCTTTTCACAGGCCAGAAAGAGGAAAACGTACGGATCAACCGTCTGAATTCTCAGCTTCATGAGGCGAACCGGCGTTTACGTAAAAACGCCGTGGAGCTGGAACGCCTGACGGAAACCCGGGAACGAAACCGCCTTGCGCGGGAAATTCACGACACGCTGGGACATACGCTCACGGGCATTGTCATGGGCACGGAAGCCGTCAACGCGCTTCTGGACGTGGCCCCGGAGGAAGCCAAACGCCGGATCGCGGTCATTCACAAGACCGCAAAGGAAGGCTTGGAGGATGTCCGCCGCTCTATCAAGGCCCTTCGGCCCGATGGGCTGGAAAAACGCTCCATGGAAAAGGCGCTGGAAGAGCTGATTACGAATTTTCATCTAACCACGTCCGTGGAGATTGATTATCAGCAGTGCGCCGGACCCCTCTCTTTCGCCAGCGATGAGGAGGACACGCTTTACCGGATTATTCAGGAGGGCATGACCAATTCCGTCCGGCACGGACACGCCACGGAAATTGAAATCCGGATTACCAGAGACGGGGACCTTCTGACGGTCTCCATCCGGGACAACGGCCTTGGCTGCGCCGAACTGGAAGAGGGCTTCGGACTGCGGCACATGGAGGAACGGCTGGGACTGCTGGGCGGTTCCATGGCCTGCGGCAACCGGAATGACGACTCGGACGATGAACAACGCGGTTTTTATCTGATCGCGAGTCTGCCCGTACGCGGAAGGGAGAAAAACGAACATGATTAAGGCGCTGATAGTGGATGATCAGGAACTGTTCAGAGAGAGCCTGAAAGTGGTGCTGGGAGTGAACCCGGAAATTGAAGTGACGGACGCGGTCTCCAGCGTCCCGGAAGCGCTCAGGAGCGCGGCGCGTGACTGTCCGGACGTGGCGCTGATGGATATCCGTATGCCCGGTATGGACGGCGTGGAGGGAACGCGCCTGATGAAAGAACGCTTCCCGAAAATCAAGGTCATTGTCCTGACAACCTTCGATGACGATGATTACGTCTTTGGCGCGCTCAAACACGGGGCCAGCGGCTATCTGCTCAAGGGGAGCAGTCTGTCGGAACTCTCCAAGGCCATCCAGATCGCCCACAGCGGCGGGGCGATGATTAATCCCGACATTGCCAGCAAGGCGATCCGCCTTTTCTCGCAAATGGCGAAAAGCACGGTCAGAATTCATGTGGACGAGGACATGGTCAAGGAGATCCGGCGGAACGAGTGGGAGATTATACGCGCGGTCGGACGCGGCCTGTCCAACCGTGAAATCGCGCGGGAACTGTCGCTTTCAGAGGGGACCGTACGGAACCTGATCAGCGTCATTCTCTCGAAGCTGAGCCTGCGCGACCGGACACAGTTGGCCATCTGGGCCGTACAGACCGGCGTGGTCCACAGCAGCGGGGTGAACCCGGAATGAACGGAACGCGCCTTTCACGGTACGCGGCGTTTCTGCTTGCGGGGCTGGTATGCCTTGCCGCGCTCCCGTTTTTCGGCCCAAAGGATACGGTAATCCGGATCGGCGTCTATTCCGGGAGTTACTGGGACACGCCCAACGGGGACTGTTACCAGATTTTAGACCATGCCATCCGCCGCTTTGAGCGCGCCCATGAGAACGTACGGGTAGAGTACGTCAGCGGGATTACCACCGATTTTTACAGCGAATGGCTCTCGGAACAGATTCTTCAGGGCACGGAGCCGGATTTGTACTTTGTGCTGCCGGAGGACTTTAATTTGCTCGTCTCATGCGGCGCGCTGGCCGGAATGGACGCGCTCATGGAGGCGGACGCCGAATTTGACGCTTCCCTGTACTACCAGCCCAGTTTGCAGTCCGGCGCCTCGGAAGGCAGACAGTACGCCCTTCCTCACGAGAGCGTCCCCACGATTATGTTTGTCAACAAGACCCTGCTGGAACGGAACCATATTCCCGTGCCCGACAATGATTGGACGTGGGACGACTTTTACCGGATTTGCGCGCAAGTCACCAATGTGGAAGCGCGTCGGTTTGGCGCGTACGGCTATACGTGGCTTCACGCGCTCTACTCCAACGGGGCGTCCCTGTTCTCCCGGGACGGCTCCGCGTGCTATCTGGCGGACGAGAGAATACAGGACGCGATTCAGTTCGTCAAGAGCCTGCGGGACCTCAACGGGGGCTATCAGGTCACGGCCCGGGACTTTGACCTTGGCAATGTGGCGTTCCGGCCGTTTCTGTTTTCGGAGTACCGCGCCTACCAGCCGTACCCGTGGCGGGTCAAGAAATATTCCAGTTTCCAATGGGACTGCGTCTCCATGCCCGCCGGGCCGCACGGGGACAACGTCTCCGAACTGCATACCATGCTTCTGGGCATCAGCTCCCGGACGCGTCATCAGGCGCTGGCGTGGGAACTGTGTAAACTGCTCTCTCTGGACGAAGAAGTACAAAAGGAACTGTACACCTACTCCCGGGGCATTTCTCCCCTGCGCGCGGTCGCGGAGGACGCCGAAATTATGGCGCGGCTCCGTTCCGAAATCCCCGGCGGCGAGGGGCTGGGATGGGAGGCAATCGGGGAAATTATGAGTACGGCCGTTTCGGCTCCCCGTTTCGATGGCTACGAACAGGCCTTGATGATGGCCGAAAGCGCCGTTTCCAATGAAATGGCACAGGAACAGGCCCGCGGTAACGGACTGGCCGCCGCGCAACGGGAAATTAATACGTTTCTATAGCCGTTCCCGTCCGCAAACGTGGCCGACGCGCCGGAATCCCGTTATTTTTTACAAAAAAAGTACAAAAATTTTTCCGCTTTCGGCTCTTTTTTGAAAAACGCTCAAAAGCGTGACATTTATCTCCGAAAAATCGTGACGTAAATCAGGTGCAATCCGCCTGATTTTTTTTTATAATTCCCCTATTCTCACAGGACACTGGAAACCGTATCATGAAGGGGGAATGAATATGCGTTATCTCCTGTTTATCAGTCACGGAGGCTTCGCCGATGGACTGACGGAGGCTCTGGGGATGATGGTAGGACAGCGGGAGGATGTCGTCAAGGTCGCCTTCCGGGACGGCATGGGCTTGCCGGAGTTCAAAGAGCACGTCCGGCAAGCCATTGCGCCCATGACTCGCGATGATGAAATCGTTGTCATGGCGGACCTTGTCAGCGGCTCCCCGCTGGCAACGACTATGGACGCGCTCTCCGAACACGTGGACTTGGCGAAAGTGCGCGCCGTGGCCGGCATGAATCTGCCCATGGCCCTGACCGCCGTGGAGAACGAAGAAGAATCGCTGGACGACACGGTCTCCGCTATGATGGAGGTTGCCAAGGAACAGGTGACGCCCTTCAAACTGGATACCGGCGCGGAGGACGACATCTGAGCAACGTTAAATCAAAACAGGGAGGATTTGTTTCATGATTACCTTTATCCGCATTGACGACCGCATGATTCACGGACAGACCTGCACCCGCTGGGCGCTGGAGTATCCCTGTACCGGCCTTATCGCCGTCAATGACAAGGCGGCTACCAACTCCGTGTTGAAGGCCGCCTACAAAAACGCCATTGCCGATAAAAAGACCTTCGTCTGGACGCTGGCCGACTGGCAGGCCAAAAAGGAAAAAGTGCTCTCTTCCAAGGACCAGTATTTCCTGATCACAAAGGACCCCGTGGACATGGCCAAAGTCCTGTTGGATCAGCCCTTTGACCCCGGCATTAAGGACATCATTGTCGGGCCGTGCAACGACCGTCCCGGCGCCGTGAAACTGGGCAACAACCAGTCCATCACACAGGATGAGGCGGCGGCTTTTGAAAAGCTCATGGCCGCGGGCTACAATATCGAGTTCGCCCTTGTCAAAGAAACCGCTATCGGCAACTGGAAGAAATTCCGCGGACAGTTCGGTTACAACTGAATCCACCTTCATGCGGAACAGAAAGGAATCGCGCTATGACGATTAATGTTGTACAGGCGGCGCTTCTTGGCCTGTGCGCCTGCCTCTCCTCCATGCCCGGTCTCGGCGGCACCACGTTCGGCAACTACACGCTGGGCCGTCCCCTTGTCGCCGGTCTTGTCGTTGGACTGATTTTAGGGAACGTACCGATGGGCATCATGCTCGGCGCGGCGGTACAGGTCGTGTACATTGCGCTGGTCACCCCCGGCGGAACGGTCTCCGCCGATGTGCGCGCCATTTCCTACATTGGTATCCCGCTGGCCATGCTCTACGCCGCCGGCATGGGCTGGACCGGCGCGGAGTCGGAGGCGCAAAACTTCGCCGTCACCATGGCCGCCACGGTCGGCACGCTCGGCACCGTCCTGTTCTACGGCACCGCCACCATGAACCTGATCTGGCAGCACTGGGGCATGAGACAGGTCGATGAAGGCAAGCTGGACAGCCTCTATCTGGTCGACTGGGTATTCCCGTGGATTTCCCACATCATCTGCTCCTTCATCCCCACGTTCATTATCTGCCTGATGGGTTCCAACATGGTTCAGGTCATCAAGGACTATCTGCCCATGGACGGCCTCGCCATGAAAACGCTGTTCACGGTCGGATCGCTTCTGCCGTCCGTTGGCGTTGCCATCCTCCTCAAACAGGTGGTTTCCAAGCCTGTGGATTTCCTGACCTTCTTCTTCGGCTTCACGCTGTGCGCGTTCATGCACCTGAACCTGATCGGATGCGCCATTGTGGGCGGGTTCTTTGCCATCATGAATTACAACATCCGTGTTCTCGCGCTGCGTCCGGTCGCGGCGGTCGGCGCGGCTGACGATGACGAGGAGGACATCTGACCATGAAAACGCTCTCCAAAAAGACTTTAACCAAGTCCTTCAATCACTGGTTCTACGGGAACCTGACCTGCTTCTCTCAGGAGCATATGCAGACCTTCGGCTATATGCTCTCCATGCTCCCGGTCATTAAGGAACTCTACGACACCAACGAGGAACGCACGCAGAAACTGAAAACGTACTCCACGTTCTTCAATACGGAGCCTCAGGTCGGTTCCGTTGTGGTCGGCATTACGACCGGTATGGAAGAGGCCCGCGCCAACGGGGAAGACGTGGACGATGAGACGATTAACGGTATCCGCGCCGGTCTGATGGGTCCTCTGGCGGGTATCGGCGACTCGCTGGTAGTCGGTACGCTCCTTCCGATTCTGCTGGGTATCGCGCTGGGCCTGTCGGGCGGCGGCTCTCCCTTGGGCGCAATCTTCTACATTCTCGTCTGGAATATCGGAATGTATCTGCTGATGCGCTTCATGTACTTCAAGGGCTACGAACTGGGCGGACGCGCCGTGGAAGTGCTCGTGGGCGAAAAGGCGAACGCGATCCGGGAATCGATCATTATGCTGGGCACGATGGTAATCGGCGGCGTCACGGCGTCATGGATTAACATCACGACCTCCTTCAAAATGCTGAACTCGGAAGGCGGCGTGATTGTCGATTTGCAAAAGACGCTCAATGACGTGTATCCGTCCCTTCTCAGCGCGGTGTTCGTGCTGATTTGCTGGTATCTGCTCAGCAAAAAGCGCATGAGTCCGTTACTGGTCATGCTGATTCTGGTCGCCGTGGCCTTTGTGGGCGTACTGGTCGGCTTCTTTGATCCGGGTCTCAGCTACTGAGCCGTTCCGCCGGAAAATCCCATGCTGACCAAAGAACAACTCTTGGATGAGGCCCGGAAGCAGAAAAAAGCCCTCTCTATCATGGGACGTTGGAGAAACTGGCTGTTTGTCCTGACCACTTCCCTGATGGTGCTGGCGGTGTTCGGACTGCGCAAGAACGGCGCCCTGTTTGTCATGGGTATCATTTCGGTCGTGCTGGCGGTACTCTGCTTCGTCTTTCTTCTGCTTGTCAACCTCAGTATCCGCAACGGACACCGTAACGTGGAACGACTGTTGGACTCGATTCAATAAAAACGCCATCTCTTCTTTTCTCACCTCCCTTTCACAGCCCGCAGGGCTGGCCGGTTTCCGCCGGCTGTCCCTGCGGCGCATTTTTCGGGCATGGGGTGATGTTATGAACAGGTATTCCGTCATCCTGCTGGACATTGACGGAACCCTTCTGGATTCCCGCAATGAAATTTCTAATAACACGAAAAATCTTCTGAAACGTTTGGAGAAAAAAGGCGTTCCCATTGTGCTGGCCTCCGCCAGAGCGCCGGGAGAAGTGGAACTGGTCGCGCGTCAGGCGGACGTACACGCCCCCGTGATTTGCTATGACGGCGGCCTGATTCTGGATGAAAACCGGTCCATTATGGAAGATATCGGCATGGAAAAAGGGGTCGCGCTCGCGTTCAAGGCCTTCGCGGAAGGGCGTTTCCCGGACGTTTGCGTCAGCAGTTACATCTATGACATCTGGGTCGTGGACAGTCAGGAAAACGAATGGGTCCGACATCTGGCGAAACTGAACAGGAAGGAACCTTTACAGGGTAGTCTCTCTTCGGCGGTCAGAATCAGCAACCACGTCCACAAATTTCTTTGCATGGGGGTTTCCCGGAGGATTCAGGAGTTAAAGGAACACGCGGAAGCGGCGTTTCCGGAGCTGGACTTTCTGCTTTCCGGTACCGTCTATCTGGAAGTGGTGAAGAAAGGCGTGTCCAAGTACGCGGCCATGGAAAAGATACGGCGTTATTACAACATTGACGCGGGCCAGATTGTCGCCGTGGGGGACTATTATGTAGATATTGAGATGTTACGCGCGGCGGGCATGGGAATCGCCATGGGCAACGCGCCGGAAGCCGTCAAACACGCGGCGGACCGCGTAACGGCCAATAACGACGATGACGGCGTTTATATTGCCCTGAAAGGCCTGCGTTTTCAGGCCGTACCGGAAAAATCCCCCCTGTAAAGGGGGATTTTTTTGAAACTATCGCCATGAGCGCCGACCCCGCTTTTTTGCGCGCGGACGCCCCAGCAGTCCCGCCGCGGCGCCTCCAACGACCGCCCACAGCAGCAGACTTCCGCCGTGCCCTGTCCACGCGATCCGCTTCCAGCTCAACAGGCCCACGCACAGTAAAAGCGCCGTAAACAGTACCGCCACGAGCGCGGCGGAAACCAGCGATCCCCACGGCGTATGCCGCGCCACGCTGAGCGCGCCGGCAAATCCGGCGGCGGCCGTCAGGCCCAGCAGAACCGGAAAGCCGTTCGCCTCGTTGACCGCGCCCGACATCATGACCGCGGCCAGCAGTCCCGCGCCGCACGTCCAGACCACCAGCGACAGCAGAACCCCGCGCGCAATCACCAGCCATAACGCCCCGGACTTCCGGCGTACCGTTGTTTTTTCCCCGCTCATACGAAACCTCCCCGAACACACGCCCACGTTTTCACGTTCAGCGTATGTCCGGGGAGCGCGCGTTATGACTTCGATTCTTCCTCCGGTACCGGCGCGCCGTTCAACTGCGTTTCCGGCTTTTTGTCCAGCGACACGGACGCGTCTTTTTCCTTTTCGGCGGGTTCGGCCTTGGCGGGTTCGGCCTGTTCCGTGCTCTGTACGCCCAGACTGGACACCGCCCACTTCGCCAGCTCCAAACGTACCCGGTCCTCACTGGTTTCTATAATCACCGTGTTGTTCGGCGTGACGTAGACAATCTTGCCCACAATGCCCCCGATACTGGTAATGACGTCTCCCTTTTTGAGATTGTCGCGCATTTCCTGCGCCTGTTTCTTGCGCTTGTTCTCCGGGCGAATCATGAAAAAGTACATAATCGCTATCATCGCCGCAATCATGAGCATACTTTCCATAGACAGGTCTCCTTCCGTTGGCTGGCGGTCGTTCCGCGGCAGTGTGTCTATTATAGCAGAGGTTTCCTATTTTGCAAGGGGTTTCTTTGCAAAATTCTCAATAATGGAATAATGATTTCTTTAACCGCAACATGGTTAGGTTACAAGAGATTACGGATAATCATAATAATAGACATGATAAAGAGGCTGATGTACATGAAGTAACACAAAAAGGGAGACAAAGGAAATCTAAAAAATCGGCCTCCTTTAATTTCCTCATCCTCTATAGATATACGCTGCATATTTAAAGGCAAAAATTCTACAAATTTTGCGTATGTTTTTGCGCTTGCTTCTGCCTTTTTTAATGCACCTATTGTGATATATAGAAATATCCACGATAAAATTGAGGCTATAATTGGAAAAAGAATCATAGGAAATCCGGACAAATCCACACCCATTGCCACAGAAAGATTAGGCAGGAACAATATCAATAAATTTGCGTAAAACAACCTAAATGCCATGTTCCAGAGGTTGTCATACCGGTATTGCCATTCTGCTCGGTAAATTTCCATAAGGCTTAGGAAATGTTCAAGCATAAAATCTTGCTGTTGAAAACCGTTCCTTTTCATCATTGATACTCCTAAATCCGCCGCGCGAGACGTTCCGCGTACGCGCGGTAAAAGGCCTCGTACTGTCCGGCCGCAATGGCCCGACGGATTCCGTCCATCAGGTCGTTGTAGAAGCGCAGATTGTGCAGTACCGCCAGACGGAGCGCAAGCACTTCTTCCGCTTTGAACAGGTGCCGCAGATACGCCCTTGAATAGTGTCGGCACAGCGGACAGGCACAGCGTTCGCTCACGGGACGCTCATCGGAAGCGTACTTTTCGTTCAGGATGTTAATGGTACCGTCCCACGTGAAGAGCTTTCCATGTCGGCCGTTGCGGGAGGGCATGACGCAGTCGAAAAAGTCCACGCCGCGCCGGACCGCTTCCAATATGTTGACCGGCGTCCCAACGCCCATGAGGTAGCGGGGCTTGTCCGGCGGCATACGCGTTTCCACGGCCTCTATGATTTCGTACATGACTTCGGCGGGTTCCCCGACCGCAAGTCCGCCGATTGCGTAGCCGTCACAGTTCAGCTCGGCGATCCGCTCCATGTGCCAGATGCGTAAATCGGCGTAAGTCGCGCCCTGATTGATACCAAACAGCAGTTGTCCCGGGTTGAGCGTCTCCGGGCGGGCGTTGAGGCGTACGTGCTCGGCCTGACAGCGTTCCAGCCAACGTAACGTGCGCTCACAGCTCGCCTTGGCGTACGCGTACGGCGCGGGATTTTCCACGCACTCGTCAAAGGCCATGGCGATGTCGCTGCCCAGATTGGATTGTATCCGTATGGACTCTTCCGGACCCATGAAAATCCGGTGTCCGTCAATATGGGACGCAAACTCCACGCCTTCTTCCCGGATTTTGCGTAACGGCGCCAGCGAAAACACCTGAAAGCCGCCGGAATCGGTCAGAATCGGGCCGTCCCAGCTCATGAAGCGGTGGAGGCCGCCCAGCGCCCGGATACGTTCATCCCCGGGGCGCAAATGGAGATGGTACGTGTTCGACAACTCGATCTGACAGCCCACGTCCCGCAAATCCCACGCGGAAACGCCGCCCTTGATGGCCGCCTGTGTGCCCACGTTCATAAACACGGGCGTCTCGACCGCGCCGCCGTGGGCACAACGGAAACGTCCGCGCCGCGCGCGGCCGTCCGTGGAAAGTACCTGAAACATATGCCCTGCCCCTTCTGCGTTGCGTAGTGTAGCGTATTCTATCATTCCGGACGTGGCGTGTCAAGGCTGTAAGCGCGCGGTTTCCAAATCAGGGAGGCATTGGCAATCCCCCTGAGACGCGCGGGGCGCGCAAAATATCTTGACAGATTTGCCCTTTACGGGTATCATACAAGTAAGAAAGAAGCGTTGAGGAGGAGATTAGATGTCGGAACCTG
Source organism: Oscillibacter sp. (assembly GCA_017446225.1). Taxonomy (GTDB): domain Bacteria; phylum Bacillota; class Clostridia; order Oscillospirales; family Oscillospiraceae; genus Oscillibacter. The sequence continues at coordinate 39,132 of JAFSRH010000023.1, forward strand.
TTTACAAACGCGTCCTGCTGAAGCTCAGCGGGGAGGCGCTGGCCGGTGAAAAGGGCAATGGCTTGGACTTTGCCATGATTGGCCGCGTGTGCGATACCCTCAAGGCGTGCGTGGACCTCGGCGTACAAATCGGGCTGGTCGTAGGCGGCGGAAACTTCTGGCGGGGCGCGAAAAACAGCGGCGGACGTATGGAACGCGCCCGCGCGGACCATATGGGAATGCTCGCCACGGTGATGAACTGTCTGGCCGTGGCGGACGTGTGCGAACAGAAGGGAATTCCCGTGCAGGTGCGCTCGGCCTTAGAAATGCCCGCCGTGGCGGAACTCTACACCCGCCGCGATGCCGTGCGGCAGTTGGAACAGGGCCGGGTGGTCCTCTTTGCCGCCGGAACCGGAAGCCCGTACTTCTCCACCGATACCGCCGCCGTGCTCAGAGCCGCCGAAATCGGCGCGGACGTCATTCTGCTTGCCAAAAACGTGGACGGCGTCTACTCCGCCGACCCCCTCAAAGACCCGGAAGCGGTTAGGTACCGGACCATTTCCTATGAAGAAATGCTCGCAAAGCGGCTGATGGTGATGGACTTGACCGCCACATCCATGGCCATGGAAAACCGGATTCCCGTACTGCTCTTCGCGCTCAAGGACCCGGAAAACATCCTCCGCGCCCTCCGCGGGGAACCCGTGGGGACCGTGATTTCCTGACCGATACCGTGATAGAAAGGATTGGACGTTATGTTAAAGGACGAATATAAGGTATACGAGGACAAAATGCAAAAAAGCATTGAATCCGTCAGCGGAGACTTCGCCGCCGTGCGCGCGGGCCGCGCGAACGCCGCCGTGCTGGACCGGATCATGGTGGACTACTACGGCGTGCCTACGCCCATTCAGCAGATCGCCTCCATTTCCTCGCCGGACCCCCGGACGCTCGTCATTTCTCCGTGGGATAAGTCCTCCCTGCGCCAGATTGAACGCGCGATTCAGAACTCTGACCTCGGAATCAATCCCCAGAATGACGGAACCCAGTTGCGCCTCGCCTTCCCCCAACTGACGGAGGAACGCCGGAAGGAACTGGTCAAGCAGATTCACAAGTACGCGGAAGTCGGGAAAGTGGCCATTCGCAATATCCGCCGGGACGCCATGGAGAATTTCAAGAAACAGGAAAAGAAATCCGAAATCACGGAGGACGAATTGAAACTGGCCGAAAAGGACCTTCAGAAAATGACGGACGAACATTGCAAGGCCATTGACGACCTTCTTGCCAAGAAGGAGAAGGAATTGATGGTGGTATAATGCCTGAGGAAAAGAACGCCGCGGCGGGGACGGCTTCGCCCCGCCACATTGCCATTATCATGGACGGCAACGGGCGCTGGGCCACACAACGCGGCCTGCCCCGTACCGCCGGACATAAAGTCGGCGCGGAAAACCTCCTGAAAATCGCCTACTACTGCAAGGACGTTGTCGGCGTCAAGTATCTTACGGTTTACGCCTTCTCCACGGAGAACTGGAAGCGGGCCACGGAAGAAGTCAACGTGATCATGCTGCTGCTCGACCACTACCTGCACGAGTTTATTGAGGTGATGGCGCGGGACCATTTCCGGATCTGCTTCTTCGGGGACCTGAGCAAACTGTCGCCGAAACTGAAAAAAATCGCCGCCCGGACGGACGAGGTCTCCAACGCGTTGCCCAAGGATTACTGCCGCCTCAATCTCTGTATCAACTACGGCGGACGGGACGAAATTCTCCGCGCGGCGCGGAAGTACGCGGCCGACTGCGCGCAAGGAATCCGGACCCCGGAAGAGCTGGACGAACATCTTTTTTCCACCTATCTGGACAGTGACGAAGTCCCCGACCCGGAACTGATTATACGGCCCAGCGGAGAACTCCGCCTGAGTAACTTCCTGCTCTGGCAGTGCGCCTACTCGGAGTTCTACTTCACGGACACGTTGTGGCCCGACTTCACCACGGACGAAATCGACCGGGCCATTGCCTCTTACGCGAAACGCAACCGGCGCTTCGGCGGCGTGAAATAAGATTCGGGGGCGGGTCGGATGAATACAAGAATCCTTGTCGCCGTGGCGGGCATTCCCGCGTTGCTTCTGATTGTGCTGTACTCTCCGCGACCGGTCCTCTGCGGGGCGCTCTGCGCGCTGGCCGGACTGGCCGGGATGGAACTGCAACAGTGTGTGAGCGGACAACGCCGGGGCGTGATGGCGGTTGTCAGCGCCGTTCTGCCCGTGTTTACCGTCCTGTGGTACTACAAAATGACGGAACCTCCGGCCCTGCTCTGGACGCTCGAACTGATGGCGCTGTTCGCTTACGCGGTCCGTCGGGGCGGAAAGGTCAAGTTTGAACAACTTTCCGCGGCCCTGCTGTCGGCCGTGGCCGTGGCGTACTCCTTCGCGGCCTTCCTGCGCATGGACAGCACCGGGACGGACAGAACGGCCTTGCTCCTGCCGTTCGTCCTGAGTTTCTCCTGCGACTCGGGCGCGTATCTGGCCGGAAGGGCCTTCGGACGCCACAAACTCTCCCCGGTGGTCAGTCCGCACAAAACCGTGGAGGGCGCGCTTGGCGGACTGGCGGGCAACATCGTTGGCGGACTGGTATTTGTGTTTTTGACCGGAGGCGGTCCGGAATATCCGCGCGTTCTGGCCTTGTCGCTTCTCTGCGGCGTGATTTCGCAATTAGGCGACCTGAGTTTTTCACTAATCAAGCGGCAGTACGGAATCAAGGATTACGGACGTATTTTTCTGGCACACGGCGGCGTCTTGGACCGCTTCGACAGCGTGTTATTTGTGACGCCCGTGGTGGAGTACGCGCTGTTCCGGCTTCCGTAACGCGGGAAGGAAATAACAATGACGCTTGCAACCTATCAACATCCCGTGAGCGCCCACACGTTAAAATGGATTGCCATTGTGACCATGGCCATTGACCATACGGGACACATTTGCTATAAGTGGCTCGGCTGGTCGACCCCGTATCTTACCATGCGTTTCATTGGCCGGATTGCGTTCCCGATTTTCGCCGTGCTGTTGCTGGAAGGCTTCCGGTACACCCGAAACCGCTGGAAATATTTAAGAAACCTGCTGGTATTCGCTATCCTTTCGGAAATTCCCTTCGACTTGGCCCTGACCGGCTGGGAGAATCGTTACACGTCACAAAATATCTTCTGGACGCTCTCTCTCGGCCTCTTCGGCGTGATGGCGGCGGAAACGTGCGTACGGCGGCGGATTCCGCGGCCGGTGGCGTTGTTCTGCGCGCTGTTGCCTATGGCGGCCGCGGCCTGTGTCGGCGAATGGCTGAGCGTGGACTATCATTTCTGGGGCGTTGCGCTCATTGAGCTGGTCTACTGCGGGGAAACCGCCGTATCGTACCTCTTCCGCGGCCGGGTGTCCGCGCAGACGCTCCGCAACATGGGCGCGGCCTTTGGGATCGTCCTTTGGGCTGTTTCCTATGACCTCTCCCACGGGTGGATCAATGAACTGTACGGTCTGGCGGCGTTGCTTCCGATTCTGCTTTACAACGGGGAGCGCGGACGTTACCGCCTGTCAAAATGGTTCTTCTACGGCTTCTATCCGGCGCATTTACTGATTCTATACGCCTTCCGGGACACGGTCTTTCAATGGCTGTTGGCGGGGTAACACTGTGTAAAGATGGAAAGAAAAGAGGCGACGCGCAATGAATAAAACCCTATCAATTCTTGGCTCTACCGGTTCCATTGGGCGGCAGACGCTGGAAGTCGCGGAGGCGCTGGGCCTGAAAGTGGAGGCGCTCACGGCAAACTCCGACGTGAAACGCATGGAGGAACAGGCGCGGAAATTCCGTCCGCGTATGGTGGCCATGGCGGACGAAACGGCGGCGGAAGATTTGTCGGTTCGCCTCTCGGATACGGATATCCGCGTAGCGGGCGGGGCCGGCGCCCTGACGGAAGCCGCGACCATGGCCGGAACCGTGGTCACGGCGGTGGTCGGCGTGGCGGGTCTCAAGCCCACACTGGCGGCAATTCGCGCCGGAAAGCGTATCGCGCTGGCGAATAAGGAAACACTGGTCTGTGCCGGGGAACTGGTCATGGAGACCGCGCAAAAGTACCGGGCGGAGATTGTCCCCGTGGACTCCGAACACTCCGCTATTTTCCAGTGTCTGCGAGCCGTACAGGACATGTCGGAGGTCCGGCGGCTGATTCTGACTTGTTCCGGCGGTCCCTTTTACGGCAAGACGTGGGAAGAGATGGCCCCCATGACCTGCGCCGATGCCCTGAAACACCCGAACTGGCGCATGGGGCCAAAAATCACCGTGGACTGCGCAACCCTGATGAACAAGGGCTTGGAAGTCATTGAGGCTATGCGCCTCTACCGGCTCCCGCTCGAAAAGGTCCGCGTTGTCATACACCGGCAGAGTATCATACATTCCATGGTAGAGTTCCGGGACGGCGCCGTGCTGGCGCAAATGGGCGCGCCGGATATGCGCCTTCCCATTCAGTACGCCCTGACCTACCCGCACCGGACGGAAGGCCCCGCCGAACCGCTGGATTTGCTGTCCTGTCCGCCGCTGAGCTTCGCGGAGCCGGACCGGACCGCGTTCCCGTGTCTGGGGCTGGCGGAGGAGGCGGTCAGAACCGGCGGCACGGCCTGCGCGGTCCTCAACGCCGCCAACGAGGAGGCCGTGGGACTGTATCTCCGGGACCGGATCGGGTTCTATGACATTCCGCGTCTGGTGTCGCGGGCCATGGAGGCGGTACCGGTGACGCAAAATCCAACCCTGCAAGATATTCTGGACGCCGACAGCGCGGCGCGCCGTCAGGTGTTCTAAATTAGGAGTTGTTATGTCAACCATTATTTATATTTTCGCGGCTGTTCTGATTTTCGGTTTTCTGATTGCCGTCCACGAACTCGGACACTGTATCGTGGCCAAACTCTGCGGCGTACAGGTCAACGAGTACGCAATCGGCATGGGTCCCCTGCTCTGGCAGAGGCAGTACGGGGAAACCCTCTATTCTTTGCGCGCCTTTCCAATCGGCGGCTACTGCGCCATGGAGGGCGAGGACGAGGACACAGGAAATGAACGTTCCTTTGTCCGGCAGAAGGCTTGGAAGAAGTTCCTGATTCTGGTCGCGGGCGCGTTCATGAACTTTCTGACGGGCGTTGTGATTATTTTCGTCCTCTACGGCGGGGCCGGGGCGTTCCTGACGGACGAGATTACCGGCTTCGCGGACGGCTTCCCGCTGGAGGGCGAAAACGGCCTGATGGCCGGCGATGTATTCTATAAAATCGACAGCTACCGGACCTATTTACGCGGCGATGCGTCCCTGTTTCTGTCCTATCACAAGGGCGACACGATCGACCTGACGGTCATCCGGGACGGGGAAAAGGTCACGTTGAACGACTTCCCCATGACCCGCCGGTCTTATACCGGTACGGACGGGGAAACATATACCGGCTTCGGCCTCTATGTCGGCATTCACAGGGAGGAGGCCACGTTCTTAAACAGGCTCCGCTATACGTGGCTGAACGCGCTGGACTTCGTGCAACTGGTACGTTTCAGCCTGATCCAGTTGTTCACGGGCGGGGCGTCCGTCAAGGATCTGACCGGACCCGTGGGCATTGTCTCAACCATGACGCAAATGGGCGAACAGTCGGAGAACGCCCGCGCCGCCGTGGAAAACATTCTATATTTCGCGGCCCTGCTGGCGGTGAATCTGGCCGTTATGAATCTGCTTCCGTTCCCGGCGCTGGACGGCGGACGGGTGCTCTTCCTTCTGCTGGACCAGATTTCTTTAGCGTTCTTTCATCAGCCGGTACCGGAAAAGTATCAGGCGGCGGTCAACGCCGTGGGCATGGCGGCCCTGTTGACGCTCATGCTTCTGGTGACGGTACAGGATGTGTTGAAGCTGTTCCAGTAAGGGGGAAGCGTATGGAATTACGTCCGCTGAGACTGTCGGACGCGGTTTCCGTGGCCCGTTACGCCAATGACCCGGACGTGTCCGCGAATCTCCGGGACACGTTCCCGTGTCCCTACGCGCTCACGGACGCCGAAACGTATATCCGGGAGTGTCTCGAAAAGGAAAGTATCCGGCTTTGCCGCGCCATCGTGATTGACGGCGAGGCGGCGGGATGTATCGGCGTGTGCCCGAAAACGGACGTCTATTGCCGTACCGCCGAGCTGGGCTACTGGCTGGGCAAACCGTTCTGGGGCCGCGGAATCATGACCGCCGCCGTTGGCCCCATCTGCCGGGAGGCGTTCGCGCGGTTCGAGATTACGCGTATCGAGGCGGAAATCTACGCCCGGAACCGCGCTTCCCGGCGCGTTGCGGAGAAAAACGGCTTTACGCTGGAAGGAATCTTAAGGCAACGTATCTGGAAGCGCGGAACGCTGTTAGACAGTTATCTGTATTCGCTGTTACGGGAAGAAGTGAGCTTATGACGAAACGTCTGTATGTAGGGAATGTGGCGGTAGGCGGGGGCGCGGCGGTGTCGATACAGTCCATGTGCAACACGCGTACGGACGATGTCGCCGCGACCGTGGCGCAGATCCGCGCGCTGGAAGCCGCCGGATGTGAGATCATCCGCGTTGCTGTGCCGGACGAGGCCGCCGCCCGCGCCGTGGACAAAATCAAGGAACGGATTTCCATTCCGCTGATTGTGGATATCCATTTCAATTACAAATTCGCGCTGATGTGCGCGGAGCGCGGCGCGGACGCTATCCGGATCAATCCCGGCAATATCGGCGGAGAGGAACGCGTAAAGGCGGTCGCGGACGCCTGCGCGGCGCGGAAGATTCCGGTCCGGATAGGCGTCAACGGCGGCTCGCTGGAAAAGGAACTGCTCGCGAAATACGGCGCGGTCACGGCGGAGGCCTTGGTCGAAAGCGCCATGGGACATATCTGGCTGTTGAACCGCTTCGACTTTGACGACATTTGCGTTTCCGTGAAATGTTCGGACGTGCCGCTGACCATGTCGGCCTACCGGCTGTTGTCCGAGCGGACGGACTACCCGTTACATCTGGGCGTGACGGAAGCCGGCACGCCGTCCATGGGCATGGTAAAATCGGCCATGGGTATCGGCGGACTGCTCTGCATGGGAATCGGGGATACCATCCGCGTGACGCTGACCGCCGACCCCGTGGAGGAAATCTACGCCGCGAAAAAAATTCTGCGCGCCGCCGGACTGCGGAAAGAAGGCGTCAATCTGATTGCCTGTCCGACTTGCGGCCGGACGCGGATCGACCTGATCCCGCTGGCGGAGGAAGTCGAACGGCGTCTGGACGGCTGTAAGAAGAATATCACGGTAGCGGTCATGGGCTGCGCGGTGAACGGCCCGGGCGAGGCGTCCGCGGCCGACATTGGAATTGCCGGCGGCAACGGAGAGGGACTGCTTTTCCGGAAAGGACAAATCCTGTACAAAGTCCCGGAGGAGCGGCTTTTAGACGCCCTTATGGAAGAAATCGAAAAACTGTGACACCCACAGGGAAAGGGGAAACAGCATGACAGAATCCGTTTCCTTTTTGCGGATGTTTTCCGCGCTCCCATTGAATCCGGTCCTGCGCCGGAAGTTGGCCGGGTCCGAGGTGACAGAGGGCGTCATTGACCTGAAATCCCTGTGTATCCGGCTCCGCGTCCGTCCGCAAACCGCGCTGACGGAGGCTGACTGCCGCTTTCTGCGGGAGGAAATCCGGAAAGCCTACGACTTCGCGGAAGCGGAACTGCAAGTATCCGCGCGGCCTCAACCGGAACCTCCGCCGGTACGCGCCGCGAGTCCGAAACCGGCCGCGGGCAGCGGCAAACCGTCCAATGGCGGCGGGAAACCGTCCGGCAACGGCAAGCCGTCCGCGCCGAAAGCCGACAAAGTCCTCATGGGAAACGTCATCAAAAGTCACACAACGCCCATGAAAGACCTGAATCTGAAAATGGGCGGGGCCACGGTCGCGGGGAAAGTATTCTCGTTTGAGAGCCGGGAGACGCGCCGTCCGGGTATGTGGCGCGTGAGCTTCGACATGACCGATTACACCAACTCCGTAAGCGTACAGAAAAACGTGTCGCAGAAAGAGGCCGAAACGCTGGAAGGGTCCATAAAGCCCGGAATGTGGCTCTGCGTACAGGGCCGCATGGAGCCGACTTGGGACGGGAAAGACATTCAACTGCACCCTTCCAACATTAACGTCATTTCCCACGCGGAGCGTCAGGACACGGCCAAAGAAAAGCGCGTGGAACTCCATTTACACACGAAAATGTCCAACATGGACGCCCTCACCGACACGAAATCCGTCATACAGACGGCCATCCGCTGGGGACACCCCGCCATTGCGATTACGGACCACGGCGTAGCGCAGTCGTTCCCGGACGCGTGGCACGCCGCCAACGGGAAAATCAAGATTCTGTACGGCATGGAAGGCTACTTCGTCAACAATCTGGACGACCGCTTAGCCGTGCACGGTACGCAGGACGCCCCGTTAGAGACGGAAATCGTCTGCTTTGATATCGAAACCACCGGCCTGAAAGTGGACCGGGAAGCCATTACGGAAATCGGCGCCGTTGTCCTTAAGGACGGGGAAATCGTGGAACGCTTTCAGACGTTCGTCAATCCGGGGCGGTCGCTGAGGCCGGAGATCGTGTCGCTGACCGGAATCACGGACGATATGCTCAAGGACGCGCCGCCCCCGAAAGAGGCGTTGAGCGCGTTTCTGGACTTTGTCCGGGGCCGTCCGCTCGCCGCCCATAACGCCGAATTCGATGTTGGCTTTATTCGCGCCGGGTGCGCGGAAGCCGGTCTGGACTTTCATCCCACGTATATTGATTCCCTGATTCTGGCTCAGAATCTGCTCCCGGATATGAAGAAACACAAGTTGGACATGGTCGCCGAACGCTTACAGCTTCCCGCGTTCAACCATCACCGCGCCAGCGATGACGCCGCCACCGTGGCCTATATGCTCGTCCCGTTCTGGGATATGCTCCGCGCCAGAGACGTGAACCGTCTACAGGAAATCAACGCCGAAATGGGGAAACTCCGCCCCTTGAACACGAAAGCAAGCCGCCGACCGCGTCATATTATTCTGATTGCGCGCAACAAAACCGGCCTGAAAAACCTGTACCAGATGATTTCCGATTCCAACTTGAAGTATTTCCGCAAAATGCCCACCATCCCGAAAACGGAACTGATCGCCCACCGGGAAGGAATCCTTGTCGGGTCGGCCTGTGAGGCGGGCGAACTCTTCCGGGCGATTGTGGATCATAAGGACTGGGAAGAACTGCGGCGTATCGCGTCCTTTTACGACTATCTGGAAATCCAGCCGCTTTGCAACAACGCCTTTCTCGTCCGCAACGGGGACGCCCGTTCCGAAGAGGACTTGCGGGAGTTTAACAGGATCGTGGTCCGTCTGGGGGAGGAACTCGGAAAACCCGTCTGCGCCACCGGAGACGTACACTTTCAGGAACCCGAAGAGGAAATTTACCGTCATATTCTGCTGGCCTCGAAAAAGTTCGCGGACGCGAACGAGCCGCTTCCCATTTACTTCAAGACCACGGACGAAATGTTACAGGAGTTTCAGTATCTGGGCGCGGAAAAGGCCTATGAGGTGGTCGTAAGCAACACGCGCCTGATCGCCGATCAGGTGGAAACCTTTGACCTTCTGCCGTCCGAACTCTTCCCGCCGCGCCTCGAAAACTCCGAACAGGAGTTGAACACGCTGGTATGGGAGAAGGCGCGCCGCCTGTACGGCGACAACCCCCCGCCCCTGATTACGGACCGCCTCAACATTGAACTCGGCGGCATTCTCGGCAAGTATGACGTAGTCTATATGTCCGCGCAGAAACTGGTACAGCGTTCCTTGGAGAACGGCTATCTGGTGGGGTCGCGCGGAAGCGTTGGCTCATCGCTGGTGGCGTATATGTCCGGCATTACGGAAGTCAACTCTCTGCCGCCGCATTACCGCTGTCCGAACTGCAAGGGCAGCGAATTTGTCACGGACGGGTCCTACGGCTGCGGCGCGGATATGCCCGACAAACTCTGCCCCGTATGCGGCACGCCCTACGTCAAGGACGGCTTCGACATCCCCTTTGAAACCTTCCTCGGCTACGGCGGCGGCAAGGTGCCCGACATTGACCTGAACTTTTCCGGCGAATATCAGGCCCGCGCGCACCGTCACGCCATTGAGATGTTCGGGGAAAAACAGGTCTTTCGCGCCGGGACCATTGGCACGCTCGCCGACAAAACCGCGTTCGGATTTGTCCTGAAGTATCTGGAAGAAAACGGGCTGGAAGTGTGCAACGCCGAAAAGAAGCGTCTGGCGATGGGCTGTGTGGGCGTACGGCGCACGACCGGACAGCACCCCGGCGGACTGGTGGTCGTCCCGGACGATAAGGAAATTGAGGACTTTTGTCCGGTACAGCGTCCGGCGGACGCCGAAAACTCCGATATTATCACCACCCATTTTGAATACCACTGTATGGAGGCCAACATCTTAAAGCTGGACATGCTGGGCCACGATGACCCGACCATGGTCCGCATGATGCAGGACCTTACCGGCATGGACCCGCGCGCCATTCCGCTGGACGACCCCGACACCATGTCCATTTTCACGAGCAGTAAGGCGCTCGGCTACGAAAACGATGAAATACTGGGGCCTACCGGGGCCGTGGCGATTCCGGAGTTTAACACCCGTTTTACGCGCGATATGCTACAGACCACACAGCCCAAGGATTTTAACACGCTGGTTCGTCTCTCCGGCTTCTCCCACGGAACGGACGTCTGGATCGGCAACGCCAAAGACCTGATCGACAACGGCACCGCAAGCGTACTGGAAACCGTGGGTTGTCGGGATGATATCATGTTGTACCTGATTTCCAAGGGCCTTGACCCGAAAATGTCGTTTAAAATCATGGAGAAGGTCCGGAAGGGCAAAGTCAAGAAGGGCGGCTTCGATGAGGGCTGGGTGGAGGCCATGCGTGAGCGCAATGTGCCCGAGTGGTACATTGAATCGCTTGCCAAAATCGGCTATCTGTTCCCGAAAGCCCACGCCGTGGCCTACGTCATGATGGCCTTCCGGATCGCGTGGTACAAGGTTCATGAGCCGCTGGCGTTCTACGCGACCTTTTTCACGGTCCGCGCCAAAGCCTTTGACGCCGAATACTGTTGCGCGGGTATGGACGCCGTCAAGCGGAAAATACGCGAAATCGAAACCAAAAAGGACGCCACCGCCGTGGAACAGAATCTCTTGACCACGCTGGAAGTATGTTACGAGTTCTATTTGCGCGGGTACCACTTCGACACCATTGACATTTACCGCTCGGACGCCACCAAATTCCTGATTACGGAAAACGGCCTTCTGCCGCCGTTCATTTCCGTGCACGGTCTGGGGGAGGCGGCCGCGCAGGACACCGTGGAGAAACGCGTTGGCAAGAAATTTGTCTCCGTAGAGGAATTTTCCCTCTGCTGTACGAAACTTTCCAAGACGCACATTGAGCAGTTAAAAGGGCTGGGCGCGTTCGCCGGAATGGCGGACACCAGTCAGATCACGCTTTTTTGAGGAGCGATGATGACAACTCCCCGCGCCGCTGTGGCGTGAACGCTTCATCAGGAGAGGATGAGACCTTATGAGAAAATGGAATCTTTTACCGCTGGTATGCCTGTTGGCGCTTCTGTGCGTAACGCAGGCGGCGGCGGACTTCCAGCCCGTGCCACTGAACTGTCACGAGATGTCCGAACTGCTCTTCAGCGCGCGGGACACGGCCGGACTGCTGGACGCCGGGGACAGCCCGGAAGAAGCGGCGCTTGCCGGTTACTTTACGGCGCGGGAGGCGGCGTACCGCGGGGAAGCGCGTCTGTTGTCCGGGGACGACTGGGAGACAAGCCCCCCCGTTGCGGACAACAACACGCTGAGAGCCGAGCGCGTCAGGGAGATGGAAACCCGGCTCGGACTGAACGTGCTGGACGCTGATGTCACGGCGCGTATCGACCGGGCGCGCACGGTCCGCAATCCGGACGGCACGCGGACCCTGTACGTTTACGAGTGGACCTACTTCGATTATGACGACCTGAGCAACGGCGCGGGCGGGCTGGACGTCTCCGGCTTCGGTACGTGGCATATCCTGACCGTGGCGCGGCGTCCGGACGGCTCCTGTGAAATCCTGTCGGACGAGTATGACGAATCCGATGTTCTGGGAATCAGCACGCTGTCAGAAGCGCGCTTGCGCGAACTGGCCGCGCGCGGCTTCGCGGAAGCCGATTTCGGGACTTCCGCCGTACAAGTCCCGGACACGGACACCGCCTCCCTGATGGCCTTCAGTTACTACTCCGACTATGACGTAGACAAGGCCGTTACCTACTCCGAAACCTACTGGCAGAACTATAACCCCGCTTACGCGAATTTCAACTCTGTGGGCGGCGACTGCGCGAACTTCACTTCTCAGAGTATCGCCGCGGGCGGTATGCCGCAGGCGGTCACGAACCCTTACGGCACCAACGGATGGTATTACAAGACGTCCACGGACCGGAGCGCCACGTGGACCACTTCCACCAATATGCGCCAGTGGATGAGCGAAAACCGCGGGCGTCTGGTGAATCTCGTTACGGCCTCCAAAACCGTCACGCCCGCGAAAACCGCGGTCTACGCGGGCAGTCCGGTCTTTTACAGCACCAAGGGGAACGGGACCTTTCAGCATACCGTCCTTTGTGTCGGGACGAACTCCGCCGGCACCCCCATTGTCAATTCCCATAACAACGACCGCCACCACGTCATGTGGAACTACTACACAGGTTCCGTGCAAATCGACACCGTACAGCTTACCAGCGCCGCCTTCGGCACGTTCAGCGGTTACGTAAAATTAGGCGCCGATTTCCATGCCTATGTCCTCAACCCGTCCCTGAACCGCTACGTCACCAATGACGGCGGCGGACAGGTCACCGCCCGCGCCAGAACGCAGGAATCCGGACAGGTCTGGCACTTCACCCGTCAGGATGACGGCTCTTACGCGATTGTCTCGGCCTTGCGGGACACGTTCCGGAATCCCGCGCTGGCCGTCTCCGGGAGCGGCTGGGCCGCCGAAACCCCTGTCCGTACCGAACCTTATGACGCTTCCCCCGGGCAGAACTGGTACATCTACTGGGACGGCGGAACCTTCGCATGGGGAAAGGGCGCCTATCAACTCCGGCCCAAGTGTTCCGACTGCGTGCTGGAAAACATCGTGGAAAGCGCGGAAAATGAGGACGAACCCGCCCCCGAGGGTACGGAATTCCAAATTTCCGCCCGGAACAAAGAAAACGCGCAGCTCTTCCAGCTTCAGGAAACGGAATGGATCGCCATTGATACGCCGGTATTGAAAGTAACCGCGGAAGGCAGTGAGGGCGCAAACGTCAAATTTTCATGGGAAAGCCTCACCGGGGCCGAAACGTACATTCTCCGCGTGACGCAGGGTACCACACAGTTTCCCGCCGTTGCGCTCAAGGGGAGAACGTCCTACGGCATGAAACTGGACCCCGGAGACTATCAGGCCACATTGGAGGCCGTCAGCGCCAATGAACGTACGTCCAGTATCAGTGACCCGGTGCCGTTCACGGTTTACACGTCCTACACCATCACCTATCTGGCCAACGGCGGGAGCAACGCCCCGGAAGAACAGATGAAAATTGAACAAGTGGCCACCAATCTTACGGAAATACGCCCCGTTTATCCCGGTTACGTCTTTACTTCGTGGAACACGGACGCAAAGGGCACGGGCACTTCTTATGAATCCGGGTCCGTATACGACAAAGACGAGGACCTGACCTTGTACGCCCAATGGGAATTGGCGGAGTATACGGTGGCGCTGGATCCCAATCACGGCACACTGGCCGAGGAGACCATAACCGTCACCTATAGCAAAGAGTACGGCGCTTTGCCCACGCCTATCCGGGAAGGTTACGACTTTTCCGGATGGTTTACGGAACTGGACGGGGGCCACGAAATCACGGAAAAAACGATCGTCTCGCTGACGGAGAACCACACCCTTTACGCCCACTGGGATTCCAATATCCCCTATATCTCTTCCGTTGTGACGCGTATGGACACATTCTACATGGTGCGTACCACGTTCTACCGGATTTCCAGCGGGACCCTCTTTGTATGCGGCTACTTGAACGGGCAGTTGATGGAGGTTGTGTCGGCGGACGTGCGGCAGTCGGACGGGCTGACGCTCGAAGGAGACTTTGACACCATCCGGGTCATGGCGTTGGAAAACGGAACCAATCTTCCCCTGTGTCCGTGCAACGTCATTCTTGAAAGACAGTTCCGTTGATGAGGAACGGACTTTTATGTACTCTGTGCGTCTGCGTTCTGCTGTCGGGCTGTTCCCTTCTGGAACGGCAGTACGTCACGGTGGAGCCGCACAGCGGCAAGTTCTGGGAAAGCGAGGCCGCCGGAACCCTCCGCGCCGAAAATTATCAGGACATTGTGAATGACCTTCTTCTTCTGATTGGACAGCACCGGGAGACCGCCACGCTCCGCCTTTACCACTTCGACAATGACGTGACCATTGCCGACCGTCTCGAACAGGCTACCATGGAAATCCAACAGCAGACGCCCTTAGGCTCTTACGCCGTTTCCTATATCGCTTCCGTCAGTCAGGCTCAGCGGGGGTACTATGAAATCAAGCTCCAAATCGGCTACCGCCGCACAGCCGAAGAGTTACAGGCCATTGTCAGCGCGACCAGTCCGGAGGCCGTCTATACGCTTCTGCGCAACGCGTTGGACCGTCAACAAAAGGAATTGGCCGTGAGAATCGGCTACTGGGGGCCGGGCGGGGAAACGCAGGTGGAAGACGCGAAGGCCCGTTTACGGGAAGATGAGGGGTTGTCCGCTTTCCCGGACTGGCCCGAAACCTTCTACTACCCGGAACAGGGTCCGGTCGGTCTGCTGGAATTCCGCCTTGACCTTCCCGAACCGGAAGCCGTCCCGTCCGATGACCCCGGGGAAGAGACGCGGCCGTGAAAAAAATATGCGCGGGGGCTTGCAATTCTGTCCGGCGCGGTATATAATACGAACATCCTCCGCTTTCAGTCGCGGAGCCGGTCTTGTGCAATGAGGTACCGTGAACCATGTCAGGCGGGGAACCGAGCAGCATTAAGCGGAACACCCATGTGACGCAAGGACGCCGGTCCCGCGGCTGAAAGCGGAGGAGTTCTATATTTGGAGACGGCGGGAGCATGGCTATGTATCAGGCGTTATATCGGAAATACCGTCCGGCGGTCTTTTCCGATGTGATCGGACAATCGCATATCACGCGGACCTTGCAAAGACAGGTGGCCGAAAACCGGACGTCCCACGCGTACCTTTTCACCGGAAGCCGCGGGACGGGAAAAACAACCTGTGCCAAAATCCTTTCGCGCGCGGTGAACTGTGAGAACCCGCGTGACGGGAATCCGTGCGGGGCGTGTCCGGCCTGCGCCGCGCTGGAAGCCGGGACTTCCCTTGACGTGCTGGAACTGGACGCCGCGTCTAATAACGGCGTGGATCAGGTCCGGGCCTTGCGGGATGAGGCCGTCTATCCCCCCGCCAATGTGCGAAAACGCGTGTATATTGTCGATGAAGTGCATATGCTCTCCACGTCCGCCTTTAACGCGCTGTTAAAGATTCTGGAGGAGCCGCCCGAACACCTCATGTTTATTCTCGCGACCACGGAACTGCACAAAGTCCCGGCAACGATTCTTTCGCGCTGTCAACGCTACGCGTTCCGGCGGATTCAGCCCCGCGACATTGCCGCGCGTCTGCGGTACGTGGCGGAGCGGGAACAAATTTCCCTGACCGATGACGGCGCGGAACTGCTGGCGCGTCTGGCGGAAGGGGCCATGCGGGACGGGCTGTCCTTGCTCGACCAGTGCGCGGCGGCGGGCGGCGCCGTGGACAGTCAAACGGTGCTGAATACGCTGGGCCTCGCCGGACATCTGCAAACGGCGGCTTTGCTGGAACATATCCTAAAAAAAGACGTGCCGTCCGCGCTCGCGCTCTTCGGCGAACTCTACGATGGCGGCCGCGACGGGGCCACCGTGTTACGGGAACTGGCCGCGCTTGTGCGTGACTTGCTCTTAAGGCGCATGGCCCCGGAGGGAAGCGTTGCTCTGCTCTCCGCTGGGTACGATGACGGCACGCTGGACCGGCTGGAACGCCTAACCACGGACCGGCGTTTGTTATATCTGGCCTCCACGCTACAGACCGCCGGAGCGGAACTGTATGACAGCGTCAACAGCCGCCTGAGCGCGGAATTATGTCTGTTGCGCCTGTGCGATGAGACGCTTTCCGGCGACCTTTCCGCGATACTGGCCCGGATAGAGCGTCTGGAAGCGGGGTCCGTACCGGTCCGGAGGCCGGCCCCGCCGCCGCGGGACGCTGTCCCGTCCGCGCCGTCACGGGACGCCGCGCCCCCGTGGGACAACATACCGCCACAGGATAACGCGCCGCCGTGGGATAACGTCCCGCCGCAGGACAACGCGCCGCCGTGGAATAACGTACCGCCACAGAATAACGCGCCAACGTGGGACAACGTCCCGCCGCAGAATGACGCGCCGCCGTGGGACAACGTCCCGCCGCAGGACAACGCGCCCCCGTGGGACAACGTCCCGCCGCAGGGCAACGCGCCGCCGTGGAATAACGTACCGCCACAGAATGACGCGCCCCCGTGGGACAACGTCCCGCCGTGGGACAACGTACCGCCGCAGGACAACGCGCCGCCACAGGATAACGTACCGCCGCCGCGCGGTTCCTCGGACTGGAACGCCCTTTCGGAACGCTGTCGGGCGCGTCTGCCGGCGATGTACCGATCGTTTCTCTCCCAATGCGCCGGGACGCTCGCGGACGGCCTTCTGACTCTCTACGCGCCCGACTCCGTCACGCTGGGACGGCTGAACAATGAGCGCGTCCGGGCGGTACTGCTGGAAGAGAGCGGCGCGGCCCGCGTGGATATGCGGGAAGGGGTACCGCCGCCCGTGTCCCCGCGGGAAAACCGGGAGGCGTTGCTGACGTTCAGCCGTCGGCGGCCGGACATCATTCAAATTATCGGCGAAGAGCCGGACAAACTACCAAAGGAGCAAGAACTATGAGTTACAGTGCGCGCCGGGGCTTTACCAACGGCAGTCAGAACCCCGCCGGGAGCCGTCGGCAGGCCGAGTTACAGCAGAGAATCGCGCAAATGCAGGCCGAAATGGACGCCGCGCAGAAGGAAGTGGAGGCCAAGGAATTTGTCGCCACGTCCGGCGGCGTGGTGGAGGCCACCGTCAGCGGGAAGCGCGAATTGCTCTCCCTGACGTTAAAGCCGGAAGTCGTGGACCCGCAGGACCCCGAGATGTTGCAGGACCTGATTGTAACGGCCGTGAACGAGGCGTTGCGGCAGGCGGCGGAGGCCATGGACCGGCGGATGGAGAACGCGAGCGGGAACTTGAATTTAGGCGGGTTCAATCTGGGGAACCTGTCCCTGTAAAACGCGCGGGCGGACTGATGTCCGCCCGTTGGTACGTCTCAGAGATTTTTCTGATAAGGTTCGCAGACCGGCCGCTGTGTGCCGGCGTCCAGCAGGAACGCCCGCAGGTACGCCGCGCCCGCGGTGTCCAGTGACAGACCAACGCTCCCGCCGGACGCACAGCGGAGCATTTGTCCGCTCTTCGCGTACGCGCAGACGGCGACCGTCAAGCCGTCCAAGGGGACCGTTGCGGCAACGGCGATGCTCCCGCCGCTTACGGTTACGTTCTGAATCGCGGGGACACTGCCGGACCATTGCGCCACGGCGGTGGTATCGGAATCCAGCGTCAGACTCTGTCCGGGCTGATAGACCTTGCCGTTGACGAGCCAGCCCGTGAAGGACTGTCCCGCGGGGGGCGTGAACTCGCAGACCGGGAACGTAAAGCGGCCGTCCTCCGTGGCCTTGCCCGGCGACATGGTACCTTCTCCCTTGTTCGCCGCGAAGCTGACAAGCGGAACCGCGTTGCCGGCAATCGAACCGCTTCCCACGCGCACGCCGTTGAGCATATACGACTGGATACTTACCATACTTTCGGCGTCCGCGACCGCCTCCCCGTTCACCATGGCGAACGTCATCATATGGGACATGACGGTACCGGTAATCTGTACGTCCTCCTGTTTGCCGTCCAAGGTAGAGTGGAAGGTAATGTCGTACGTTCCGGCGGTCACGTTTTCGCCGAACATGACGCGGTTGAGTTGCGTGCCATCGTCCACCACGAAGGTAAAGCCGTCCGCGGTGGTGGAGACGTCCGAGGACTGGTTGACGTGCGTAATCGTGGCCTGAAACGGGGAATCGGCGTCCATGAGCGTGGCTTCCCCGTTGACGCGGACATAGTCGTCCGTACGTTCCAAGTCGTAAATATCAACGGGAATCCAGACGGACACGGTGTCATTCGGCGGGTTTTCGCCGTCCACGGTAAGGCCAAGCTGAATGACAGGGAAGATGTCGGTCCGCATGGTGATGAGTTCGCCGTTGTCGAGAGAGGCCACGGCGTTGCCCTCAAAGTCTTTAATGACAACGTTGGCGTTGACGGTCAGCATTTCCATAGCGGCCTGCGTTTGCTGGCCTCTGCCGGTCCAGACCTTGTAAAAGTCGGCGTACGGGACAAAGGAAATCCAGCTTCCCTTGTACGCGCTGCCCCAATTATAGGTATCGTTCATCCGGTAGCTCCAGCCGGTATAACGTCCGGCGGAGTCGGCGGTCAGGGTCACGTACCGTTCCTGACTGGGAAAGTTGCAGTCGTAGACCATGAGGCGGCTTTGGGTGTCGCTGACTTTTTCCAGCCCGTAACCGAGCAGAGCATGACCGCCTTCCTTGCCGAACACGGCCACAATGACGGGATTCGTACCGGTCCGGGCGAAGTCCGCCACGGCGGCGCAGAGTTCGGCCAATTTGTTTTTGTTGTTCTGGTAATCGGCCTGAATGACGGGCGAATTCTGGCTGATCTGCATCATTTCGAGGAACTCCCGCGCGGTGATGTTCCATTGGGCGTGCTTGTCCGTGATACGGAGTTGGGAGGGCTTGGAGGCGCCCGACCGGAACGCGTCCACGGTAACGCCGCTCCCCTGTTGGGAGAACATCGCGGCCGTAGAGGAGAAGCCGTAGCAACTCCCGCCCCATCTTCCGTTACCGCTCATCTTATAGCACATCCTGCCGAAGAGGCTGTCGCCGAAAATCGCGCGGTAGCGTTCGTACGGGATATGGTAGGGGTTGGGATAGTCCAGCCCCTTATAGGAATTGGCGAAACTGTAGGACAGGTCCTCAAGCGCGATCGTTTTCGCGGTCCAGTGCGCGTACAGGGTCACGTTGCCGTACGTGTCCGCGCCGGTGTCGTTGTTCACCTGTACGCCGCCGGTGGCGGAGGTGAACCAGCCGTTGAACGTGTGGCCATCGCGGGTGGGCGCGGGCAGATTGCCGTACGTCCCGCCCGCGGCAACGGTCATACTCACGGGGCTGACTTTGCCGCCGTTGGCGTTGAAGGTTACGGTGTACGTTGCGGCGGTCCAGTGCGCGTACAGGGTCACGTTGCCGTACGTGTCCGCGCCGGTGTCATTGTCCACCTGTACGCCGCCGGTGGCGGAGGTGAACCAGCCGTTGAACGTGTGGCCATCGCGGGTGGGCGCGGGCAGATTGCCGTACGTCCCGCCCGCGGCAACGGTCATACTTACGGGGCTGA
>JAFSRH010000024.1 GCA_017446225.1 Oscillibacter sp.
CAGACGTTCCGCCGGGACGCCGTAGAGCGCCGACAGCCTGTCCGCGACAGCGGCGGGGAAATGGTCAACCGCGCCTGTTTCCATGTCCACGTACACGGCGCGGCTGACGCCTATCCGCTCCGCGACTTCCTTCTGCATGAGACCCATACTGTGGCGACACCAGCGCAGACGTTCCGGCGTGTTGTCGATGTCGGCTAAAGTCTGATAACGCCGATAGAGCGTCCGCGCCTCCGCGAACTTGCGCGGCGCAATCAACCGGAAACTGTGTACATACAAGGGCGCGTAATTCGGAACTCCGTTAGCATAGCGGCGCATCATATACAGGCGTTCGCTCACGCGGCAAGAGACGCGCCACGCCGTTTCCCGGACGGGCGCGGGCTTTCCCGCGTAAGGCGCGCTTGTGATAGGATAGCATTTTCAATGCAACGGGCGGCGTACGTGGCGAGACGTACGCCTTTATCCGGGTTGAACGTGGACACCGCTTTCATCAGTCCGATAGTCCCGATGGAAATCAAATCCTCCTGTTCGCCGCTCTGCGCGTAGTATTTCTTGACAATATGCGCAACCAAACGGAGATTATGTTCAATCAGGACGTTCCGCGCTTGCGGGTCGCCGTTTCTGCGATGCTCCAGCCATTCGCGCTCCTCCGATGCCGTGAGCGGTTTCGGAAACGAGCCGCCGTTCGACAGCCGCAACGTCAGCAACAGCGTATTCGCAACGAGCAACCATGACAACATCAAAAATCGCCTCCTGCCTCCACTTTATGGAGATGCGGGATGTCCCTATGACGCCTTTCCGCCGCGCCGCCGAAAGGCGTCCGCGATATGGAAATCAAACGAACCGTCCAGGAGCGTATGCTCTCCGGGCGGTTCGCCCTGTTTTCACGCCGCGATGTCAAAGCCCGTTGCGGACAGCGGACGGAAATCGGCGTTCAGAAAGATGACGTTCAATTTCCCCGCGCCGGACACGTTGCCCGTCACGGGTACGGTCACGGACTGCGTTGTTTTGTCCACAGTCGCCGTAACGAATCCCATGCCAAGGAACTTTCCGCCGTCAAAGAACGGGACGCACAGCGTGACTTGCGTCGGCGTATCGGCGGAAATCGAGACCGGGACGGAAATTTCCGTCAGGCCGGACAAATCCGCCTTGCCGATTGCGTGTCCGCCAACGGTCGGCGCGGATTTAATGTCAAATTCTTCAGCATAGTGAATCGTAATACTATCGGAAATTAGATTGCTATCGCTGATTCCGTCAATCGCTTTCCATTGCGCTTTCGTTCCGCCATAGTAAATGTCGCGCAAACTATTACATCCGCTAAACGCCAAGTTTCCAATGGAAGTAACGCTGGCGGAAATCTCCATACTTGTCAAATTATCACAAGCATAAAATGCGGAAGCTCCGATTGAAGTGACGCCATTGCCAATTTTTATGCTTGTCAGGCTGTCGCACGTAGCAAATGCCCATTCTCCAATAGAAGTGACGCTATCAGGCATTTTTACCTTTATCAAGCCTGTTTGAAGATAAAACGCAAAGTCTCCAATAGACGTAACCTCTACGCCGTTAATTTTCAACGGAATAACCGCTTCCGTTACGCCCCAATTATCGCAGTCCGTAACGGTTCCGCTGTCGGCGTCAAAGTAGATGTTGCCGCCCGTGACAGCATAAGCAATATCCGTGTCACTGTGTCCGGCATAAGACGCCGTCACGAGTACGAACGCCGTCAGGAAAAGCAATGCCATCCGCATTAGAAGTTTCATAGGCTCCACCTCTCGTATCAGTCGCCGTATGTCGCGGCGTGTGGTCAGTGTACCATACGTTCCCGGCAAATGCAACCTGTTTTTTGACGCCTATGAAAAATTCGCCGTTGATTTTTACGTGAAACTATGCTACAATGACGCCGTAAGGGGGAGTGCGCCATGCCGAATATCAAACCCGTGTCCGATTTGCGCAACTACGGGGAAGTCCTGCGGGATGTGGCGGTCGGACGCCCGGTGTTCCTCACCCGCAACGGCCACGGACGTTACGCCATTCTCGATATGGAGGAGTATCAGGAGTACGAGCGCATGAAGCGCGAACTCAAAAAAGGCTGTTGTTTCGGAGAGACGGGACGTTTGGCGCCGGAAAAAGCCAAAGGCAATGAAACCCGAGAGCGTGATAACGAGGAAAACGAATAATGCACCGTATGCGAAAGGAGCGGCGTTATGGCTACACAACCGATTTACCAATTCTACGCGGAACTGCTGGACTATGAGCCGAAAATCTGGCGGCGGTTTCAGGTTCCCGGCAATATCACGCTTGCCAGATTGGGTTACATTGTGATGGCGCTGTATGAGATGAAAGGCAACCACCTGTTTCAGTTCATCGTCCCGAACGGCTTCAATCATGCCGTGTTCGATAAGGCGCATGGCATTCAGGACGAGAGCCTTGACCTGGAAAAGTTCACGACCTATCTTCTGCCGGACGAGGAAATGGAGGAAATGACGGCGGAAATGGACGCGAAAGACATGGCGGCAACGAAAATGAAAGACCTGTTTTTCCCTGTCGCCGGGGAAAAACTGCTCATGGAGTACGATTTCGGCGACAGTTGGCAGGTGGAGTTGACGCTGGAATCCGTCACGAAAGACCCCGACCTTCCGGGAAAGGAATTGCCCCGCGTACTGGACGGCAAAGGATTCGGCATTGTCGAGGACTGCGGCGGGACGCCGGGACTTGCGGAAGTGGCGCAGGCGTTCAAGGACAAAAACAGCGAGGCGTATTACGAGTATCGGCAATGGCTGGGCGTAAAGAATCTGAATCTGGAACGCCTTGACAAGAAGGACATGAACGTCCGGCTGAAGAAACTGCCGCGTATTTTCCAGAGCCTGTACGAGAACGGGGAGCCGATGTCGCAGGCGTCCATAGACTTTCTGGAACGCGCCTATAAGCGCAAGCCCAAGAAGAAGCCCGGTCGTCAATGGGTCTGGGTCTATACGGGGAAAGACAAGCGTGATGACGAGAGCGAATAACGATAATGGGACACCCGGCGCTTTGACTGGGTGCCCCGTTATTTTACGGCGCGGGGTTTCCCGCATAAAACGCGCTTGCGATAGGATAGCATTTTCAATGCAACGGGCGGCGTACGTGGCGAGACGTACGCCTTTTTCCGGCTTAAATATGGAAATCAAGTCGTCCTGTTCCCCGCTCTGCGTATAATACTTTTTGACAATGTGCGCGACAAGACGGAGATTCCGTGCAATCAGCACATTCCGCGCCTCCGGATCGCCCCGCATATGACGCCCCAGCCATAAGCGTTCCTCGGAAGCCGTCAAGGGCTTCGGAAACGAACCGCCGTTCGAGAGACGCAGGGACAGTAACAGAGTGTTCGCGAACAGCAACAGCGACAACATAAAAACATCCCTCAGACCCGTTTGACAAAATGCTGATTGCATGAGCGAAAGATTGATACGGGTATAAAATTCCGTTTTCAACGTCACATAGCATTGTTAAAGCCAATCGCAGATACTTCTACGGAATATTTGCTTTATTCTCTGAACAGCCCTCCTATTTCACAGCAATGTGACGCTGTTGCAACAGGCACAGCGCAAAAGACAGTCGGAACAAAAGCATTGAGGAATTTTCTTGTTCCGCTTCCGCCGCTTGCGGAACATGTCGCGAAGCCCGAAAAACTGTTGCCGCTGTGCGAAAAACTCCCCCGCCATGACAATCAAAGTCCGGAAACCTTCTGACAGGTTCCCGGACTTTTTGCGCCCCACGACAGGAAAAGCGCAAACGCCTTTTCAGAGAATGATACAAATCAAGCCGCCGCTGCCCTCGTTGATAATCCGCGTCAAGGTTTCCTGTAACTTCTTGCGGGCGTCCTCCGGCATTCGGCGGAGTTTCGCCTGCAAGTCGTCATTGACCAGTTCATGGAAACTCCGGCCGAAAATGTTGGTCTCCCAGATTTTGTTGGTGTCGCCCTCAAACTCCTGCAACAGATAGTTGACCATGTCCTCCGACTGCTTCTCGTTGCCCACAATCGGCGATACCGCCGCCTGTATGTCCGCGCGGATCATGTGAATGGACGGCGCGCTGGCCCGTAAGCGTACGCCGTAACGCCCGCCCTGCTTCATGATTTCCGGCTCTTCCAGTTTCAGTTCCGACATATCCGGGACCACGATTCCGTATCCCTTCTCCCGCACGTCCTTCAACGCGTCCGCCACGCGCCCGTAGGCCTCGTTGATGTCCGCCAGACGGGTAAGCAGACTCATCAAATCGCCGTCATCCGCAACCTGAAAGCCCGATTGTTCGGAGAGGGTCCGGTAGAAGAGCGCGCGCGGGAGCGATAACCGCGCCACGGCAATGCCGGTCCCAAGGTCCATGGACGTGACCGCCGCCTGTTCGATGTTCTCCCCCTGTCCCAGAAGGTCGATCACGTCCTTGACTTCCCGGATGTGGCGCAGAGAGGGGGCCTGCTGGCGGACGGCCTCGTAGAGTTCGGCGCGGATGGGATGTTCCATGGGGAGCGCGTCCACCCACGCGGGCAAGTAGAGCCGGAGTTCCTGCATGGGGAACTCGTACAGGACGCCGCGTAAAATGTCGGCGGTGGCCTCTTCGCTCAGTTCCAGACAGTTTACGGGCGTACAGTTGACGCCGTGCCGGCGGGAGATATCCGCGGCGATGGCCCGCGCGCGGGGGCTGTCCGGCTCCGAGGAGTTCAAAAGGACGATGAACGGCTTGCCGAGTTCCTGTAACTCTTCAATGACCCGGTCCTCCGCCGCCTGATAATCTTCCCGCGGGATTTCGGATATCGTCCCGTCCGTGGTGATGACGATGCCGATGGTGGAATGTTCGGCGATGACTTTCCGCGTCCCGGCTTCGGCGGCCTCCGTCATGGGAATTTCGTGGTCGAACCACGGGGTTGTGACCATACGTGGCATATCGTCCTCAAACTGTCCGATGGCCCCGCGGACCATGTAGCCCACGCAGTCAATGAGGCGTACGGAGAAGGACACGCCGCCCTCTAATTGAATCTGCGCGGCCTCTTCGGGCACAAATTTGGGTTCGGCCGTCATGATGGTGCGTCCGGAACCGCTCTGGGGGAGTTCGTCCCGCGCCCGCTCCTTGCGGTAGACGTTTTCAATGTTCGGAATGACCTGCGTTTCCATGAAACGCTTGATGAACGTTGACTTTCCCGTCCGGACGGGTCCCACAACGCCAATGTAGATGTCGCCCGCCGTACGCGTGGCGATGTTCTGATAAATGGTGTGATTCATACGTCATCCTTTCAAGCCCTGTCCACCGCGCTTGCGCGGAATCAGAATCATGCTGTCCCGCGGAAGTTCCGCCTCTTCGGCAATCCGGTTGGCGTCCAGAATCGCCGCGACCGTGCTGTTACAGGCCTTCGCCATGTCCCACGCGGTTTCGTCCGGACCCATCCGGCGCAGAATCAGGGACGGCGCGTCCGTGGTATCTTTGGGGGCGTCCGTGTCGAGTTCCGCGGCCGTTACGCACAGGCTCCGCGTCAGGCGTACGGCCTCCATGCGGAAGTCCACGGCAAAGCGCACTTCAACGCCGCGTTCGCCGATTGCGCCCCGCGGCTCTTCCGACACCTCCGCCTGTGCCGTCACCTGACAGCCGTCCGGCAAATCCGTCTCACAGCGGACCTCCGTCCGGCGTTCGGCGAGCAGGGTTACGCCGCCTTCGTCACAGTAAAGCGCCCGTATGGCCACCGGCGTACGCAGGATCGTGCGCCCCTCCTCCGCGGACGCGGAGACCGGCCCGCACAGGACGCGTAACGACAGAATTTCATCCGCCGCGGTCCCCGTTTCCAGCAGTTCCCGCACCGGCTGACGGCACGTCTGACGCTCCCATGACTCCGTCATGGTCAGCGGCACGGCGTCATAACGCGTCTCCCACGCCGTGGAATAGAGGTCCCGCAACAGGTCCAGTTCCAGTTCCCGGCGCACCGCGGCCAGCGCGTCAAGATAGAGCGTGACGCCGATTTCCCGGCCTTCGGGGTCGCCGCCGTCAAGCTGTACGTCCGCCCCGTTGAGCGTCACCCGTACGGACACGGGCGCGTCCTCCGGCACGTCCTCCACGTCCATAATCTGGGAAAATGGCAGTTCCGCCGTCTGGGATGCGCACGCGTTTTCTTCCGTCAGGTACAGAAGGGAGAGCGTAAAGACGCCCTTGCAAATCAGCTTGTTTCCGATGATCTTCGTCTCCGTGACATTGGGCGTCACGTCCACGGAGAGCAGTTCCACCGCCCCGGGACGCCCGGACGGGAGCGTGAAGGAGTCCGAAAACTGAAACTCCCGCCGGAGCATACGCGTAAGCAGAACGATTTTCCGCCGCTCCCGCCTTTTTTCCAGTCGGCAGTCGTCCCCCGCCACAACGTCCGTAGTCAGACAGAGCGGCTTTTTCCGGTAGCCCGTCAGACGCGTGGAGAGCCGGCAACGCGTCAGGACCTTGCGCGGGTTGAGCATTCGGGCCTCCAACAGCTCCGGCGTCACCTCCGCCGTGACTTCCTCGCAGTCCGACAGGGCGCGGTTGTCGCTCTCCGCCGAAAAGGGGAGCGTGAGTTCCAACGCCCGTACGCCGCTTTCTCCGTCCGGCGTGTAAAGGATGTTTACTTGTACGCTTCCCGTGACTTCCGCCCGGCCTTCCCGTAACTCCTGACTGTGTAAAAATACCGTGCCTTCCGTGACAATCACCCGCGCCATATCCGGGCAGTAGTCCGGCACGATCGTTTCCGCGCTCTCGTCCTGTGTGAGCGTGATGTCGCCGCCTGTCTCGTACGCGTCCACGCTGACCTGTTGCAGTTCCAGTTCCATGAGGCTTCCTCCCCTTCCCGGCAGTTCCTGTCCTACTCTATGAACCGCCGGGAACGCTTATGCCTCTTTCGCCTTCTTCATCCCGAACAGACGCCGCAACAGCCCGCGCAAACTCTTCGGTGCTTTCCACACCACAATGTTCATGTTACCCGCTCCTTTCGCCTCAGCGTCTCCGGCAGCAGGCGCAGCCGCACGCAATCAGCAGAAACGCCGTCACGAACAGCAGCAGCCCCACCGGGAATATCGCGGCAATGAGAATCCCGGTCCCGAGCGCCGCCGCGCAGAGTCCCAGCACAAACAGTCCGCCTCTCCCGCACATCCGCCACGCCTCCTCTCCGTGCCCGGACACCGTCCGGTTACCCCAGTATATCCGCCCCCGCCTGTCCGGGTTCCGCGAAAAATCCGGCGGCGCGAAAATTTATGGTAGCCAAAACGCATAACTTGTGTTATCATGTCGTGCGGGACGCCCGTCACGGGCGTTGCCGGAAGGAGGCGGGATACGTTGTCGGAGCGTAGAAAGCGGAGACACGGAAGAAGCAGACGGGAATACCGTCACCGTATGCTGTGGTTACGGCGTCTGCTTGGCGTGGCGCTGTTCCTGTTATTTTGCGCGGCCTTTTTCCGCTGGAGCAATCATTCCTTACAGGTAGCAAAATGGGAAGCCGCGTTCCCGGACCTCCCGGAAGGCTTTGACGGGTGCCGGGTGGCGGTCCTGTCCGACTTTCACGGGGCCTCCTTCGGGCTGGACGGCAGGGCGCTTTACCGGAAAGTGGCGCGGCAAAAACCTGACTATATTCTTTTGCTGGGCGACTTGGAGGACAGTTTCCGGGGACCCGTGGAGGGGTACCCCGAGACGCTGGCCCGGGAGTTCTCCGCGCTGGCCCCGACTTACTACGTCACCGGAAATCACGAGTGGGCCATTGGCGATGTCCCCGAACTGAAAGAGCGCCTCACCGTGAACGGCGTCCGGGTGCTGAGCAACGAGTTTGTCGCGCTGGAACGCGGCGGGGATGTCGTGGTTCTGGCGGGCATTGACGACCCGAACGGTTACGCCGACCAGAAGTCCCCGGAAGGCGTGGCCGCCGACCTGTACGCCGCCTACGGAGACCCGTTCTGGATACTGCTGGCCCACCGGAACAACCTCTTCCCGACCAAATACTGCTATCTGGGGGCCGATCTGGTGCTTTCCGGCCACGCGCACGGCGGCTTAATCCGCTTCCCGTTCACGGACGGCCTCGTGTCCACGGACCGCACTTGGTTTCCGAGCTGGACCGCCGGATTTTACGAAAAGAACGCTTCCCGGCTGTTCGTCACGCGCGGACTGGGCAACGCCGGGAAAACGTTCCGGCTCTTCAACCGTCCGGAAATCGCCGTGCTGACTTTCCGGAAAGCGTAAGAAATATCAGAGGATGAGACTATGAGAGAATTTCACGCCGGAGACTACGCGGTCATTGTCATTGGCGCGGGACACGCCGGAATCGAAGCGGCGCTCGCGGCGGCGCGTCTGGGACTGCGTACGGCCGTTTTCACGCTGAATCTGGACGCCGTTGGAAATATGCCCTGCAACCCCGCAATCGGCGGCACCGGGAAGGGACATCTGGTCCGCGAACTGGACGCGCTGGGCGGGGAAATGGCCAAGGCCGCGGACGCCTGTTGTATTCAGTACCGTTTGCTGAACAAGGGCAAGGGTCCGGCGGTGTGGAGCCTGCGCGCACAGGCCGACCGCCGCGCCTATCAGGAGCGCATGAAGCGCACCTTGGAACAACAGGACGGTTTGACCGTCCGACAGGGGGAAGTGACGGAAATCCGGAAAGACGCGGACGCCTTTCAAGTGGTCCTTGCCACGGGGGCGGCGTTCCGCGCCGGGGCGGTCATACTGGCCACCGGGACCTATCTTTCCGGGCGGACCATTGTCGGGGAGTGGGTGGAGGAGTCCGGCCCGGACGGTATGCACCCGGCCGCGCGCCTGACGCCGTCCCTGTTGAAACTGGGCCTTCCCCTGCGGCGTTTTAAGACCGGTACGCCGCCGCGCGTCAACCGCCGGAGCGTGGACTTTGACGAGATGGAGCTACAGGAGGGCGACACGCTCCCGGTCCCGTTTTCGTACTCCACCGCCGAGCCGCCGAAAAACCGGGCGGTCTGCTGGCTGACGTGGACCACCGAAGAGACCCGGCGTATCGTGGAAGCCAACCTGCACCGCGCGCCCATGTATTCCGGCGTCATACAGGGCGTGGGGCCGCGGTACTGCCCCTCGTTTGAGACGAAAATCGTCCGTTTTCCGGACAAGCTCCGTCACCAGCTATTCGTGGAGCCGATGGGCCTGAACACGGAGGAACTCTATATACAGGGCTTTTCCTCTTCCATGCCGGAAGAGGTACAGATCGCCATGCTGCACAGCGTCCCCGGACTGCGCCGCGCGGAAATGACGCGTCCGGCCTACGCCATTGAGTACGACTGTATCGACCCGCTGGCCCTCCGCGCGACCATGGAAGTCAAGGCCGTTCCGGGGCTGTACGGGGCCGGACAGTTTAACGGCTCGTCCGGCTACGAAGAGGCCGCCGTACAGGGATTCGTGGCGGGCGTCAACGCGGCGCGGAAACTGCGCGGGGAACCGCCCTTTCTGCTTTCCCGTTCGGAATGCTATATCGGCGCGCTGATTGACGACCTTGTGACCAAGGGCACGGAAGAGCCATACCGGATGATGACGTCCCGGAGCGAATACCGCCTCTTACTGCGTCAGGACAACGCCGACCAGCGTCTGACGCGGCGCGGGTACGAAATCGGACTGATTCCGGAAACGCGTCTCCGGGCCGTGGAACGCAAATATGAAGCGGTTCAACGGGAAATCACGCGGCTGGAACACACGGGACTGTCCGTTTCCCCGGAGCTGTCCGCACTGCTGGACGCCCGGGACGCCGGAACGGTCCCGGACGGAACGTCCCTGCTGTCCCTGCTCAAACGTCCGCGGATTTCCTATGACGATTTGGCCCCGTTTGACCCCGGACGTCCGGACCTGTCGGCCGATATCCGCGAACAGGTCGAGATTTCCGTCAAGTACGAGGGCTACATCCGGCGGCAGAAGAAACAGGTCGAAGAATTTCAGCGTATGGAGAACCGGACCCTTCCGCCGGATATCGACTATTTGTCTATACAGGGCCTGCGGCTGGAGGCCCGGGAAAAGCTCTCCGCCGTCAGACCGTTCAGTCTGGGACAGGCGGCGCGGATTTCGGGCGTCTCCCCGGCGGATATCGCCGCGCTGGCCATTTTTCTGGAACGGTCCGGGAACCGTCACAAAGGAGCGTGCGTGTCATGAGAAAGCCCTTGGCCATTCTTGCCTGTAAACTGGGCTACTTTTTCGGAAAACTCGTGGGGAAAGGAAGTTCCCTTCCCGGCAAACTGGCTTTACGGATCTGTCCGGACATTCTCGGACAAATCCGCCTCCCGTCCACGGTGATTGCCGTCAGCGGCTCCAATGGCAAAACGTCCACGGTGGAGATGATCGCCGCGATTCTGCGCGCCGATGGACGGAAGGTCATTTATAATAAAGAAGGTTCCAATCAGATAGAGGGCGTGGCGACCATGATTCTGACCCACGCGAGCCTGTCCGGGAACGTCCGCGCCGATGTCCTCCTGATGGAAAGCGATGAGCGTTACGCCGCGCGCACGTTCCAATTCTTCCGCCCCACGCATTTTGTCATAACGAACCTCTACCGGGACCAGTTGACCCGGAACGGACACCCGGAGAGCGTGTATGACGCCCTGCGTCCGGCGCTGGCCCCGGAAACGGAACTGCTCCTGAACGCCGATGACCCGCTGTCGTCCTGTTTCGGACAGGACCGGCAAAACGTAACATGGTTCGGGCTGGACCGTTGCGGCATTTCCGTGCCGTCCCCGACCGGCGTCTACCATGACGGCGCGTACTGTCCGGTATGCGGCGGGCGCATGGAGTACGCCTACGCGCACTATAACCATATCGGCGCGTGGCGTTGTACGGCCTGCGGACGCGAACGCCCCCGCACACAGTACGCCGTCACCGCGCTGGACCTGCAAACGGGCGTCCTGACGATTGACGACACTGTAAAAGTGAAGCTCGCCTTCCGGAGCATTTATAATGTCTACAACATTCTCGCGGCGTACGCGATCTGCCGGCGTTGCGGGGTGTCCTCGGCCACGGCGGCGGGCGTGATTGAGAACTATGTCCTGAAAAACGGCCGAATGCGGACCTTCCGTCTGGGGGACCATCACGGAACCCTGCTGACCAGCAAGCATGAAAATTCGATTGCCTATGACACCAACCTTCGCTATGTACAGGACCACGGGAAGGACTGCGTGGTAGTCGTGATTGTGGACGCCGTCAGCCGGAAATACTTTACCAGCGAAACAAGCTGGCTATGGGATATCGACTTTGACCGGCTGAACAGTCCGAACGTGAAACGGGTCATTCTTTCGGGCCGCTACTGTAACGACCTCGCGGAACGCTTCGCGTACAGCGCGCTCCCGGCGGAGAAGTGGGAAGTCGTGGAGACGATTCCGGCGGCGGCCGGGACGCTCAAGGCGTCCGGCAGTGAGGAAATTTACGTGCTGACCTGTTTTTCCGACCGCGACAAGTTCCTGACGCTGACCGAACGGGAGGCCTGAACCATGAAACTGACCATCTTGCACGTTTACCCGGACTTAATGAACCTTTACGGCAGTTACGCCAACGTTGCGGTACTGGGCCGTCTGCTGGAACGTCTGGGACACGCCGTGGAGGTACGGCGCATCGCGCCGGGGGACGGCGCGGACCTGCCGGACGCCGATTTCCTCTATATGGGGGCGGGAACCGAACGCCGTCAGAAATTCGCGCTGACAGATTTCCGGCGTCACGCCGAACGCGTACGCGCCGCCGCCCGTGACGGCTGTCCCATGCTCTTCGCCGGTACGGCCATGGAACTGATCGGGCAGAGCGTCACGGACGCGGACGGGAATACCGCGGACGGAATCGCGCTGGCCCCTTTCCGGACCGTACAGCATACGCGCCGCATTGTCGGGGACGTGTACGGACAGACAGACCTTTTTCCGGAGCCGGTCATAGGGTTTATGAACAAGTGCGGCGTGATTTCCGGCGCGGACCGTCCGCTTTTGACCGCGCTGGAAATGGGCTTCGGGAACGAGTCCGAACGCGCCCCGGAGGGATGGCACAGTGAAAACGTGTACGCTTCCGAACTGACCGGCCCGTTACTGGTCAAGAATCCGAAACTGCTGGAACATGTCGCCGCCGCGCTGCTCACGCGCAAAGGCCTGACGCCCCCGGATACGTGGCCCACGGACCTGTGGGCGCGTCAGGGCTATGACGTGACGGCGCGCGAACTCCGCGCAAGAGCGCAAAAAGCGTAAACAGCACACAAACCTGATGAGGAGTGATTGATATCATGGAACTGACGTTAAACCGTGCGGCCGCGAAAGTGGGCCTGTCCGGAATCCGCCGCTTCACCTATCTGGTACGCGACACCCCCGGCGCGTGCGCGCTGACCATCGGGGAGCCGGACTTGAATACTCCCACCGAAATCAAAGAGGCCGCCAAGGCCGCCCTTGACGACAACGATACCCATTATCCCCCCGGCAACGGCTATCCGTATCTGTTGGAGGCCGTTTCGGAGTACGAGGCGCGGGCGCATGATTTGCGTTACTCCCCGGACGAAATCCTCATGACCGTTGGAGCCACGCACGCCCTCTATATCAGCCTGCGAACCATCTGTAACCCCGGGGACGAGGTCATCATCCCCACCCCCGCCTTCGGACTTTACGAGGCGTTGGTACAACTCTGTGACGCCGTTCCGGTCATGATTCCCACCGAAAACAACCGCTTTCAGATCGACCCCGAACAGCTCCGCGCCGTCCTCACCGACAAGACAAAGGCTATTATCCTGACTTCCCCCAACAATCCTACCGGGTGCATTTACACCAAACAGACCCTTGACGCCGTACATGACATTCTCAAGGACCTTCCGGTGTTCGTGCTCTGTGACGATGTCTACCGGACCCTTGTCTACTCCGGGGATTACCACAGCTTCGCGGAATATCAGGACATGAGGGACCGCCTGATTATTATCAACAGTTTCTCGAAACCTTACGCTATGACGGGCTGGCGTCTGGGCTGGTGCATGGCGGACGCCCCCATCCGCGAACGCTTACAGGTACTTCTACAGTACAGCGTGACTTCGGTCCCGTCCTTTGTACAACGCGCCTGCGTTGCCGCCCTGCAAAGCGACACGTCCTACATTGTGGACACGTTCCGGCGGCGGCGCGACATGGTCTACCGGCGTCTGTGCGATATGGGCCTTGACGTACAGGAACCGGAAGGCGCGTTTTATATGTTCATCCCCATTGCCCGTTACGGCATGGACTCCCTGACGTTCTGCGAAAAAATGCTCACGGAGGGCAAAGTCGGCCTGATTCCCGGCATTTACTTCAACACAGAGGGTTATATGCGCCTGTCCTACTGCTACTCGGACGAGGACTTGAAAGAAGGCCTTGACCGTATCGAACGTTTCTTGAAAACGCTGTAACCGTCCAAAAAGGCCGCCTCTTGCAAGAGGCGGCCCGATTACGTTTACGCTTTGTTGAATTTCTCCTTGGGCTTCTTACAGCGCGGACATTTCCAGTCGTTCGGCAAGTCCTCAAAGGCCACGCCGTCATGTTCGGCGGGGTCGTAGACGTAGCCGCACACGGAGCAGACATACTTCCCGGTGGCCTTCTTGGCCGTGAAATCGACTTCCGCCAGCACGGTTTCTACCGGGCGGTCCAAATCCATAACCCGCTTGGCCTCCAGATTCTCGTACCCCTGCGGCGTATGCGTGGAGATGTACACGGTCGGATGATTCCGGACAAATTCGCGGACCCGATCGAGCGTCTCACGCGCCGCCGCGAGGTCGTCAAACACTACGGAGAGCTTGTTTTCATGGAGCGCTTCGTCCACGTACGTGATGTCGCCATGGATCATATAAAACAAGCCGTCCTGTTCCACAATGACGATACTGTTGCCGTTGGTATGCCCCTTCGCCTTGATAAAGTAAATGCCATCGCGGATTTTCTGGCACTCCGGGAAGTTGTAGTACGCGCCGTCCGTGAATTTCACGGGAACAAGATTGCCGATTCCCTGAAGTTCATCGGCGGACAGTTCCTCCGCGTTGACGTAAATCTTCGCGTTGGGGAAAGAACGCAACTCGCCGGAGTGGTCAACATGCTTGTGCGTGAGCAGAATTTTCGTGACCTGTTCCGGCCGGTAGCCCAGCGCCGCGAACGCGTCCATGTAACTGGAAATGTCCTTACCGGTAAAGGCAATGCTGTTTTCGTCCGGGGCTTCCTCGGGAGTGCCCGCGGGGATACCGGTATCAACCAGAATCACCTCATCGCCCGTGTCGATCAGGTAATTTTGCAGACTGCCGCGGTAGCGGATGTTCTTGTCGAACTTCTCCATGCCCTCTTCCCCGCCAAAGGCGAACGGCTGGGTATAGAATCCGTCTTTTCTGAATTTAACCGCCTTGATTTCCATGAATGCTCCTCCTTGCGCTGGCATTTTGCAAGTTATTGAAACATTATATCATATCGCGGGCGGAAATTCAAGGGGAAAACTTCCGTTTTTCTGTTTGCCGCCGTACCGCCGCGCTTGCCAAGGGCGCAAAAGTGTGTTATCATAGAAGCGTATGCTGAAAACGGACGGCTCGCGGAAAAGGAGAGAATGCAGTGTATCGAACAAGACTGAGAGAAAAGTTAGATGAGGCTGTCGCGGCGGTGTTGCCGGTGATTGCCATTGTACTGGTCCTGTCGCTGACGATTGCCCCCGTGACAACCAGCGTGTTACTGGCGTTTTTGTTCGGCGGGGGTATGCTGGTGGTGGGGAATATGTTCTTCTCCCTCGGCGCGGAACTGTCCATGGAACCCATGGGACAGCATATGGGCGCGCGCATTACCCGGACAAGACGCCTGTCCCTGATTCTGTGTATCGGCTTCCTGCTGGGCTTCCTCATCACGGTTTCGGAACCGGATTTACAGGTGCTGGCCAATCAGGTGCAGTCCATTCCGAACAATACGCTGATCTTCTCCATCGCGGGCGGCGTGGGATTGTTTCTTGTGCTGGCCCTGTTGCGGATTCTGCTGGGCGTCCGTCTGCGTACCATGCTAATCGCCTCCTACGCCCTGCTCTTCCTGCTGACGCTCTTCACGCCGTCCGACTTTCTGGCGGTCGCGTTCGACTCCGGCGGCGTTACGACCGGGCCTATGACCGTTCCGTTTATTATGGCCTTCGGTATCGGTATTTCCGCTATCCGGAGCGACCGCCACGCCGCGGACGACAGTTTCGGGCTGATTTCCCTGTGCTCCGTGGGGCCGATTATCGCCGTACTGCTCCTGAGCCTGATTTACCGTCCGGACAGCGCCGACTACGCCGAAACGCTCGTGCCCACGATTGCGCACTCCATCGCCCTGCGGCAACTCTTCTTGGAGGCCTTTCCTACGTATCTGCGGGAGATTGCCGCGGCCCTGCTCCCTATCGCCGGATTTTTCGCGGTCTTTCAGATTGTCAGCCTGCATTTGGGCAAAAATACGTTAATCCGTATCGGAATCGGCATTCTGTACACCTACATTGGGCTGGTCGTCTTTCTGACGGGCGTCAACGTGGGCTTCATGCCCGCGGGTACCTATCTGGGGCAGACGCTCGCCGAACTCCCCTTCCGCTGGATTGTCATCCCGATTGGAATGTTGATCGGGTTCTACATCGTCAAGGCGGAACCGGCGGTTTATGTGCTCATGCGTCAGGTGGAGGAACTGACCAACGGCGCGGTATCCGGACCGTTACTGCAACGTACTTTGTCTGTCGGCGTATCGGTGTCGATCGGGCTGGCGCTGTTCCGGGTCCTGACGGGCCTGCCCGTGATGTTCTTCCTGCTCCCCGGCTACGCGCTGGCGCTGGGGCTGACGTTCTTCGTCCCCGACATCTTCACCGCCATTGCGTTCGACTCCGGCGGCGTGGCCTCCGGACCCATGACGGCAACGTTTCTGTTACCGTTCGCCACGGGGGCGTGTCTGGCCGTGGGCGGCAATGTCGTCACGGACGCCTTCGGCGTGGTGGCCATGGTCGCTATGACGCCTCTGGTGGCCATCCAGCTTCTTGGACTGGCCTACCGTCTGCAAGGACGCGGCAAGGCCGGGGAAACGCCGTCCGGAGATGACCCGTTTGCCGCGCTGGACGATTACGCCATCATTGAACTGTAAGGAGGGAGACAGATTTGTATCTCATGGTGACAGTCATGGACCGGAAACGCCTTCGGGACTTCATCTCCCTGTACCGTCTGCATCAGGTCTATGTGAACATGATCGCGCTTGGGCACGGCACCGCGCGCGGAGAGCTGTTAAGCCTGCTGGGGCTGACGGGTTCGGAACGCGCCGTGTCTCTGTCCATGGTCACGGAACAGACGTGGAAAACGCTCAAGCGCGACCTTGAACAGAAAATCCGGATTGACATTCCCGGTACCGGAATCGCGTTTCTTGTGCCGCTTAGCAGTATTGGCGGGAAGCGCGAACTGCGATTTATGACGGACGGTCAGAACTGGAAAATGGGGGAGGAAAGCGTCATGCAAGGTACGAACCGGGAATTGTTAATCGTGATCAGCAATCAGGGCTACAACGAACTGGTCATGGACGCGGCGCGGGAGGCGGGCGCGCACGGCGGAACCGTCTTACACGCGCGCGGTACGGGAATGGAACGGGCCGAAAAGTTTCTGGGGATTTCGCTGGCCTCGGAAAAGGACATTACGTTGATTGTCACGAAAACCGCCGGAAAGAACGCTATCATGCGGTCGGTCATGGAAAAGGCGGGTATGGGCACACAGGCGCAGTCGATTGTGTTCTCTCTACCGGTGACCAGTACGGCGGGACTTCGTCTGCTGGATCAGGATGACGAAACGCCGCCCGCCCCCGTGGAAGCGGCAAACGAATAACGATTCCTGTCCGGACCGGTTCCAATCGGGACCTGTCCGGACAGAATTTTGACGTCAGCCCACGCATTTTTTACAGGGCGTCAAACCACGTTCTTCCGCTTCCGTCAGCGTGGACTCGTAATAGGTACCGCCATTGCAATGGCTGTCGTAATGGTACCGCTTCCCGGTTTTGGTGACGTAAACCGTCCTTGCGGCGGCTGTCTCCGGCTTCGCGGTTCCGGAAGCCGCCGCGGAACGGGGAGCCATCGCGTTGTTTCCGGCCCCGGAACCTTCTTCATAACCGGTCTGGTATCCCTGTTTGTATCCGGCCGCTTCTCCGCTTGCGTACCCGGCTTTCCGGCCTTTTTCGTAACCCGCCGATTCTCCGGCCTTCTGGCCCTCTTCGTAACCGGCGGCCTGTCCGGCTTTCTGGCCCTCTTCGTAACCGGCGGCCTGTCCGGCCTTTTGGCCTTCCTCATACCCGGCCGCCCGTCCGGCCTCATACCCGGCCGCTTTTCCTTCCTCGTACCCTGTCTGATATCCGGTCTCGTAACCGCCGCCCGCGGCGTCATGCCCTTCCTGATATCCGGCGGTGTAACCGTCTTTCTGTCCGGCGGCGTATCCGGCGTTCGTGCCTTCCGTGTAGCCGCTTTCATAGCCGTTGACCGCGCCGCGCGATTCCCCGGCACGCACCCCGACAGCGTACCCGCACAGGGCGCATATCAGGATACCAAACGCCAAAGCCGCAAACGGTCCGTACTTCTTCTGTTGCTCCGTCATGGCCACCCGTCCTTTCTTACGGCAGTATAACACACGCTCCGCCGCCATGCAACGAACCGGCGCGCGAAATCTTTCAAAAAAACGTTGACATTTTCCGGTTTGGCTGATATACTTTGAAAACCGCTTTGAACGGGTCCCAAGCGCGTCCCGCCGGACGCCGCCCGCGAGAGCGAGACCGTCATAAAGGAGTGAACCGGCGATGAACGCAATTATTGTGACCGGAGGCAAACAGTACAAGGTCGCGGAGGGCGATGTCATCTACATTGAGAAGCTGGAACAGGAAGCGGGAGACACCGTAACCTTTGACCGCGTGCTTGCCATTCTGGACGGCGACAACCCGCGTTTCGGTACGCCTGTGGTGGAAGGCGCGTCCGTGGAGGGCAAAGTCGTCAAGAACGGCAAGGGAAAGAAAATCCGCGTGTTCAAGTACAACCCCAAGAAGGGCTACCGCAGACGTCAGGGACACCGCCAGCCCTACACCAAAGTCGAAATCGGAAAAATCAGCGTCTGATTATGACAACCATCACATTCCGTACGGACCGGGACCGGATTACCGGCTTTCTCTGTCAGGGGCACAGCGGATACGCGGAGGCCGGAACAGATATCGTATGTGCCGCCGTTACCAGCGCTATCCGCTACGTGGAAACCGTGGTCAACGATGTGTTCGGGCTGGCCGCGTCCGTACGGGTCCGGGAGGAGGAATCGCCGTCCATTGCGTTCCGTCTGCCCGGCGGGCTTTCCCCGGAGTTGGAGGAGACCACGCAGGCCCTGATGGCCGGCCTGATGGTCTACTTTTCCCAGCTTCACAGCGAATACCCCGATTCCGTGGAAGTCTATGAGGAAGTGTGACGCATTCAGAAGAACAGGAGGAGTTTACCATGCTTCAGATTGGTTTGCAGTTTTTCGCCCACAAAAAGGGCGGCGGCTCCACGAAAAACGGCCGCGATTCCAACGCGAAACGCCTCGGACCCAAGCGGGCGGACGGACAGTTTGTCAAAGCCGGTAATATTCTGGTTCGCCAGCGCGGTACCAGAATCCACCCCGGCCTGAACGTGGGGATCGGCAGTGACGATACCCTCTACGCCCGCGCCGATGGCGTGCTCCGCTTTGAGCGTATGGGCCGGGACCGGAAACAGGCTTCCGTATACGTTGCCGAATGACGGACCAAGTCTTTCCCCGCGAAACAGGTTTTGCCTGTTTTCGCGGGGGTTTTTGCGCGCGAAACGGTTCTTGACATCACGCTCAAACTGGGGTATGATAATTTGAAAACACATCCGGGAAGATTCGGAGTTTTCAGGGCGTTTCAAAAACAATCCGCGGAAGAACGCTCTTTACTCGTAAAGTATGACAGCCTGTTCCGTTTTCCGGTCTCGCGGCCCTCTTTCATCACGCGACAAAAGGAAGTGCTTTCATGTTAGACTTTAAAACCAGCTTCTATAAAAAACTGTTTCGTTCTCTCGAAAATAACGCCGTGATTATGAGAGTGGAAGAGGATGGACGCTATTACCCAATTTGGTGTTCCCGCGAATTTACGGAAATGATAGAGGGCACGGAAGAGGAATTCATCCGGATGGAAAGCGGCGGAACTATGCTGACCATTCACCCCGATGATCAGCCCGAAATCGCGTACCTGTTCCGGAACCATGTCACCCGGGACGGCTCCAACAGCGTGACCGTACGTAAATACACGCTCAAAGGCAACTTGCTTTGGGTCCGCATTCACTACGCGTTCATGAAAGAGGACGGCCAGCAGTACGCCTACTGCACCTATTTTAACGTAACGGACTTGAAAGAGAGCGAACGCCAGACACAGGCCATGTACGAAGGCCTAAACCGGGAACTGCACACGCTGGCCAACGAGAGCCTGTGCGTACTGCGCCTGAATCTGACGGAGGACGTGGCGGAGGAAATCCGCGGCAAGGACCTGTTCGACTCGGACCGCGCCGGGGCGTCCGTCCGGGAGATGGTGCGGGTCCGGCTGGAGCATATGCCGCTGGATACCGACCGCCAGAACTTCCGGAACCTGTTCACCATGGACCATTTACGCGAACAGTATTACAAAGGGGAAGGGCCGATATCCGTTGTGGTGTTTTCCCAGCGGCAGTCGGGACGGCAATGCTTTGTACGCTGTTCGGTCTCCATGCGCAAGGACCCCGTAACCAGCGATTGGATCGCCTTGGGCGTGGAGTCCGAATATGACGCGCAAATGGTCATGGAAGTCCTGAACGGAAAAATTCTCGCCCAGCAGTACGACATGGTCTGTTATCTCTCCGGGGACAGTTACGGAATCGCCATCGGAGACGTTGCCAACATTGGCAAGGGGAGCGTCTTTCCGAAGGAGCGCAACGGCAGTTATACGCGCTATCTTCAGGAACAGGTGCTTCCGGTGGCTTCGGAGCACGTGCATGACCGTGAGGAACTCTTCAGGTCCCTTTCGCTGGACACCATCGCAAAAAAACTTTCGGAACGGGAACCGTATACCGTGGACGTGACATGTGACATAGAGGGCGAAATTTATAATAAGCGCTTCATGTTTTTCGTGGTGGACCCCAAGACAAAGTTTTACATCCTCCTGAAATCGGACATTACGGAACTTTTGCGCGAGCAGAGAGAACAGAACAACCTCATGGCACAGGCGCTGGAAGAGGCCCGGCAGGCCAATATTGCCAAAACCGCGTTTCTGTCCAGCATGAGCCACGAAATACGGACCCCCATGAACGCCATTATCGGGTTGGACAGTATCGCCCTCAAGGACCCCGCCCTTTCCGAACATACCAGAGAACAGCTTGAAAAAATCGGCCGGAGCGCGCATCACCTGTTAGGCCTGATTAACGACATCCTTGACATGAGCCGGATTGAATCGGGACGCATGGTCCTTAAAAATGAGGAGTTTTCCTTCTACGCCATGCTCGAACAAATCAATACCATGATTCAGAGCCAGTGTCAGAACAGCGGCCTTCGCTATGACTGCGCGATTCACGGAATCATGGATGAGTTCTACATCGGGGACGACATGAAGCTCAAACAGGTGCTGATTAACATCCTCGGCAACGCGGTCAAGTTTACGCCCGCGCCCGGGACGGTGTCTTTGAGCGTGGAGCGTACCGCGTGCTTTGAGGACCATTCCACCTTTCGCTTTATCGTCAAAGATACCGGTATCGGTATGGACAAGTCCTTTTTGCCCAGAATCTTTGACGCGTTCAGTCAGGAAAACCAAAGCCGTACCACAAAGTACGGCAGTACGGGCCTTGGAATGGCCATTACCAAGAACATTGTCGAGATGATGAACGGAAATATCTCCGTCCGTTCGGAAAAAGGGGTGGGTTCGGAGTTCACCGTCAACGTCACGCTCAAGAATTGCGACCGCGCCGGACAGGACACGGACAATTTCCGTCCGCAGGATATCCACGTTCTGATCATTGACGATGACCCCATTGCCTGTGAACACGCCAAACTGGTGCTGGAAGAAGTCGGGGTAACCGCGGATACCTGTATGAGCGGCGCGGAAGGCCTGAAAATGATGGAAGTCCGCCGCGCACGGCGTGAGGCCTACAACCTCGTGCTCGTGGATATGAAAATGCCCGGGGAGGACGGAATCGAAGTTACGCGCAAAATCCGCGAACTTTACAGCGGAGAGGCCACCATTATTATTTTGACCGCCTATAACTGGGACGATATCATGGCGGAAGCGATTGAGGCCGGCGTGGACAGCTTCCTGTCAAAGCCCCTTTTCGCCTCCGGCGTCCTTTCGGAACTGCGTCAGGCGCTCCGGAACCAGACCCGCCAGCCGCCCCCGGCGGTACAGCGCGCCGACCTGAACAACCGCCGGATTCTGCTCGCGGAGGATATGCCCATTAACGCCGAAATCATGCTGGAACTGCTGGATATGCGCGGCATGACCGCCGACCACGCCGAAAACGGTCAGGCGGCCGTACAGCTCTTCTCCGAACATCCCCCGCACTATTACAACGCCGTCCTGATGGATGTCCGTATGCCCGTCATGGACGGTCTGGACGCCGCGCGCGCGATCCGCTCTCTGGACCGCCCGGACGCGAAAACCATTCCCATTATCGCAATGACCGCCAACGCCTTTGACGAGGACGTCCAGCGCTCCTTACAGGCCGGGATGAACGCGCATTTGAGCAAGCCCGTGGACCCTGAACGCCTCTTTGACACGCTCGAAACGCTCATTCAGGACGAAACATGAACCGAACGCCGACACGCGTTTCCCTTTACGGAAGGGGCGCGTGCCGGCGTGACATTTGTCAGATTGTCCAATTTCAGGCAATGAATTTTGGACTGTACAAACTGACAACATATGATATAATAAAAGAGATGGCGAATTTCGCCGAATATATGGCAGGGAGGTTTTTGTATGGCATTGGATTACGTGTCCACATCCAAGAAAATTGTGGACGCGGTTGGCGGCGCGGGCAATATCGCAAGCGCCACCAACTGCATGACCCGCCTTCGTCTCGTCCTGAATGATGAGGGCAAAGCCAATGATGACGCCGTAAAAGCGATTAAGGGCGTCAAAAGCGTCATCAAGCAAGGCGGACAGTATCAGGTGGTCATTGGCAACGAGGTCTCGAACCTCATGAAGGAGTTCAACAAACTGGGCAACTTCTCTGAGGACGCCGCGCCAGCCGCCGGAAAAAAACCCGAAGGAAACCCCGTACAACTCCTGTTCGGCTTTGTGGCGGGCTGTCTGACGCCTCTGCTCCCGGCCATGCTCGGTACCGGTATGGTCAAGGTCCTGCTGACGCTCCTGACGACCCTAAACGTCATGAGCGCCACCGGCCCGACTTATACCATCCTGTTTTCTATGGCCGACTCCTTCTTTTACTTCCTGCCCGTCATGCTCGGCTGGAGTATCGCGAAGAAAACCGGCCACTCCGTACCGCTGTACATGGTGATCGGCGCTCTGCTGGTCTATCCCGATTTTATTACCCTGCTGGGCGGCGCGGCGGAAGGCGCTCCGTACGGAACGTTCCTCGGCCAGAATTGTACGTATCTGTTCGGCTTCCTGCCGGTCATTGGCGCGTCCTACTCCTCCTCCGTGCTCCCCATGCTTCTTATGACGCCGGTTATGGCATGGGCGGAGGATTTCGCCGACCGCGTGTCGCCGAACGTCCTGAAAGCGTTCCTGAAACCGATGATTTTCCTGCTCATCTGCACGCCGGTCGTCACTGTGGCGCTCGGCCCGCTCGGAAGCGTCCTCGGACAGCTCCTCTCCGCGCTGACCACGCTCCTGTACGGCACGGTGCCTTGGCTGACAGTGGGCCTCCTCTCCGCGGCCATGCCGTTTATCGTCATGACCGGTATGCACTACGCCCTCATCCCCCTGTTCACGAACAATATCGCCACGCTGGGCTATGACGTGGTCGTACTCGTCACGATGTTCTGCTCCAATCTCTGTCAGGGCGGCGCGTCTCTGGGCGTGGCGGTCAAGACCAAGGACGTGGAGACAAAGTCCGAAGGCATTGCGTGTGGAATCTCCGCCATTGTCGCGGGCGTCACGGAACCGGCGATGTACGGCATCAATATGCGGTTCATGAAGCCCATGATCGCGGCGGTCGCGGGCGCGGGCGCGTCCGGACTGCTGGCCGGTATTACGGGGGTCAAGGGTTACACGATGGGCGGATCTCCGTCCATTATGTCCCTGATTACCTTTATCGGCGGCAATGACGCCCTCGGCCCCTTCCACAGTGTGATTTGGGGCGCGGTATGCGCCGCTGTGGGCCTCGCGGTTTCGTTCGGCCTGACGCTGGTCCTCTTTAAAGACGAAACCCCCGCCGCCGAAGTCAACGCGGACGGAATCGCCGCCGCGAACGCCGCAATGGCCGGGGAGGAACACGTCAAGAAAGTCAGCGCGGCCCCGCTGGAAATCGACTCCCCCATGACCGGGACGCTGGTTCCTATGAAAGACGTACCCGATGAAGTGTTTGCTTCCGGCGCGCTGGGCGAAGGCATTGCCATTCTGCCCACGGACGGCAAAGTAGTCGCGCCGTGTGACGGCGTGGTTGCGCAGATGATGGATACCCGCCACGCGATCGGCATGGTCGCCGACAATGGCGTGGAAATCCTGATTCATGTCGGCCTTGACACGGTGGAACTCCACGGCGCGCCGTTTACGTACCATGTCAAGGCGGATCAGGAAGTGAAGAAGGGCGACCTGCTCCTGACCGCCGACCTTGACGCCGTGACCAAGGCCGGAAAGAAGCTCTATACGCCGGTGATTGTCACCAACTCCGATGACTACACGGACATTACGCCCGTGGAGGGAACGGAAATCAAGGCCGGCGAAAAACTCATGACCGTGAAGTAAGCACGAACCATCCCCCGCTGTCCCGTACGGCGGGGGATGACAGGAAAGGAGAACGTTTAAAATGTCCGTATTACGCAAGGATTTTCTTTGGGGCGGCGCGGTGGCCGCGAATCAGTTTGAGGGCGCGTGGAACGTGGACGGGAAAGGCGATTCCGTTGCCGACCACTGCACCACGGGAAACGCCAAAACTCCGAAGCGCGTGACCGTCAATATTGAGCCGGGCACCCTCTATCCGTCCCATGAGGCGATCGACTTCTATCATCACTATGAAGAAGACATCGCCCTGTTCGCGGAAATGGGCTTTAAAGTGTTCCGGACGTCCATCAACTGGACCCGTATCTTTCCGACCGGCATGGAGGACGCCCCCAACGAAAAGGGACTGGAATTCTATGACAAGGTTTTCGACTGCTGTAAAAAGCACGGCATTGAGCCGCTTGTCACGATCTCCCACTATGAACTGCCCTACGCCCTCATTGAGAAGTACAACGGCTGGGAAGGC
Source organism: Oscillibacter sp. (assembly GCA_017446225.1). Taxonomy (GTDB): domain Bacteria; phylum Bacillota; class Clostridia; order Oscillospirales; family Oscillospiraceae; genus Oscillibacter. Next base: position 24,376 of record JAFSRH010000024.1, read on the forward strand.
CGCGAGCTGATCGACTTCTTCATGAACTACTGCAAGGCCATTTTCGAGCGTTACAAGGACAAGGTCAAATACTGGCTGACGTTCAACGAAATCAACACGGGCACCATGCCGTTCGGCGCGATTCTCTCCACGGGCACCGTCAGAGGCTTTTCCGGCTATACGAACGAAGTCCCCGACAAGCCGCAGGAACGTTTTCAGGCTTTGCACCACCAGTTTTTGGCAAGCGCGCTGGCCGTCAAGTACGCCCACGACAACTACCCGCAGTTCATGATGGGCAACATGATTTGTTTCGTCACGTCCTATCCGCTGACCTGTAACCCGGACGACATTCTTGAAAATCAGGCCCATATGCGCGAAATGAATTGGTATTGCTCCGATGTGCAGGTCCGGGGCGAGTACCCCGCTTACGCCCAAAGCATTTGGGACAAACACGGCGTCACCGTCAAAATGGAACCCGGAGACGCCGAAATTCTCAAACAGGGCGCCGTGGATTTCTACACGTTCAGTTACTATATGTCCAACTGCGCCAGCGCGGACAAGAACGCGGAGATGTCCAATGGCAACCTCATCACCGGCGCGAAGAATCCCTATCTGCCCGCCTCCGACTGGGGCTGGCAGATTGACCCGAAGGGCCTCCGCTACTCCCTCAACGAAATTTACGACCGCTATCGTATTCCGCTCATGGTCGTGGAAAACGGGCTGGGCGCGTACGACAAGAAAGAGCCGGACGGCTCCATCAATGACGATTACCGGATTGACTACCTCCGCCAGCACATTGAGCAGATGATTGGCGCGGTCAAGGACGGCGTGGATCTGATGGGGTACACGCCTTGGGGTTGCATTGACCTTGTGTCGGCGTCCACGGGCGAGATGGCCAAACGCTACGGCTTCATTTACGTGGAAAAGTACGATGACGGCACCGGCGACCTGTCCCGCAAGCGCAAGAAGTCCTTTGACTGGTACAAGAAAGTCATTGCGACCAACGGCGATGACCTGACCTGAACGCAAATACAAACCGCGTATCGTTCCCGTACGGGACCGGGTACGCGGTCTTTTTTCTTGCGCGGCGGTATAAAACCGGCTCCAAAAGGGAAACCTTTCCATAATTTCAGCGGAACGGACACTCCCCCGTTCCGTCACAGAAGGAGGCTTCCCCATGGACAAGACCTTTTTTCAGGAGAGCCAGACCCTGCAAAATCTCATGTTGGCCTTTGCCGGAGAGAGTCAGGCCCGCAACCGTTACACGTTCGCCGCCGCGCTGTGCGGAAAGCAGAACTTCCACGTGCTGGACGCCGTGTTTACCTTCACGGCCAATCAGGAGAAGGAACACGCGCAAATTTTTTACAACCATATGAAAGCCGTTTCCGGCCGACAGGTTCATATCAGCGGCGACTATCCCGTGAATTTGAGCCATGACGCGCTGGACCTTCTCCGTATGGCGCGCGACAGCGAGTTTGAGGAATCGGGCGCCCTCTACCCGTCCTTCGGCGATACGGCCCGACAGGAGGGCTTTCCGGAAATCGCCGATTCCTTTGAGCGGATCGCGCGGATTGAGCAATCCCACGGAAACCGGTTCGCCCGGTACATGGACCTGTTAGGCGGCGGCGGGCTGTACGTCTCCGACACGGAACAGGGGTGGCTCTGTCTGAACTGCGGGCATATTCATCAGGGAACGGAAGCGCCGAAAAGCTGTCCGGTATGCGGACACCCGCAGGGATTCTTTCTCCGGCTGGAGGCCGCTCCCTACGGCGGTCCCGGCGTACTGTTCCCCATGCAGTAAAGGCGCGTCCCGTGCGCGCACACCGCCCCCGCCCTCCGCGCATAGGATGGGAAAGCGAAGGAGGGATACACCATGAGTTTTTCCGACCGTGAATTATTGGCGCGTCTGATACAGTGCGAGGCGGGCGGAGAGGGAGAAAACGGCATGAAAGCGGTAGCCGGGGTCGTGATGAACCGCGTCCACGCCAGAGGGGGCGAGTACGCGCGTACGGGACGGGGCAGCATTCGGAACATCATTTTTCAGCCCTATCAGTTCGTGTGCGCCAGTGAGATGGAGGGCGGCGTCTACAACCCGCAGAACATCTATAACATGAGACCGGAACAGATTCACTATGACATTGCCGACTGGGCCATTGCCGGGAACCGTCTGGCCGATGTTGCCGAGTCCATGTGGTTCTACAACCCCTATGGCCCGACATGCCGGTCCTTTTTCCCGTCAGAGGTGGGCTACTGGCAGACGCGCATAGGGGACCACTGCTTTTACAATCCTACCAACGCATATTATCGGACCTGAAATGAAGGAGAAAAGAGGCGCTTACTATGAAAAACCATTCCGCTACTTATGGACAGACGCATAATATGGACTGGAGTTCGGAAGTGAAAGCCGCGCCGGGGAACGGCCGCGCGCCGTCCAGTACCGGGCTGGGCGGCATGGAACAGGACAGCCCCGACACGTGGCGCACGGACAGAAACGCCGTTTCCGTCTTAGACGCCGCGAACGAAACCTCAATGCCGTCCGGCCCGCAGACGCTCAGCGAAGCGGAAATGAATCAACTGTGGCCGAATATCGAAAACAATCTGCCAAATGACATGATAGAGTCTCCCACGACCATGGAAGAGGTTTACCGGGGGTCTATGAAATCATTGTTGTTGCGGAACGTGGGAAACTACGTGGTAGCCACGTTTCTAATCGGCACACAGACCACGGTTTCGTGGGAAGGGATTCTGTACGATGTGGGAAACGACTATCTCGCGATCTATCAGTCCGGCCGGGACCAATATATTGTCAGCGACCTGTATTCCCTCAAGTACGTGGAGTTCTACGACACGCGCCGCCGGGAGTTGTGCGACTCCCTCCTGACGGAACAGCGCCCAAGCGGCAATTCCCAGCGGCCGTGACATTACGAAAGTTCGTCCAGTGACGTGACAAGTCCGTCCCTGTCAATCGTGACCCGGAACGTTTTCATAGGATATTCCGGGTCGCCGCAGTCCTCGAACGCGCCGAACAGGTCCGGGGACGAGAGCGGACAGGCCACGCAGGGCGCGTGCGGCTTCACGCAGAAAAGCGTCACGAGTTCGTCCCACTCGTATTCTTGCGCCTCCCGGAGCCAGATCACATTTCTGTCCCTTTCGACTTTGGCGACTTTCGCCGTGAGTGTGACGTTCCGCAGGGGCGCGACAGGCTCCGCCGCCCCGTGGTAACTGTGCAGGACCACATCAGACAGAAATTCCGACTGGTGCGGAAGGAGGATATCCAGCGCGGCGTCCCCGTTGTTCATCTGACGGAGGCGCAGAATACTTTCTCCATCCGTCCGGAAGCGTTCTATGTGGTAGTCCCCGACACCGCCTTCCATGCCTTGCAGGGCGGCGATCGTGTCGGCGTCCTCGGCGGCGAGGCACAGTAAATCCGCCGGTTCCCATTCCTCGGTGTACAGATGTTCCAGACTGCTTGTCAACGTGCGGTACTTGTCGCCAACGTTCACCCCTACAATATCGTCCATAAAGTCGACTTTCGCGGCGTGTTGGCCGCTTTCCGGGTCACGGTAGAGCCAAGAGCCGGTAAAGGGATTTTCCTGTTCGGGATAGCCCGCCAGAATCTTTTGCGCGTAACGCCCGTTTACGGGTTCTTCGTGCAGGTAGTTATCCTCTCCGAACACATACGCGCCGTAAGCGCCGTTGCGCGTGACAGATACCCGTATTTCGCCGTGCCACGGCAGGGAGGCGTACAGTCCGACACTCTCCCCGCGGTTCATCACGCGCCGGAACAGTACCGAACCCGGCACGAACTCCCCGCCGATCATGGAAATTTCTTCCGTTTCGTTCATGTCGTCCGGGGTACGCTCAATGAACAGCGTTACGCCGTCCTTCAGCGCGGTCAGGCGCGCCCAGTACCACGGCGTGTCCTCATCGGACGGGCGGGGCGTAAGACTGATGTTTTCCACGGCGTCCGACAGTTCCACTTCCGGGACGCCGACATCAATCGTCAAAAGCGCGTCCGGGGATTTCGTTGTGAGAAAAACCGCCTCCCCGTCCCGGTTCAGTCGCAGACACAGGAACTGTCCTTCGGTATCGGGCAATGTCCAGCCGCTGTAATCGGGCGCGCCCGTTGGCTCCACGTAGACCGCTTCCGAAAGAATCGCGTCTTTGTCGTCCCACTCGGCATTGGCGGCGACCGGAATCATAAACGCGTATTCCGTTTCGGACCTCCACACATCTTCCTCAAACGTGTTCTGCTGTAGCAGGAGCGTTTCCGCGCCTTCCAAAAACCACGCGTTTCCCTGTAGGACGGTATCACAGTCCGCGCTGGCCAGTTCGGTTTGTTCGCCGTCCGCGGAGACCGCCACATAGGCCATGTTCAACAGCCGGTAGGCGCTTCTCCAGCCGATATCGTCCAGCGGGGAGGCGTACGCGCTGGCAAGCGTCACGTAGATGGTATCGCCCACGTATTCCATTGTTTGGGCGATTTGCCGATAGCCGGAACCGTCCAAACGTTCCTCCAAGAACTGCGGAACGAACGTCCGCCACGCTCCGTCATGGTAGACTTTCAAGTCCCCGTTGTCGTCCGCCTTCCAGCCGATTTGAACCTCTCCGGACAGTCGCGGAACACAGACAATGTCCCCGCCCTCGCTGACGGTCAGTTTCGGCGGAGATTCGGGTCCTTCCTCCGCGTCCGTGTCCAATTCCGCGGTATCCAAAACGGACAGACTGTTTTCCGCGCCGGGGGTTGCCGTCACAACGGTAACATCATTGAGGAAATGTCCGGTCCCGGCGTAGTAGCCAACGACAAGGCCGATTTGCGCGCCAGTCGATAGAAACTGTTCCGCTTCCGCGCCGTACGTATATTCGACTTGAGGCAGGGTCCCCAGACGAATCGGCGTGCCGCCATCGGGCGTCAACTGCCAGAGGCCGCAAGTGACCCCGCCGCCATCGGCGGCTTCGCTCCTGTCCTCGTCACGCAACAGAAACAGGCCGTCATCGGAAAGTCCCGCGTACAGGTACCCCGTTTCGGACTGGTAGCTTCCGACTTCCTTGCCGTCACGGTAGAAGTAGAAGGACGTGGTAGCGCCTTCGTACTGTTGAATGGCCAGAAGGCCGCTGTCCGTGATATCCAACAGCGTCCCCTTGCGGACGGTCTCGCAGGTCCCGCCGTCCGGACTGTACCGGACTACATAGTCATCGCGGTTGATACGCTCTTGCAGATAGAAAGCGTTGTCCGCGACATACAAGCCGCCGTAACCGGTATCTTTGAACGCGGTTTTGACCGCTCCGGTTTTCAGGTCACGGAACACAATTTCGGATTCGTCCCCCGTGACCCAGCCATTGACGAACTCGCCGAACATGGCCAGCGTGTCCAACGCGTCCGGGCCGTACTTGCGGAAATAGACCCGCTCCCCAACGCGGACATACGCTCCGCCGTTGTTCTCCACGTCCGACATATCCGCCGGGGCTTGCGTCAGGCTGTCCACGAGTTCCGACACCTTGCCTTTGTCCGCGTTGCCGGACATCGCGCAGGCCGACAGCAACAAAACCGCCACAAGTGTAAATATGGCGCATATCTTTTTCATCAAAACACGTCCCTCCTCACAGGGTACCATCACCGGAAGGGGCGCCGAAACCTTGCCGTTTCGTTGAGAGTTCCCCATCAGCGTTGCGGTACCATGGGAAGGGACGCATGACGTTTTATGACAGGTTCTGACAGAATTCGCAACCCGTCCGGTGATGATGTTTTTTTATTGCGGCTTTACAAGCTCCACTTTCTCGGACGCTTCCGTATCGGAAGCCGGTTCGGGTTCGGCGCCGTCCTCCCCGGGAGCCGTTTCCAATATCGCGGTCTCATCGGTTTCAGGGGCGGCGGAATCCGGCGTAAAGGCTTCTTCTACGGGCGAGTCGTCCACGTCCGCCGGGATTGGAAGGTCCGGTTCCGTATTGGGTTCGGGCGTCCATACCGGGGCCGGCGTTTCCGGCGCGGGCATGTCCACGGGTTCGGATTCGACTATCGGGGAATACTCCGCTTCCGCGCGTTTGCTTTCTTCCTCGGCGCGCAGAGCGGCCGCGCGTAAGGCGTTGTCCTCGTCCTGTTTGCGTTCGATCCGCTCAATGAAGAATACCACGATTCGCAGAATCAGCAGGACAGCCATCAGCGCAATGGCACTGATTCCCCATGTCAGGTACAGGTCTTGGAAGAATCCCGCGACCACGTACCCCACGAAACTGACGGCCGCCACCGTCAGGGCGTACGGAAGCTGTGTGGAAACATGGTCCACGTGTTCGACTTGCGCTCCGGCGGAGGCCATAATCGTGGTATCGGAGATGGGGGAGCAGTGGTCGCCGCACACGGCCCCCGCCAGACACGCGGAGATTCCGATAATCAGCAACGGACTGCTTGTCGGGAAAATCGCGGTGACAATCGGGATCAGGATTCCAAACGTCCCCCACGATGTGCCGGACGCGAACGCCAGTACGCAGGCCACAAGGAAAATCACGGCGGGTAGCATACTGTAAAGGTGGTCGGCCGCGCCGGTCATGGCCGTGCGTACGAACTCCGCCGCGCCGAGCTTGTCATTGGTCATGGTTTTCAGGCTGACGGCGAGCGTCAGGATGATAATGGGCGAACCCATGGCGTTAAAGCCCTTCGGCACACAGTCCATCGCCTCCTGAAAGGTCAGGCACCCGCGGAAAACAATGTAGGCGACAACCAGAATTAAAGCGATAATACTGCCCCACGGAAGCCCTATAAACGCGTCCGTATTGCTGAGCGCGCCAATGATATTCCACTTGTTGTCCGTGCCGCCCCACCAGTCAACGCCAAAGAAGCCGCCTACGTACAGCATACCGAGCGTACAAGTGACAATCAGGAGCAGAACCGGCAGGAGCAGGTCAATTACGCGCCCCTTGTGATTTTCTTCGGTCTCAAGGGAACCCGGCAGGCCGCTCAATTCGCCCTTCCGGATGGCCAGCTTCTCAAAGCGGCGCATGGGTCCATAGTCGAACCCCAGCAGGACCAGCAGAATGATAAACAGGAACGTCAGCAGGGAGTAGAGGTTGTAAGGAATGGCGCGTATAAAGAGTTCCAGTCCGCTGATACCGGTATCGAGTTGTTCGGCGGTGCCGGATACCGCGGCCGCCCACGAGGAGACCGGCGCAATCATGCACACGGGCGCGGCGGTGGCGTCAATCAGATAAGCCAGTTTCGGCCGGCTGATACGCTGCCGGTCGGTGACGGGCCGCATGACGGAGCCAACGGTCAGACAGTTGAAATAGTCGTCAATGAAAATCAGGATGCCCAGCAGGAAGGTGGCAAGCTGTACGCCCACGCGGGAGTGGATATTCTTTTCGGCCCAGCGTCCGAACGCGGCGGAGCCTCCGGCGGCGTTCATCAGCGCCACGACAATGCCCAGAAGTACGAGGAAGATAAAGATTCCGGCGTTGCTCTTCACGGACTCCATAAGCCCGTCTTCGATAATCGTATTCAGCGTTCTGACGGGATGGAAATCACAGGCGAGGAAGGCCCCCACGGTCACCCCGATAAAGAGGGAGCCGTAGGCCTCTTTGGTAATCAGCGCCAGAAAGATGGCAATGAACGGCGGAACAAGCGCCCACCACGTACCGTACAACGCCGCGTTTGCGGCCGCTTCCTCCCCCTCCGCGAACGCGGGGACCGTAAGAAGGCCGCAAAGTAACAACATCATAGGCAGGAACGCCATGAGCCGCCGCGATACTTGTTTCATGTCTCCTCACTCCTTTGATAAGCAACAAAAATGAAGTCATGACAGGACATGACTTCATAAATTTGGCGCGCTTTTCTCCCGTGGAAGCGCCTCTATGAAGCCATGACAGCGCTCCGCGCTTACGTAATGCGTGAGTGTGCCACGCGCTGAACAACTATCTTCCGGCGGGAGCCTGTATCCCGAACGGTTCCGCTCCGCAAAGGAACGGAACCGCCGCGCCTTTATCATGCTCCGTACATTATACTCTGATTGCGCCGAATGTCAACAGATTTTGACGACATTGCCCGAAACGTCCCGGATTTTCCGAAAAATGCCTTCTTTTTCCAGCGTTTTCTTTGGAAATCAGTAGGCCACGCCCCAGTAAATGTCCGTGGCGCACGGTTTCCCGCATACCGGGCAGACGCCCTCCGTCCCGCTCTGTGCCAGCGGCAGACAGCGGGACGAAACCCCGGCGCGTTCCTTCATAGCCTCCTCACAGGCCCGGGAACCGCACCATTTTGAGCGTAAAAATCCGCCCTCCCCTTCTATAATGGCCTTGGCTTCTTCCGGAGAGCGAATATCAAAGGTATGTTCTTCCAGATTCCGCCGGGCTTTCGCGAACAAGTCCGCCTGTATGGTCTCCAACAGGTTTGCCGCGCTCTCCTCCAGTCCGGCCAAGGGGGTAAAGGCCTTCTCGCCCGTGTCGCGGCGGACGAGCACGCATTGCGCCTTGTCGATGTCTTTCGGGCCGATTTCCACGCGCAGCGGCACGCCCTTCATCTCGTACTCGGCGAACTTCCAGCCGGGGGAGTTGTCGGAAGCGTCCATTTTGACGCGAATGCCGGCGTTTTTGAGGCGTTCGCACAGGGCGGACGTGGCGTCCAGTACGCCGGGCTTGTGCTGTGCGACGGGAATCACGACCGCCTGAACCGGGGCCACGCGCGGGGGAAGGACGAGTCCGTGATTGTCGCCGTGAGTCATGATAATTCCGCCGATGGTACGCGTGGTAATGCCCCATGAGGTTTCAAAGGGGGCGCGGCGCTGGTTGTCGCGGTCGGAAAAGCTGATGTCAAAGGATTTGGCGAACCCGTCCCCGAAGTAATGGCTGGTTCCGTTCTGCAAGGCTTTGCGGTCGTGCATCATGCACTCGATCGTATAGGTACGCTCCGCGCCCGCGAACTTCTCCTTGTCGGTCTTGATCCCCTTGACAACCGGCATGGCCAGCAGATTTTCGCAGACATCCGCGTAGATTTCCAACATCCGCTCCGTCTCCTCAATGGCTTCCTCGGCGGTGGCGTGCAAGGTGTGCCCCTCCTGCCAGAGAAATTCCCGGTGCCGAAGGAAGGGGCGCGTGGTCTTTTCCCAGCGCATGACGCTGCACCACTGATTGTACAGCATGGGCAAGTCCCGCCACGAGTGAACGGTCTTGCTCCAATGCTCGCAGAAGAGGGTTTCGGACGTGGGACGCACACAGAGGCGTTCTTCTAATTTCTCACTGCCGCCCATGGTCACCCACGCGCATTCCGGCGCGAACCCTTCAATGTGATCCTTTTCCCTCTGCAACAGGGATTCCGGTATCAGCATGGGCATGGAGACGTTCGAGTGTCCGGTCGCCTTGAATCTCCGGTCAAGCGCCTGCTGGATATTCTCCCAGATCGCGTACCCGTAGGGCCGGATGATGAAAAGCCCCTTGACGCTCGTGTAGCCAATCAGTTCGGCCTTGATACACACATCCGTGTACCACTGCGCGAAATCCTGCTCCATATCGGTAATCGCGTCCACCTGTTTCTGTTCCTTTGCCATAAATCCACCCTCCATCAGAGAAAAACATGGCCCTATTGTAGCCACTGGCCGGAAAAAAGTCAACCCTTTCGCGGGGCGGGACATCGCGCGCGCGTAAAAACGCCCTTGAAAAGAGGCGGAAATGGTGATATAATGTTTCAGGAAGTTTTTTGGCATGAACAAGGAGGTTTTTCTATGTCAAGACTTATCATGAAATCGCTCTCAAAATTGCGGAGCGGAAACGCCGTGTCCGTCACCTATGGAGACGTAACGCACCCGGAAACACTTTCCGGAACCGTGGCGGAGAACGAGACCGACTACGATCCCAGCGGCGCGCCGGTGGGAGGAACGCTTGTGCTGTCAGATGAGACCGGACAAGAGCTGTTCTTAAGCTACAGCATCATTCACGGCTGGAAACAGGTCGGCAAGATAGCCGCACCGGCGGCCGCGCCCACACCCGCGCCCGCGCCGGCGGAACCCAAAATTGAAACCGCCTCCCTGCTCAGGGACGAAATATCCGTTGCGGGACTGGCGCTCAGTGACCGGAAAATCCGGGACCTGTTCGGTCAACTCCCCCGAAAGGAACGGAAAAAACTTGACAGCACGTACAGTAAATTTCAGTATGGCGTGAAATGTACGGACCGGGACCGGATGTCAGCGGCGGCCAAAGCCGCTTACCAACTCATTACGCAGCCACAGACGCCCATGCAGGACGGCTGGAGCGCGGACGCGGCCTGTTTTTGCGGGGCGTTGCTGGCCCGCGCGGGTCTGTATTACGCGGACGTGTTTTTAGTCGGACGCTGTTTCCACGAGGCCGCCCTGTGCGCCTTCCGGGAAAAACTTTGGTCCAAGGCGGGCGCTTACGCCGCGCTGGCTCTGCTCGAACCTGATTCCAGACACCCCGAAGAGTCTGGGAAAGAGGACCTGTTGAACATTCTGACCGTCAGCGCCCTGAACGCCAAGGACCTTTCGGCCATTCGACTGCTGGACAGGCGTTTGGGAATCGCCTTCCGGCCGGACCTTTCCCGCGTGCTTGCCGCCCTGATTGCCAGTAAGCCGCTCCCGGAGGCCGTCAACGTACAGGACACCGAACGTACGCTTGCCGCGCTGGCCCCGTTCTTCCCCGGGAACGAAAGCGCGTTGGAAATCCGCCGCGTGACGTCCAACGCGCCGGACGAGCCAACGCCGGAGGCCGCGCCGATTTCCGAATTGCCGTCCCTCTCCAAAGTGCCCGGACGCCGTTACACCGGCTGGATCAGCAAACTGGACTGGGGCGCGCGCCGGGGCGAAATCAACTCCCCCAACGGACGGTGTTACTTTGCCTATCAGGAGACGGAAAAACCGCTGGCGCAGAAGCTGGAAGAAAATTTAAACAACCGTTTGGACCCTACCCCGTTATGGGTCAGCTTTGTGCCCCGGGAAGGCTGGGCCTACGAAATCCGGGCCACGGAATCCCCGCTGGTCCGGGCGCGTCAGGCGGTGGCGCGCGGGGAGTACGAGAACGCCATTCTCCTGTGCGAAGAGGCCGCGCTGACCCCGGACGCCCAAAACGCAATGGGCGACTTGGTACAATTCGCGCTGGAAAAGTTCCGTATGGACCGGCAGACCGACACCTTATATGAAGTGGAATCCTTTTTCCGTGCCCATCAGGACATCTATCCGCAGGAGCCGTGGCGGATTGCCGCCGTTGGGCAACTGTACTACGGGCTGTGTCAGTTCCCGGTCTCGCGGGAGTATCTGGGCCGCGCGCTGGAAGCCGGACCCATCAGCGCGAAGGTACGTTCCACGTTTTTGGCGCAGTATATCCGCTCCTGTATCCGCAGTTACTACGAAAAACTCGACCTCTCGCTCATGGAGGACGTGAAACGGAGCGCGCAGGAGTGGCTTTCCCTCTACCACAGTGACGAACTCAGCGGGGACGAACAGAACGCCCGTTTCTATCCGCGAATCCTGATTTGGAAATGTCGGGCGGAATGCGCGTTAAATCTGCCCGATGAGGCGGAGGAAGACCTTCGTCTTGCTTCGGCGGCGCTCCCGCCTTACGATGAACGTCTGGCGCGGTCGTACGCGGCGCTGGAAGAGACGCGCAGACGGGTGAGTCAAAACCGGCCGCAGACGGAAGCCGTCCCCGATGAGCCAAACGCCCCGCGGGAACCGGACGCTTCCGCGGAGACGTTCCCGGAAACGTCCGAGCCGGACGGGGAGGAGTCGCCGGAGGACTACCCCGAGGAAGAGGAGGACGAGCCGGAACCCGGCGACGAGAGCATGGAGACCGTACCCTATCAGGACCGGGACGGGTGGGCCGCGCTCGGCCTCACAAAACAGGACGTGGTCAGCCGCGCCATGGACTTTGACGGCCCGGACGCCGTACCGCTTGCCGTGGCCTATCTGAAAGCCGCCTCTACGCTCCATTCCGCGCTGCTGCCCGTCTACCGGATCGCCGCCATTGCCGTCAGCGACCCTATGATGACGCAGGATTACTCCATCTCCGCGCTCCTCAACGCCTTCGAGAACATGGACTCCGATTACGCCCGCCTGACAGACTTCTGCATGGCCGCGGCCTTTTTACGCGCGTCCTTCCTCTCCGGGCGCGGCTGGGACTTCACCGCCCGCGGACTTCGCGACAGTATCGCGGTCGTACGGGACCTCCCCGCCCTTCAGGGCGCCTGTGACACGCTGGAAGAGTTCCGCGCCCTCTCCGGTCAGGCTATGGACATTTACGCCGATTACCGGAATCAGGACGTCAACCGGATTCGGGACGAATTGGACGAGGTTGTGCACCACGCGGAAGAAGTGTACCGCCGCTTTGTGCTCACCCCGCCCCGGGAGGGCGTACGTTTCGCGCGGCTTCTGGAGACGAAAAAAATCGCCTTCGCCAAAGACAACTGGCTCTCTATGATGATACGCCACGTCATGGAGCGTGACCACGCCGCCCTTGAACAGGAACAGGACGCCTTTGTGGAACGCTTCCTGAACGGCGTCCCGCAGTTCGCCCACAAGCAGTTGAGCGCTGACGCCGTGGACGAGTTCATAGAGGACTGCTGGACGCAGGCCGCGAAACGTCTCCGGCTCCAGAAGGAACACACGGATTTACAGGGCGACCGCCGGAACAATCTCCGCTCCAACATTACCGAAATGCTGGACGTGATCTGCCACTGGTACGCGCTCTCCGCCCGGAACGCCGGTCTGACGTGGCGTACGCCGGAAGGGGAGGCCGCCGCCGCGAATCTGCGCCCCCGCCTGTCCGGACAGTTGGAGGAACTCGCCGCCTATTGTCAGGACACCATTCCGCAGGCTTCCAACCCGGAAGAACGGCTCGGCCTTCGTATCCTTGGCCACACCGCGCAGGAACTTTTCGACCGTCTGGAAGGCAGATGGAGCTTTGAACAGGAAAACTTTTTCTATGTCACCTTCCTGAAAAGCGACGATATTCTCCTTGACGAAGAGTTTTTGCCGGACTTCTCCTCCACCTTCTGCGCCCTTCCGAAATTCAACGTGCTGGCGCGGATACGCGCCCACGCCGAACGTGACCTTCCCGACTGGCAGACCCGCCTTGACCAGATTTACGGACCCGACAAGACTTCCCATAACTACGGTGCCGCCGCCCGGATTCTGGACTACCTCCGCGCCGTTGGCCGGGAGAACGCCGTCAACATCCCCGAAAATCCGGAGCAGTTCGACACGCAGGGACGTTTACAGGCCGGCGTCCGCTTCCGCAGTTTCTTGGAGGCCTACGCCCTCGCCATGAACTACGGGCAGATTATGCACTCCGACAACTTCTGCTCCACCCTTGAGGATACCGTGCGCTACTGGTACGTGGACTGCCTGAAAAGCAGAAATTACGGCTTCTTTAACCGCATTCTGACGCAAGCTATGGACAAAATCCACGAGAGCGCGCAGGAGTACGAATCCCTTCTCAGCGCCCAGCTTGACGCCCTCATCAGCGGCAATCAGGACCAGTTCGACCAGCACCCCGGTTACGTGGACGCCATCCGCGAACAGATTGCCAACCAAAACTTCATTGTCGCCGAAGACTGGATGCGCCGTATCCGTGTGGGCGACTTCTCGCTGGACATCCAGCAACCGGAGGTGCTCGGATACCTTGAGGACTTCTGGAACAATTACGCGGCCGTTTACAACCGCGTCTCGGACGCCAGCCGCTCCTTGAGCGCCCTTCTGGGCGGACGCCGCGTCCGCAACAAGGACGCCAAAGGCGCGCAACAGCTTATTGACAACTGGCTCAACAATGGCAGTCCCTCCAATCCGGAACGTATCACGCAACTGCTCAACCGTCTGGGATGGAACAACGTCCAGACCACCCCGTACCGCTTCCCCGCCGACCCCCGCGCCGAACTGTACCATGTCGTACAGGACGCGGAAGCCGCCAATATGACCGCGCCGCTTCATCCCATCGCGGCCTTCGGTTCCCGGCTGGCCCGGGAGGGTATGTACGTGGCCTGCCTCTACGGCTCCTATGACTGCGACCGGCTCTATGAGAAAATCCGCGCGCTGGACGCGCTGGACGGTAACAAAGTCATTCTTCTGGACTACGCCCTCGGCGGCGTGGACAGACGCGAACTGGCCCGGAAAATCAAACAGCGGGAAAGCGGTCTCCGGAACGTCTACCTTGTCATTGACCGCGTCCTTCTCTGCCACCTCGCCAACAACTACAATGAAAACCTGATTAACCGTATCCTGATGGCGGACGGGATTCCGTTTTCGTACTGTCAGCCGTACGTTGTGGAGTCGTCCCACACCATGCCCCCGGAAATCTTCATCGGCCGGAAAGACGAACTGCTCCGCATTGAGGACCCGAACGGCGTAAACCTCATTTACGGCGGGCGTCAGCTCGGCAAGTCGGCGCTCTTCAAGAAGGCCCGCGGCGATTTGGACGGCAATCAAGGCCGCCGTGCCGTACTGGTCGACATCAAAGACTGTGACTGCGCCGCCGCCGCCCGTAGGCTGTCCATGGAGCTGATGGAGCTGGAACTTCTCCCGGACGATGGTCCCGCCATTGAGGACTGGGACGAACTGGCCGATTTGATCCGCCGCTGTCTGCGCCGGAATGAGGAGATCCGCTACCTGCTCATTATGCTGGACGAGGCCGACGCCTTTATTTCCGATTGCAGTCAGTACAATTACAAACCGCTGGTAAACCTGAAAAACATTCAGCAAGTCCTTCCCGGAAGGTTCAAGTTCGCGCTGGCGGGCCTTCACAACATCATCCGGTTCAACCGGGAAGTCGCGCTCGGAAAAAACGCCGTCATTACGCAGTTCTCTTCCCTGAAAATCACGCCCTTCCGTACCCCGGAGGCACAGGAACTCTTGACGGTCCCCCTGAGTTACCTTGGACTGTCCCTGCCCAGCCGCGTCACCGTCTCGCAGATTCTGGCCACCGTGAACTATTTCCCCGGGCTGATCCAACTCTACTGCCAGAAGCTGATCGAGTCGCTCCGCGCCCCCGATTACGCCGGATATGACGTCAAGCGCACTCCGCCCTATGTCATCACGGACGACCATCTCCGGCGCGTCATGGCCGACAAGGAGTTTCTCGAACAAATCCGTGAAAAGTTTGAAATCACGCTCCGGCTGGATCAGGACCAAGGGAGCCGTTACTATCCGCTGACGCTCCTGATCGGCTGGATGTACACGGACGAACCGTCACGCAGCGGTTACACGGCGGAAGATATTCTCCGGCACGCGAAAGACCTCTCGATTGCCCCCCTGCGGGACCTGTCCGAAGAACAGGTGGACGCGCTGTTACAGGAGCTTCAGGACCTGAACATCCTGCGGAGCGTCAGTCAGGATACCTATCTGCTGGCCTCGAAGAACTTCCGCGATCTGCTCGGGTCCGATGATGAAATCTTTGAAAAGCTCTCCCGGATGGGGGAGGCGAAAGTATGAACGCCGACAACATCTGGTGGGGACAGATCGGCAATTCCCTGCGCCTGCTGGCCCGTGTGACGGAACGCCTCCGGGACCACCGTTCGGCGGTGTTGTCCATGCCCGTACGCTTCCCGTGGCGCGAACGCTTCTACCGGGAAATCGACATCCGGCGCGCGCCGTACAGCGTGGCGCGGCGTCTGAAACGGATCGCGTGGCCCGGCAAGGGCGCGCCCGGACAATTCGTCCTGACGACCCTGTGTCCGCTGGACGTTCAGGCCGATTACTGGCCCGGGCAGACGTACGGCGAATACCTCGGTTCCCGCCGCAATCTGGCCATGAACGACTACGACATCTGGATTACGGGCGTACACCGGAAGTCCGACCTCATGAAATGGGTCGAGTTCGTGACGCAGTATCACGCCGCCGTCGGGGAGGCGGAGCCTCACGCCGTGTTCCTCATTGAATACGACGGCCCCCCGATGAAAACCGGCGGCGTGGAGCAGATATCGTGTCAGGTGGAGCGTTACGACTGCCGGGTGTTCTGTCTGGAAATGGCGGCGGAAGTGTCGGGAACGGTCCTGCGGGACTATCAGGCCGAACTCGCGCTGAGAATCGGGGGCAGTCAGCCGGAACTTTGCGCGGCGCTTCTGGAGACGGGAAACCGTCTCCCGGAAGCCCCGCTGGACACGGCCCGTCAGGTACTCTCCCGGGCGCGCGGTTCGGACGGGTATCCCTTCCCCGCGCTGAGCGAAACCGAATTGACCAGCGCGGTATGGCTCGCGGCGGTGGTGCTCCTGTTCCCGCTCATGGAACGTTACCGGATTGCCTTTATCGAGCGGCACAAGATGGAACTGTCCCGCTTTCTGCCGATTTCCAATTCCAACGGCGATGAGGTGACGGAACCGTTTGATCTGGAAATCGGGGCGTTATGTTATATCATTGCCAATCTGCGGGTACATCTGTTCGCGCCGGCCGAAGTGAACGGTCTGCGCCTCTGCCGCCGGATACGGAACCAGCTTGCGCACAACAAGCCCGTGGACTGCGCGGACGTGGAAGCGGTCATGAGCCTGTAAAAACGAACCGGGACGGCCTTTCGGCCGTCCCGCGCTCGTGACAAGGGCAAATTTTCCGTTTTTCAGATTCATTTAAGGGATATGGGCTATACTGTGCCTGTTTCGTTCGGGAAACAGAAAGGAGCGATGAAATGCGCTACCGGCACGAGTGGAAACATGAACTGTCATGGATGGACGTACTGGTAATTCGTCAGCGCCTCCGGGCGGTGGCACAGCCCGACCCCCATGCCGTGGACGGGCGGTATCTGATACGCAGTCTCTATTTTGACACCCTCTCCGATGGCGCCCTCCGGCAAAAACTGGACGGCGTCAACCGGCGTGAAAAGTTCCGGATTCGTTACTACAATCACGATCCGCACGTGATACACCTTGAAAAGAAAAGCAAGCTGAACGGTCTTGGGACCAAAGTCAGCGCCACCCTGACGGCAACGGAAGCGCAGTCCATTGTCAAAGGGGACCTTGACTGGATGCCGCTTTCGGGCCGTCCGCTGGTACAGGAACTGTACAGCAAGCTCCGTTCCGGGCTGCGTCCGCGGACCATTGTGGACTACACGCGGGAGCCGTACATTTACCCGCCCGGAAATGTGCGTGTCACTTTTGATTACGACATCCGGACCGGTCTGTGTTCCACGGATTTCCTGAATCCGGACTGCCCCACGATTCCCGCCGGGAATGCGCCGATTCTGATGGAAGTCAAATGGGACGCCTACCTTCCCGACATCATCCGTGACGCCGTACAAGTCCCCGGACGCCACGCCTCCGCCTTTTCAAAATACGCGCAGTGCCGTGTTTACGACTGAGTGAATAAGGAGAACGCTGTTATGACATTCAATGACATTTTCAAGTCCAACTTTCTGGACAATATCGCCGCCGTCACCCCGCTGGACATGGTCCTTTCCCTCCTGCTCGCCTTCGGGGTCGGCCTGTTCATCTTCTACGTGTACCGGAAAACGTATCAGGGCGTGCTTTACTCGTCCAGTTTCGGCGTCACGCTCGTGGCTCTGACCATGATTACCACACTGGTTATTTTGGCCGTGACCAGTAACGTGGTACTGTCTCTGGGCATGGTCGGCGCGCTTTCGATTGTGCGTTTCCGTACGGCCATCAAGGAGCCGCTCGACATTGCGTTTCTGTTCTGGTCCATTGCCGTGGGCATCGTACTGGCCGCCGGCATGATTCCGCTTGCCGTCATTGGAAGCGTGTTCATTGGCATAATTCTGCTTTTGTTCGTCAACCGGAAATCCGCCGTCAATCCCTACATCGTGGTGTTACAGTGTGACGGTCCCGAGAGCGAAAAACTTGCCATGGAACATCTCAAAGAACATACGCTCCGCTGTGTGGTCAAGAGCAAGACGGCACGCAAAGGGGCCGTGGAAGTCAACGCCGAAATCCGCCTGAAGGACGAAAGCACCGATTTTATCAATACGCTTGCCGGACTGGACGGTGTCAGCAGTGCGGTGCTCGTCAGCTACAACGGGGATTACATGGGATGAGTACGCACAAAAATTTGGACCGTATCAGCATAGCGGTTCTGACGCTGTCCCTGCTGTTGACGGCGCTTTTTATGAACGGCGCCGCGCTGGGACTGGAAAGCGCTTCCCATGGGCTGGGTTACGAGAAGCGTTTGTTTGACACGTCAAAAGTTCACAGCCTCTCCATTGTCATAGATGACTGGGACGGCTTTTTGGATACGTGCGAAAATGAGGAATACGCCTCCTGCTCCGTGGTCATTGACAACGAAAACTATAAAAACGTGGGCCTTCGCGCAAAGGGAAACACGTCCCTGACCACGGTCCGTTCCATGGACAGCGACCGTTACAGTATGAAAATTGAGTTTGACCACTACGAGAGCGGAAAGACGTATCACGGTCTGGACAAACTCTGCCTGAACAACGTCATTCAGGACAACACCTATATGAAAGATTACCTGACCTACCGTATGATGGGGGAATTTGGCGTACACGCGCCGCTGTGTTCCTATGTATGGATTACGGTCAACGGGCAAGACTGGGGGCTGTACTTGGCGGTCGAGGGCGTGGAGGACTCCTTTTTACAGCGCAATTACGGCAATGATTACGGGGAACTGTATAAACCGGACTCGCAGAGCTTCGGGGGCGGCGGTCCGGGACGCGGACGGGATTTCCGGATGTCGGAATTTATGAACGAACTGAACGGAGAAAGCGGTACGGACAATACGGAAACCCGTACCGGACAGCGTGAAATGGCGCAAAATAACGCCGTTTCAACCGGCAACGGCGTTCCGTTCCCACCCGGCAACGGCTTTCCGTCCCCTCCGGACACGGACGCCGCCGGAAACGGTTTTCCGTCCCCTCCGGACATGGACGCTACCGGCAACGGTTTTCCCAACCGGGGCAATATGCGCGGAATGGGCAGTGATGACGTAAAGCTGAAATATTCCGATGACAATGCCGACAGTTACGGCAGTATCTTTGAAAACGCGAAAACCAATGTCACGGCGGCGGACAAATCCCGTTTGATTGCCTCTTTAAAGTCGCTCGGGGAGAGGGAGAGTCTGGAAAGCGTGCTCGACATGGAAACCGTACTCCGCTATTTCGTGGTGCACAATTATGTGGTCAATGGCGACAGTTACACCGGCTCCATGATACACAATTACTACCTGTACGAAAAAGACGGACAGTTATCTATGATTCCATGGGATTACAACCTTGCTTTCGGCGGTTTTCAAGGCGGAAGCGCGTCCGGGAGCGTCAACGATCCCATTGACACGCCGCTGTCCGTCTCCGGTGACGGAGACCGGCCTATGGCGGACTGGTTTGTACAGCAGGACGATTACACGGAATTGTACCATCAATATTTTCGTGAATTTCTGGATTCCGTGGACGTCTCCGGCCTGATTGACACCACCCGCGCATTGATTGCGCCCTATGTCGAACGGGACCCCACAAAATTCTGTACCTATGAAGAGTTTGAAACAGGCGCGGAAACATTGCGTACGTTCTGCGGCCTCCGGACAGAAAGCGTACGGGGACAGCTTGAAGGCTCCATTCCCGCCACGGATGAAGCGCAGCTTGAGGACAGTTCCGCCCTGATTGACGCCTCGTCCCTGACGCTGTCCGACATGGGGAGTATGAATCGCGGCGGCGGTTTCAGAGACGGATTTCACAGAACACGTGCCGCCGGTACGGAAGCCTCTGACGGAACAGGCGAAAGCCCCGCGTCTCCGGATGGAACCGCCGCAAGCGGCGTAACGCGTCCGGCGTTTCCGGGCAGTACCAGCGCGGAAGCCTCTGACGGAACAGACGAAAGCCCCGCGTTTCCGGATGGAGCCGCCGCAAGCGGCGTAACGCGTCCGGCGTTTCCGGACGGACAGCGCGGTCCCGGCAGTGCGTCCGGACCAAGCGCTTTGTCAAGGGAAATATGGATGTTGCTGGGCGTATCCTGCGCCGTACTCTGCGCCGGACTGCTTGCCGCCGCAAGACCGTTTCATAGGAAATACCGGAATTAACTTCTGCGCGTACAAAAAACCGGCCTTCGGGCCGGTTTTCCGCGCTCATTCGGTGAGCGTGTAAGGGGTACGGGAACAGCGGGGCAAGTTCTCCCCGTCCAGCACAAACAGACGCAGTTCCGCCGTGTCCTCTACAACGGAGAACGTCAAATCATAATCCGTTCCCGGCGTTGCCAGTTCGCGGGAGTCCACGGTCAGGAAACACCCGTCCTTGTCGTACATGGCACACAGGGCCGTTGCGCCGAGTACGTTCGCCCCGCAGTGGACACTCACCAGAATGTTTGTACCGGTTTCCGTCTTTTCCTCCTGCACGGAAGTAATGCTGGTAACATTAGCGGGGTCCGAGGTGTCCGTTCCCTCACAGTGGAAGTGCTCCTTGTCGTTCATAATACTGAGCAAGGGGTCGTTGCCCTGTTGGCCGATATTCGGCAATACGTCTTGGTTCCACTGCGTCTGACTGCCCGCGTAGTAGATGTCTTTCAACGCGGTCGCGCCTTGGAACGCGAACGAGGCAATGCTGGTCACGCTGTCGGGAATCGCGCAAGCGGCGCTGTTACGTCCGCCGGGATAGTAGAGAATATATGTCTGGTCCTTGTTCATGAGCATGCTGTTCAAGGCGCAATATGTCTGATTGTTTTCGTCCACGTTTACGGCGGCGAGGGCCGGACAGGATGAGAACGCGCAATTTCCCACGCCCGATACGCTGGCCGGTAAAGTAACCGCGGCCAGTTTCTCGCATTTTGTCAGGGCATAGTCGCCAAGCACGGTCAGGTTTTCCGTGAACGACACGTTTTGCAGCGCCGCGCAGTCGGCGAGGGCATAGGCGTCAATGGATGTGTAATGGGCGCTTTCCTCTTTTGCCAAGGGCGCCATGGTGAAGGAAGCCAGCTTCGTACACCCGCGAAACGCCCACTCTCCAACGGAAGTCACAGCGGACGGAAGCGTAATTTCCGTAAGGCCGGAACAGTTCAGGAACGCGCGGCCTCCAATAGTCAGGAGCGTTTCGGGGAACGTGACGCCGGCCAGCGCGGCGCAACCGTTAAAGGCATAGTTTCCAATAGACGTAATCAGCGTTTCGGACAGGTTGATATCTGTCAGCGCGGCGCAGTTGGAGAACGTCCGGGAGCCAATGCTCGTGACGCTTTCCGGCAGTTTCACCTCTTTCAGCTTTTCGCAGTCGTAAAAGGCGTAATCGCCGACATTGGAAATGCCGTTGCTGACCGTTACTGTCAGGATTTGCGGACGCAGGTCGGTGGCGTCCGTGCCGTAGGCGGACCATGGCACGGCGGACGCGCTCTGATAGTCCTTCATGACGCCTTTGCCGCTGATGAGGAACTCCCCCTCTTTGCTCAGCGACCACGAAGCGTTGTTGCCTACCGCGCCGCATTCTCCGCTGGCTATGACATTATCCTGTTTCATATCGCCGAATACGATGTTGGAGTTTGTCAGGCGGTAGTTTCCGGTCCCCATGATCAGGGCCGACCACTGCTGACGGCTGCCCGTATAATTCACGGTGCCCACGGCCTTTCCGCTGTCGTCACTCAGTCCCGCGCAGCCGCGAAAGGCGTAATCTCCGACTGTGGTCATGCTCACAGGGATGGTAATTTCAGACAGGGCGCCGTAGGCGAAGGCGTACGGGCCGATTTCCACGAGGCCGCCGTTCGCCACGCTCGGAATCGTGACTTTCTTCAACAGGGAGCTGTTATGGAAGGCGTAACTGCCGATTCGCTTGACCGTTTCCGGGACGTTATACTCTGTCAGGCTTTTTTTCGCCGGATACCAGATAAGAACGCTCTTGTCATGGTTGAACAGGATACCGTCAACCGCGGAATAGGACGTGTTGTTTTCGTTCACGGTGATGGCGGTCAGGGCGGCGCATTGATAGAACGCGCTCTCCCCGATGTTCGTAACGCTGGCGGGAATGGCGAACGTGGACAGCGCGCAGAAACCGAACGCGTTTTCTCCGATATCCGTCACGCCCTCCGGGATGGTAACCGTAGCCAGCGTGTCGCATTGATAAAACGCCACATCTCCAATGGAAATCAGGCCCTTTGCGGGAAAAGTGACGGCAGTCAGGTTCGCGCAGGACTGGAACGCGTTTTTTCCCACCGTTGTGACGCCGCTCTGAATCGACACGGATTTGACCTGTTCCCGGTAGGCGTACCACGGCACGTCCTCCGCGTTTGAATAATCGTACATGGCGCCGGTTCCGCTGACGGTCAGAAGGCCATCGCGGTCCAGCGTCCAAGTGACCGCGTTGCCTTGCGCTCCGCACTCGCCGCTGGCCAGAACGGTTGCCGCTGTGGCCGGGGCCGTCAGCAGTCCGATCAGCGCCGCCAAAATCAGGAGCGGGACAAACAGTTTCTTTTTCACGGGTTGTACCTCCTTGTCAGCGGACAGCGGTCCTCCCGGTTGCTGTTGCGCTCTCCGCCTTGGAAAATGGATGTTCCTTCATTTTTTCTCCCGCGGATTCTACGCCGCATGGTTCCGCCCGCCCGTCATTCCGTCACTGTTGCCAGCCTCCGCGGCTTTCCATGTGGGGTTGTGGACACAAGTCCGGGCGCGGGAGCCTTTGAAACTCCCGCACCCGTTCCGCGATTACTTTCTGAGGTGCGCAATGGCGGCCTGTGCGGCGGCCAGACGCGCAATCGGTACCCGGAAGGGAGAACAGGAAACGTAGTCAAGATTGGCCCGGTGGCAGAACTCAATGGAGGACGGGTCGCCGCCGTGCTCGCCGCACACGCCCATATGAAGCTGAGGGTTCGTGTCACGGCCCAGCCGCGCGGCCATCTCTACGAGTTTGCCTACGCCGGTCTGGTCCAGACGGGCGAACGGGTCGAACTCGTAAATTTTCTTCTCATAGTAGGACGGGAGGAACTTTCCGGCATCATCGCGGGAGAAGCCCAGCGTCATTTGCGTAAGGTCATTGGTGCCGAAGGAGAAGAAATCGGCCTCTTTGGCAATCTGGTCAGCGGTCAGGGCGGCGCGCGGAATCTCAATCATGGTGCCGACACGGTATTTCAGGTCCGTTCCGGACTCGGCGATCAGCTTGTCCGCCGTCTCGCAGACAATGCCCTTGACGTATTTCAGTTCCTTGACGTCCCCGACCAGCGGAATCATGATTTCCGGAACCATGCTCCACGCGGGGTGACGTTCATGGACCGCCAGCGCGGCCTTGATGACGGCGCGCGTCTGCATGACGGCAATTTCCGGATAGGTAATCGCCAGACGGCACCCGCGGTGGCCCATCATGGGGTTGAACTCGTGAAGGGAGGCAATGACCGCTTTGATGTCCTCCACGCTCTTGCCCATGTCCTTGGCCATGAAGGCGATTTCCTCCTCGTCCGTGGGGACGAACTCGTGAAGGGGCGGGTCAAGGAAGCGAATGGTAACGGAATGGTCCTCCATGGCCTCGTAAATGCCCTCGAAGTCGCTCTGCTGCATGGGTTCGAGTTTGGCAAGGGCCTTTTCGCGCTCCTCCTTGGTGTTGGAGCAAATCATTTCCCGCATAGCGGTAATACGGTCCCCGCCGAAGAACATATGCTCGGTACGGCACAGGCCCACGCCTTCCGCGCCGAATTTCCGCGCCTGCGCGGCGTCATGGGGGTTGTCGGCGTTGGCCCGGATTTTCAGGCGGCGGAAGTGGTCCGCCCACGCCATCACGCGCCCGAACTCGCCGCCAATGTCGGCGTCCACGGTCGGAATCGCGCCGTCATAGATGTTGCCCGTGGAGCCGTCAAGGGAAATCCAGTCGCCCTCGTGATAGGTCTTTCCGGCAAGCGTAAACTGCTTGTTGGCCTCGTCCATGGTAATGGCCCCGCACCCGGAGACACAGCACCGGCCCATACCGCGCGCCACAACGGCGGCGTGAGAGGTCATACCGCCGCGCACCGTCAGCACGCCCTCGGCGGATTTCATGCCCTCGATATCTTCCGGGGAAGTTTCCAGACGCACCAGAACGACTTGCTCTCCGCGCGCCGCCCACTCTTTGGCGTCCTCGGCGGTGAACACGATTTTACCGCTTGCCGCGCCCGGGGACGCGCCCAGCGCCTTTCCGATCGGCTCCACCTTCTTGAGCACTTCCGCGTCAAACTGCGGATGGAGAAGCGCGTCCAAAGAACGCGGCTCAATCATCGTGACGGCCTTCTGACGGTCAATCATGCCCTCATCGACAAGGTCACAGGCGATTTTCAGCGCGGCGGCGGGGGTACGCTTGCCGTTACGCGTCTGGAGCATATACAGCTTGCCATGCTCGACCGTGAATTCCATGTCCTGCATGTCGCGGTAGTGCTTTTCCAGCCGCTCGCAGACTTCCTTAAACTGCTTGAACGCCTCCGGGAACTTCTGTTCCATTTCGCTGATGGGCATGGGCGTGCGCACGCCGGCTACCACGTCCTCGCCCTGCGCGTTGGTCAGGAATTCGCCAAAGAGTTTCTTTTCGCCGGTGGCGGGGTTGCGCGTAAAGGCAACGCCCGTGCCGCAGTCATCGCCCATGTTGCCGAACGCCATGGACTGTACGTTTACCGCCGTGCCCCAAGAGTAGGGGATGTCATTGTCCATACGGTAGACGTTCGCGCGGGGGTTGTCCCAAGAGCGGAACACCGCACGGACCGCGCCCATGAGCTGTTCCTTCGGGTCGGACGGGAAGTCCTCGCCGATTTTCTCCTTGTACTCGGCCTTGAACTGCATGGCCAGTTCCTTGAGGTCCTCGGCGGTCAGTTCGACATCCTGCTTGACGCCCTTCTTTTCCTTCATCTGGTCAATGAGCTGTTCAAAATACTTCTTGCCCACTTCCATGACGACATCGGAGTACATCTGAATGAACCGGCGGTAGCAGTCCCACGCCCAGCGGGGATTTCCGGACTTGCGCGCCAGCACTTCTACGACCTGTTCGTTCAGGCCCAGATTCAGGATCGTGTCCATCATTCCGGGCATGGACGCGCGCGCGCCCGAACGGACCGACACCAGCAACGGATTGGTCGTGTCGCCGAACTGCTTTCCGGTGATTTCCTCCATTTTGCCGACATACTCCATAATTTCGGCGGTAATGGCGTCATTGATCCGGCGTCCGTCCTCGTAATACTGCGTACAGGCTTCGGTGGTGATGGTGAAGCCCTGCGGAACCGGCATACCAATGTTCGTCATTTCCGCCAGATTGGCGCCTTTGCCGCCCAGCAGTTTCCGCATATCCGCATTGCCTTCGGTGAACAGGTAGCAGTATTTCTTCCCCATGTTCCATTCCTCCCTTAGTTCTTCCGCCCGATACACTGGCAGACTTCCTCTCCAGAGAAAGTACCCCTATTATACCGAACCTTTCCCGGAAAATCAACCTCTTTTC
>JAFSRH010000025.1 GCA_017446225.1 Oscillibacter sp.
AACGTCCGACGCCGATTTCGTGTTTTACGGCAACCTGAAACACGCTTCCGGAGGCGTGGAGCACATGGGCGACAACCGGACCGGTATCGGGGAAGGGGACGATGAAGAAATCCGCGTGGATTTGAGCAAGGTTCCCGCGTCTATTGACAAAATCGACTTTACGGTTACCATTTACGAGGCCGAGAGCCGCAAACAGAACTTCGGACAGGTCAGTAACGCCTATATCCGGGTCATGGACGAAACCAACCGTAAGGAACTGGTACGCTATGACCTTGGGGAAGATTACTCGATTGAGACCGCTTTAGTCGTGGGGGAACTCTACCGCAACCGCGGCGAGTGGAAATTCAACGCCATTGGAAACGGCTTTCAGGGCGGCTTGCGCGCGCTGGGACTGAATTATGGGGTGAACGTATCATGAAATACGAAATTCTTTACGGAAACGCGTTTCCGGTAGTGCGCTGTGAGCTGGCGCAGGGCGAATCCGTCAACGCCGAATCGGACGCCATGATCGCCATGTCCGGCGCGCTCGAGGTGGAAGGCTCCACGAACGGCAGTATGCTGGGCGGACTGGCGCGGAAGTTTCTGGCCGGGGAAAAGTTCTTCTTTCAGACCATCCGGGCCGCGCGGGGTCCGGGAAAAGTCCTGTTCGGCCCGTCCTCTCTGGGCGGGATTGTGGACGTGGAACTGGACGGCAGTTATCATCTGCGGGTGCAGAAGGACGGCTTCCTTGCTTCCACGTCCGGTATCGTGGTGGAAACCGCCATGCAGAATCTCATGCAGGGCCTCTTTTCGCGGGAAGGCCTCTTCGTGCTGGACGTCCACGGGAGCGGCACCGTCTTTCTGAGCAGTTTCGGCGCGATTCACTCCATCAATCTTGCGGCCGGCGAACAGCTTGTAGTCGACAACGGTCACCTTGTCGCGTGGCCCGACTACATGGATTATCGTATCGAAAAGGCGGCCGGCGGCTGGATATCCAGCATGATTTCCGGGGAGGCGCTGGTGTGCCGCTTTACGGGTCCCGGCGTGGTCCTCATCCAGACGAGGAAACCGGCGTCCTTCCGGCAATGGCTCGAAAGCCTGTCACCCGTCAACCGTCAGAGCCGCGGTTGACCGCGCCTTACGTTTCGGAGGGCGGGGAACCTTCCCCGCCTTTTTTTCGTACGGAATCCAGAGAGGAGAACTGTCATGAACATCCAAAGAGGAATGCGCGGGAAACTCGACCAGTACGTCAACACGGGCCGGGAAATGGCGGTGGCCATGTCCGTGAGCGGCCGGGATGTGTACGACTACTGCTGTTTTGGCGTGGACGCGGACGGAAAACTCTCCGATGACCGCTACATGGTCTTTTACAACCAGATTCAGTCCCCGGGCGGCGAAATCCGCTACGACCCGACCAAACAGGGCGCGTTGTTTACGCTGTCGCTGGACCGTCTGCCGCCCTCTATTGACAAACTGGTCTTTACGGTCTCCATTGACGGCGGGAAGGGCGTCATGGGCGGTATCGAGTCCCATACGCTGGAACTCTGGCAGGACGGAAGCGCCGCGTTGCAAATGCGCCTGACCGGGACGGACTTCCTCAATGAACGCGCGATTATCTCCATGGAACTTTACCGCAAAAACGGGTGGCGTTTTTCGGCGGTGGCGCGCGGGTTCAACGGCGGCTTGGGCGACCTGTTGCGGTCCTACGGCGGGGAAGAAGCCGCTCCGGAACCGCACGCGGACCCCGCGCCCGTAAAGCGTACGGCCCCCGCCCCGTCTCCAACGGACCCCGTCCCCCCGCCGCCCCCGAAAAAGGTGGAACTCCGGAAGGGGCAGAAAGTCAGCTTACAGAAGCGCGGAAAGAATCTTGGGGAAATCGTCATCAATCTGAACTGGAACCAGCCGACCGGACGCGGCGGACTGTTCGGAACGCGTCACGCCGCGGTGGACTTGGATTTGGGCTGTCTGTTCGAGTTGAAGGACGGCACGAAGGGCTGTGTGCAGGCGTTGGGCAAGGCGTTCGGGAACTATTCCAAGCCGCCCTATATCGTGCTGGACGGCGATGACCGGACCGGCGCGTCCGTAAACGGGGAAAATCTGCGGGTCAACGGAAACAAAGTCTCCCTGATCCGCCGGATTCTGGTCTATACCTTCATCTATGACGGCGCGGCCAACTGGAAGGAAGCCAGCGGCGTGGTAACGGTCAGGGGCGCGGACGGTCAGGAAGTGATCGTACGCATGGACGAATACGGCTCCAATCTGGGGATGTGCGCGATTGCCCTGTTGGAAAATGACCATGACGAGACGTTAAGCGTAGAAAAAGTGGTGCGTTTTTTCAAGGGTCACAATAATATGGACGAGGCGTTCCACTGGGGTCTGCGCTGGGTGCGCGGAAAGAAAGACTGAACGCGAACGCGTCCCGGTTTTCCCTGAAACTGGAAGCCGGGACGTTTTTATAAAAATGATACAATTCCTATTGTCAGCGGGACGGTTCTGTGATAAAATATTCCCAAAAGGGGGTGTAACAGATGCCTGAAACGGTGCTGACCGTGTCCGGCGTGAAAAAGTATTTTCCCATCACGGTAAGCGGCAGGGGACTGTACCGGGAAAAGCGGCTCTTGAAAGCGGTGGACAATATCTCGTTCGCCATCCCGAAGGGGGAAACGCTTGGACTGGTCGGGGAGTCCGGCTGCGGCAAAACCACGCTCGCAAAGATCATTATGAAACTCCTTCCCGCCACGGACGGCCGGATCCTCTACGGCGACACGGATGTGACGCGCCTGTCGGCCAGACAAATGCGCCCCTTGCGCCCCCGGATACAAATGATTTTTCAGGACCCGTACGCGTCCCTCAACCCCCGGGAGACGGTCCGCGAACTGCTCTCCGCTCCGCTGAACGTCATGGACATTGGCGCGCCTCACGAGCGCATGGACAAAGTACGCAAAATGCTGGATGTCATTGGCATGGACCGGTCGTTTTTGGAGAAGTACCCTTACGAGATGTCCGGCGGACAGCGGCAGAGAATCGCAATCGCGCGGGCCATCATATCGGGTCCGGAGCTGGTCGTCTGCGACGAACCGGTCAGCGCGCTGGACGTGTCCGTCAGAGGCCAGATTTTGAACCTGATGAAACGGCTTCAACGGGAGCGGGGGCTGTCCTATCTGTTCATCTCCCACAACTTCGGAAATGTCCGCTACCTTTGCGACCGCGTGGCCGTGATGTATCTGGGCCGGATTGTGGAGGAGGGCACGAAACGCGATATCTTCGACCGCGCGGTACATCCGTACACAAAGGCGCTTCTCTCGGCGAATCCCGTTCCGGACATCCGTCAGGAGCGGAAGCGCGTCATTCTCCGGGGCGATGCCGCCGGGGCGGTGTACATCCCCTCGGGTTGTGTGTTCCGGAGCAGGTGCCTGTACGCAACGGAGGGCTGTTCTAAAGGCGAACGCGCCCTGACCCCCTTAAAACGTTCGGACGGAACCACGCATAGCAGTGCTTGCCCGCGTTACCCCGGCTTATAAGACAGGAGGCCCGCATGAAACGCAGATTACGCGCGCATATTCTGGCAATGTCTCTGGCACTGGCCCTGACCGCCTGCGGACGGGGTCCGGACACTTCCGAAAAGGTTATCAACATGGCCTTTACGACCGCGTGGGGGAGCTTTAATCCCTACTACTCCTCATCCACCACCATGTATGAACTCTCCCTCTATGACAAGATTTTCGACAAGCTGGTGTTCACGGACTTGGCGGGCGCGGAAATCCTGCCCCGCGCCGCGGACCGCTGGGAGAGCGCCGGGGACGGTACGGAAGCCGTTTTTTACCTCAATCAAAACGCGTCATGGTCGGACGGACAGAAGGTGACCGCCCATGACTGGGTCTTTACCGCCCGGCTTCTGGCGGACCCGGCTTCCGCGTTTTCCACCCGCGTGTTTACGCACATCCTGACCGGCACGAACGAAAACGGCGTACTGCTGGACGCGGAAACCTTCGGCGCGGAGGCCTTGGACGACACAACCCTGAAGTTCACGTTCAAAGAGCGTACCGACCCGGAAGACTTCCTTCTGCACTACAACCGGAGATTTCTGGTCCTTCCGGAACATATTCTCGGCTCCGTCAGTCCGGCCGACATTTTGAAGTCCGATTTCTGGCGCAATCCCGTAGGGTCCGGCCCGTGCGTGTATGTCTCGCAGATGACCGGCTCGGAAATGGTGCTGGCCCCGAATCCGCACTACCACCTCGGCGGCGGCAACTGGGACAAACTGGTGTTACGCGTCCTCGACTCCTCCAGCCGCCTGACGGTGCTGATGTCCGGCGAAATCGACCAAATTGAATTGGGTTCGAGTATCTCCCCGAACGACAAGCCCATCGCGGAGGCCAACGGCCTGACCGTGCGGGACGGACTGGTGCGGAATTTCTTTATGGACGTCCTGATTAACGAAAACGGCATTCCCGATCGCCGAATCCGTCAGGCCCTCCATTACGCCATTGACAAGGACGCCATCATAGAAGCCGCCGCCAAGGATGTCGCGGACCCCGCCTACGGCTACGAAATGCTGAATACGGAATATTATGACCCCTCCCTTGCCTTCCCGCGTGACATCGAAAAGGCGAAAGCCCTGCTCCGGGAAGCGAATTATGACGGGCGTCTCTACACCATCGCCTTCGCCTCCAAGCGGGAGAATATCGCCGCCCTGCTTACGCAACAGTGGAAAGAAGCGGGCATTAACGTGGAAATGGTCATTGTGGACGTGGCCACCATGTTTTCCGGGCTGACCAGCGGGATCTATGACTTGGGCCTTTCCGGACATTCCGCGACCGCGTACTCCCTCTGGTTTGAGGGGGAATTCCCCGCCAACAACACAAACGCCTCGTTTATCATGGACCCCGCCCGGGCAAGTTATGTGGACCGAATTGGCCACGCTATTGACAAGGAAGAGAAAATAGCCCTCGTCAAAGAATACCAAAAGTATCTGGCCGAACAGACATGGTTTATCCCGCTCTATTTCGCCGGGGAATACTGGGTGGAACCCACCAGAGTTTCCAACATCCGCGGCTCGGCGTCCCTGATGTGTAACGATAACGTCTGGGAATGGTACGTAAACTGATTCCGGCCCGGAAAGGAGGTCGTAGCCATGGTACGCTATCTCTATGAGCGGATTTTGTCGGCCATGCTGACCATGTTCATCGTCACGGCCATTATTTACACCCTGCTCTCTCTGGTACAGGGCAGCGCGCTGGATGTGATGGGCGGTTCCGGCGGGGAAATGTCCCACGCGGATTATGAGGCGATCCGGCACAATCTCGGACTCGACCTGCCCGTCTGGGCGCGTTACGGCCAGTGGCTCCGAAACGTACTGCGGGGGGATTTTGGCGTCAGTTACCGTTACGGGGTGCCGGTGGGGGAAGTCATCGCGCAACGCTTCGGCCCGTCCGCGCTGTTGATCGGTACCGGTCTGGCGTTCGCGGTCCTGCTGGGACTGCCCATCGGGATTATGGCGGCCCACAGGCCGGGGTCTTTGTGGGACCGTCTCTCGTCCTTCTTCGCGCTGGCGGGCATGACGGCTCCCCGCTTCATTATCTGTATCACCTTCATTTACTTCTTTTCGTTCAAACTGCGCCTGACGCCCTCCATGGGTATGCACACCGTTGGCAACGCCTCCTTCGGAGACTTGGTCATCCATCTTATTCTGCCTGTCTCTATCATCGCTTTCAGCAAAATGGGATACCTTATCAAACAGACCCGGAGCGCGTGTCTGGAAGTTTTTCAGGAGGACTACCTGAACACCGCGCGCGCAAAAGGCCTTTCCGAAACGGAAGTGATCTTAAAGCACGGTCTGCGTACCGCCGTGGCCCCTATCTTGACACAGGCTATGGCGGAAATTCCGGAACTCGTGGGTTCCGCCGCAATCGTGGAAAAAATCTTCGGCTGGCCCGGAATCGGCGCCCTGATGATTGAGGCCATCCGGAACCGGGACGTGCCCTTGATTATGGGCGTCACGCTGGTGATCGCGGTCGTGGTACTGCTGGCCAACATTTTTCTGGATATTGCCTACGGACTGCTGGACCCTCGCGTCAGCTACCGTTGAGAGAGGAGGAGGCCGTGAATTCAAGCGAATTTTGGAAGAAGTTCCGGACCTCCAAAAGCGCGGTAATCGGGCTGTCTTTTCTGCTGTTGGAGGCGCTGGCGGTCTACCTGCTTCCGGCGCTCTTCCGTATGGACCCCGTGGCATCGGACGTACAGGCGGGGTTTTTCGCCGCGCCATCGGCCTCACACCTGCTGGGCACGGACGGCGCGGCGCGGGACCTGTTGGCCCGTACCCTCTACGGGGGACAGGTGTCCCTTCTGGTCGGCGTGGCGGCCCCGTTCATCAGCGTCCTGCTTGGCCTTCCGCTGGGACTGGCCGCGGGATATTACCGGGGAATGGCCGAAACGGTAATTATGCGCGCTTCGGACGTGTTTATGTCGTTTCCAAGCGTGCTTCTCTCCATGATTCTTCTTTCCATCATCAGTCCCTCTCCGGGCACGCTGATCGCGGTCATTGGAATCATGGACTGGCCGGTGATCGCAAAGCTGGTGTACGGCAACGTGCTTTCCATCCGGGAAAAGGAGTACATCGATGGCGCGGTGAGTATCGGACGGACGGACTTTGAAATTCTGTCCCATGAGATTCTTCCCGGCGTACTCAGTCCGGTGTTTGTGTCGATTTCGTTCCGGTCCGGGGGCGCGATTTTACAGGAGTCGGGACTGTCCTTTCTGGGCGCCGGAATCCGTCCCCCGCAAGCGTCATGGGGAAGCATTATTTCCGCCGCGCAGGATTTGTCCGTGCTGACGCGTACGCCGTGGGTCTGGGCGCCGAGCGGCCTTCTGATTGTCCTTACGATCATGTCGTTCCAATTTCTCGGTCAGGGACTGCGCGACACGTTAGACCCGAAAATGAAACTTTGACGCCGGTTCCAATGAAATCAGACAGCGGGGTGTGGGCTATGCCGGAAACGCTTTTAGAAGTCAAAAACCTGACCATAAATCTGAAATTAAGAAACCGTGCGGAAGTCAGCGCCGTGGACGGGATTTCCTTTTCTATGAATCGCGGCGAGACGCTGGGCGTGGTCGGGGAATCCGGCTGCGGCAAGACGTTGACCGCCTCCGCGGTGATCAGGCTTCTGTCCCCGTATACCGGTTACATCGCGGGCGGGCAAATCCTCTTTGAAGGCGAGGACTTAACAAAAAAGACCGCCCGACAAATGCAGGCGATCCGGGGGCAAAAAATTTCCATGATTTTTCAGGACCCTATGTCGTCCCTGAATCCGGTTTACCGGATTGAAACGCAAATGCGGGAGGCGTTGCGCGCCCACAGGAAAGTGAGCGCGAAGGAAGCGCATAGAATCTCCGCCGAAATGCTGCGCAAAGTCGGGATACCGCTTCCCGAAACCCGCCTGAAGGAATACCCGCACCAGTTATCGGGCGGACAGCGTCAGCGCGTGCTCATAGCGATGGCCCTTCTGTCAAACCCGTCCCTGTTGATCGCCGATGAGCCGACTTCCGCGCTGGACGTGACCATACAGGCGCAGATTCTGGACCTGATTCGGGACCTCCGGGACGAGACCGGCACCGCCGTTATGCTCATTACGCACGACATGGGCGTTGTAGCGGAAAACGCCGACAAAGTGCTGGTCATGTACGCCGGGAAAGTGGCGGAGTACGGGACGGCGCGGGACATTTTTACCTGTCCCACGCACCCCTACACACAGTGTCTGTTAGGCTCCATCCCCCGGCAGGACTTGGACGTTGACTACTTAACCACAATAGAAGGCATTGTGCCGCCGCTGGAACAAATGCCCGCCGGGTGCCGGTTTTACGACCGCTGTCCGCTCCGTTCGGACGTCTGTCAGGAAGGGACCCCGCCGCCGCGCCGGATTGGGGAGCACGTCACATTCTGTCATCACGCCTCATGTGTACTGCCGTAACATGGTATATTTCGCGACAAATTCCTCTACGGGGAGAGGTTTCGAGAAATGATACCCCTGAAGGTAGTCACAGCCGAGTTCCGACATGACGTCCGCCATGGTCCCGTCTTCGATCCCTTCCGCCGTGACGCTGAAACCCATCTGCTTGAACGCCTGTACAATGGTGGGAAGCAGCACGTCCTTGTCCCGGATGTAGTCCCACACAATGCCCATGTCAAGTTTGATGTTGGCAAAGGGGTATTGTTTCACCCGCGACAGGTTGGAGTAGCCGCTTCCGTAGTCGTCCAGAGAGAAGCGGAAGCCGATTCCCCGTAAAATCTGAATCTGCTGTTCAAGCAGGGAAATGTCCATCACGGACTGCTCCGTGATTTCCAGATGAATAATGTCCGTAGAGACCCCGTACTGGGACAGAATGGTCGAAAAACGTTCGCTTAAGTCCTTCCTCATACACTGAATGGGCGACAGGTTCACGTTGAGCCATGACAGGCCGATTTCTTCCAGATTGTGGTCCCGTACGAACTGGCAGGCTTTTTCCAGCACCTGTTCGCCCATGAGGTTAATACAGCCGTTGCGTTCCGCGATGGGGACGAATACGGCGGGGGAAATCAAGTTTCCCTGTTCGTCCCGGATACGGCAGAGGACCTCCGCGCCGGCCAGCGTACGGCTCCGGCTGTTTATGAGCGGCTGTAGGAAGATTTCCACCTCATTGCGTTCCAGACAGCGGTCCAGAGAACGCTTGATTTCCACCTGACGGTCGATTTTCCGGATGCTGTCCGCTTCAATCAGCCCGTCCGGGCGTGACACGGTGTCCTCCGCGTTCTCAAAGGCGAGGAACAGGTAGTTTAAAATTCTGTCCACGCTGTCCAGTCCGGTCTCCGGCTCCACCTGAATAAACAACACGCTCAGGTCCAGTTCGGCGTCATCCGCGATCCACGGGGCCTGAAAACGTTCGCGGATTTCGTTTTGAAGCTGGCTCCAGTCCATATTCTCCGGCCCCAGTATGGTAAAGCGCCCGCTGCGGAGATAGAATATCTGGTACTCGGGGTACGTCCTCACCAGAAAGTCCCCAATCATGGACACGCCGCGGTCCATCTGCGATCCGCCGTAAATCCCGCGCATATCAATATAGTCACGGAGCGCGAAGGACAGAAGGCGATAGGAATTTCTCCGTATTTTCTCCTCCATGACGTCCCGGAACGCCCGTATATTGAACGTGTCCCCACGGTTGGACATATACAGGTGGGGATTCTGGAACGCGAGAAAAAGCATGATGACCGACATCAGGCTGACCGTGCTGACAATCAGGTGAGACGGGACAAAGATATGTATCAGGTTTCCTCCCAGCAAAAGAACTTGACTGACCGCCGCGCTGACGCGTTCGTACAGGTTCAGGCGGTTCGAGAAGCGGAAGATGAGGAACAGGGAGAGGACGGCGTAAAGGGCGGCGCAGAGGTCCAGCGGAATGTTCCGGTTGAATATCGCGCACGCGAAGAACGCGAAAATCAGGGCCAGCGGGGCCAGCCGCCGCCATGGAGCCTCGTCCGGCTTCAGGCGGAGAATCGAGCCGATGAGCAGAAAGAACGCGTAAGCGCCCAGCGGAAACAGGACGTCATAGATCCCGCGCGCAAGGAATCCCCACACGGACGGCAGGACCCCGGCGGCGGTATCGGCAAGGAGCACAAGGAGCTGTAAGACCATCAAGGCCAGAAAGGTCCGGTTCTGCTGATTTTTCAGGCGGGGCATGGACTGGTAAAAGACCAGAAAAATCAGAAGGATCAGAAAATTGGGTAGTAACTCATACATATTATAACCATCTCCTCGGAACAAAACGGCCCCGGAATTTTAAGCGCGGCTATCGTATCACATCAAAGCGGGAAATGCAACCAATATTTTTCATCAATTTTCCCCCTGTACGCCGCGGCGTAACCGGGGCAAGGGGTGTCGTTGCGCCCTTCGCTCAGGCATACATTCGCCGATAAAGTGATTGACAAAACAGGGAA
Organism: Oscillibacter sp.; assembly: GCA_017446225.1. Taxonomy (GTDB): domain Bacteria; phylum Bacillota; class Clostridia; order Oscillospirales; family Oscillospiraceae; genus Oscillibacter. The sequence goes on from JAFSRH010000025.1 coordinate 9,947, forward strand.
AGTGTACTATGCTAAAAACACCGTATTGCGGACAAAGGAGGAGTACGCATGAACAGCAAGCGCAAGACCATTATCGCCGGAAACTGGAAGATGAACAAAACCTGCAAAGAGGCGGAAGCTCTCTTGGGGGAAGTCCTTCCCAAAGCGGAAAACGCCGCCTGTGAAGTGGTGGTTTGTACGCCTTACGTGGATCTGCCCCTTGCCTGTCGCGTGACGGAGGGAAGCAAGGTCAAAGTCGGGGCGCAGAACCTCCACTTCAAGGCCAGCGGCGCGTATACCGGGGAAATCAGCGCGGCCATGCTTCAGGAACTCGGCGTTTCTTACGTGATTATCGGTCACAGCGAACGCCGGGAGTATTTCGCCGAAACGAACGAGACCGTGTCGCTGAAAATCGGCGCGGCGCTGGCCGCCGGTTTGACGCCGATCCTCTGCGTGGGCGAGAGCCTCGAACAGCGCGAGAGCAACATTATGTGCGAACATATCCGCACGCAGATTAAGATCGCCCTTTCCAACGTGTCCGCCGCCGACATGGGCAAGGTCGTCATCGCTTACGAACCCATCTGGGCCATCGGCACGGGCAAAACCGCCACGTCCGAACAGGCGCAGGAAGTCTGTAAGCTGATCCGCGATACGCTCTGCGAACTCTTCGGCGCGGAAACCGCCGAAACGGTCTCCATCCTCTACGGCGGCTCCATGAACGCGAAAAACGCCGCCGAACTGCTGGCGCAGCCCGATATTGACGGCGGCCTGATCGGCGGCGCGTCCCTCAAGGCGGAGGACTTCGGCCAAATCATCGCCGCCGCGAACTGAACGCGCGCCGGACGTATCCGGAAACGCGTCCGCCGGAATACGCTTTGCCGTTGCGTGACACAGACGCCGCTTCCCGTAACCGGGAAGCGGCGTCTTTTTATTTCTCCTCCGCCGCGGGCAGTACGGGAACGTCCGCGGATTCCGGTTCGGGCGGCGTGCGCCAGTGCAGAGAGGTGACTTGAAACAGCGGTTCGCACACGTACAGGAGCGCCGGGAGAAAGAACAGGCTGATAACCGCCGAAATCACCGCGCCCCGCGCCAACATGATACAAATGGTGCCGATCAGGTCAATGGTGGCGATAAACGAGACGCCCAAAGTCGCGCTGAACAGTACGAGCGCGCTGGTGATGATGGACGCGTCCGAGGTATCGGCGGCAATGCGTATGGCCTCCGTCCGCGATTTCCCGGCGCGTAACTCCTCCTGAAAGCGGGACGTCATTAAAATGGCATAGTCCACGGTCGCGCCCAGTTGGATACTACTGATGATCACAGGGGCAAGGAAGAAGTTTTCCGTGCCGGTGAAGTAGGCGATCCCCTGATTAATCTGAATGGCCAGTTCAATGGTCGCCACGAGCACCAGCGGGATCGAAACCGATTGAAACGTCAGGGCAATGATCAGGAAAATCGCCGCAACGGACAGGAAGTTTGTCAGGCGGATGTCAGGCCCGGACGTGTCAATGAGGCCCTGATACAGCGCGCCCTCTCCGGTAATCATGGCTTCCGGGTCGTAGGTTTGTAAAACGGTCCGCATATCCTCCATCTGCTTCTTGATTTCGTCCGTGGCGGTCGAATAGGACGAGTTTACCATCATGAGCTGATAGCCGCCCTGTTTCAACATCTCTTTCACGCTGGACGGGATAAAGAAATCCGGCAGACCGGTTCCCAGCATTTTATGATACGAGACCACGGACGTAATACCGGGCATGGTTTCCATCCGCTTTTCAATGTCGCTCATCTGCGCGGCGGTCAGGTCGTCCCGGAGCACGATAAAGTGGGACGTTGCCATGTCGAAGTCGGCCTTGAGCTTGTTGTTGCTGACAATGGAGGCGATATCTTGCGGCAGGGAGGCGTCAATCTGGTAATAGACTTCCGCGCGGCTGGAGGCGTACACGGACGGCAACACCATCAGCGCCATTGCCGCAAGCAGAAAACGGTAGTGACGGAGAATCCGGACGTTGACGTTGTTAAAGTCGGGAATCAGGACCGGGTGACGGTGCTTCTCAATCCAGTTGTCGAACAGGAGCAGGAAGGACGGCAGGACCAGTATCACGGTCGTGACGCCCAGAACCACGCCCTTTGCCATGACAATTCCGAGGTCCCGGCCCAGCGTCATCCGCATGAAGCACAGCGCGAGGAATCCGGCGATGGTCGTCATACTGGAACCGGAGAGCGAACGGAACGCCGCTACCACGGCCTGTGCCATAGCGTCCCGGCGGTCGGCGTAGTTCGGCCGCTCCGCCACGTAACGGTGGTACAGGAAAATGGAATAGTCCACGGTGACGCCCAGCTGTAACACGGCCGCGATGGCTTTCGTAATAAACGAGATTTCCCCGAACAGAACGTTGGTGCCGAGATTGTACACCACGGCAATTCCGATACTCATCATCAGCACGAGCGGCAGTACGGTCGATTCCAGACACAGCGACAGGGACACGAGCGCCAGCAGAACCGCAAGGCCAATAAAAAACGGCAGTTCGCCTTCCATGATGTCGCGGGTGTCCTTCGTGACCACGGAGAAGCCCGCCAGAAAGCATTTTTCGTTGCACAGTTTGCGTACGTTTTCAATCGCGGTCATGGTCTCGTTGGACGCGCCGGGGTGGTCGTACTGTACTAACATCATGGTGGCGTTGCCGGAAAAGAACATATCCCGGAACTGCGCCGGAATCATCTCCACCGGAAACTGTATGCCGACAAGGTTGCTCAGCCACAGGACGTTGGACACGCCTTCCACGTCCTTGATATCCCGCACAAGGTCGTTCGCGTATCCGGCGGGCATCCCTTCGACAATCAGCATATTGGTGGCGGCCATATTGAAGGGGTCCTCCAAAAGTTTTTCGCCCCGGGAGGCGGGCAGTTCGGCGGGAATGTACGAGAGAATGTCATAGTTGACGCGCGTGGCGACATAGCCCAGCGCGGAGGGAATCATCAACAGGACGGCAACCGTCAGGACAAGGGCGGGTTTCCGGGTCAGCCAACGGGCAATTTTTTCAATCATGGCCGGGCCTCCTCAGCGGAAAATACCGGTCACGGCGTGCCAGAAGTCAAGGAACATCCGGCCCAGACGGGAAAGGAAACTGCCTTTGGTTTCGGGTGCGGTATTCTCGGGGGCCGGCGTATCGTCGGCGGCTTCTATTTCCTGCGTACGGATCAGAATTTGCACGCTCTGCGGGGCGGGGTTGTCGGGGGAGGTCAGGGACTGCGCCTCCGCCGTGGAATCCATTTGCAACAGGTTGTTGACGTCCCCGGAGTAATCGTCCCAAGTGTCCTCTATCAAGTCCGTAATGGTGTCTTTGGCCGATTGCAAGTCCTTGGTGCTGTCCATACCGTCCGCGGCCTTGCGGATGGTGGAAGTCAGGCCCTTTAAGGTGTCCTTTGTGCCGGTGTCGAGTTTGTCGCCGCCGGACTTCAGGAGGGTTTCCGTACGGGCAATCAGGTCGTTAATGTCGCGTATAGAGGCCGTGGAAACGCCGCTCAGACTTTTGAGCGTTTCGAGCGCGGAACGCGCGGAGGGTTCGTAGGCGTTGAGAACGTCCCGCAGAGCGTCCGTATCGGAGAGGGCGGCGCGGAGTACGGCGGACGTGTCGCGTACTTTCCCCGAGGCCGCGCGGGCCGTGGCCGACACATCGCGGAGCGTCCCGGACGTGCCGCGCAAAGACGCGAGCGTACCGCGCAAATGTTTCGAGGCGTTGGTCAGCGTTTCCAGCAAATCGGCGAGACTGCGGAGCGTATCGCCCAGCGGACCGGTCGCGCCGCGCAAGGCGGCGGAGGCGGCGCGCAAATCGCCGGACGTGCCGCGCAAGTCGGACAGCACGGCGCGCAAATCGCCGGACGTGTCCCGGAGACTGCCCGAAAGCGTGCGCAAATCGCCGGACGTGTCGCGGAGGATTTCGGAAACTTTCCGCGTATCGTCTACCATGTCCATGAGGTCGTCCAGCTCCTTGCACAGTTCCGAGAGGTCCCACATGACATTGGCGGCCATGCTGGAAACATCGTCCAGCGTACGGTTCGCGCTCCCGGCCACGCCGCTGATGTTACGGTTGATGTTGCCAATGGAGGAAAGGAGCAGTTCCAGCGCGGCGGAGCCTTCCGGGGTCTGGTAGAGGGTCCAGAGCTGTTCCATCTGTTTGGCGGTGGTTTTCGCATCGGCGGCGGTATAACCGCGCTGTTGGAGAATCGCGGCGGCGAACGTCTGAAAATCGGGGGCGTGATAGAGGGCCTGTAAGGTCTGGTAGACTTCGGTAAGGCCCTGCGCCTCAATGGCGGCCGCGTTGCCCGACTGGAACAGCGCGGCGAGCTGTGCGGCGGTTTCGGCGTTCTGGCCCTGCGCAGTAAGCATGGCGGTATAGAAGGCGGTTTCGTTAGGGGTGGCGCCCGCCGCGGTCAGGTTGTACAGGGCGGCAATCTGGCTTACGTTGTCAAGGTCGCTCTGCGTCAGGCCGATGGCGCTGGAATCGGCGATGGAGGAAGTGGAACGTTCGGGAACGCCCGTGTTGCTCAACGCGTTGCCGAGTTCGTCCAGACTGACCCGCAAGTCGTACGCGTCTTTCAGAATCCGCTTGACGCTCTCCGTGCCGCCTTCCAAGTCTTTCAGGCCGTTTTCGAGCACTTCCAGACCGCCTTCGAGCGCTTCCAAGTTGCTTTCCAGACTTTCCATCCCGCTTTCCGTGCCGGAAAGGTCACGTTCCATGGCTTCCAGACCGGTTTCCACGTCCGTCAAACCGGTGTCAACGGCGGTGAGACTGCCCGCGGTGTCGTCAAGGCCGCTGGCCGTGTCCTCCAAGGCCAGTTCCACGCCGACCAGACTTTTTTCCAGTCCCGTCAGGCCGCTTTCGATACCGGACAGGCCGCTTTCCATACGTCCCATCCCGCTTTCCAGTTCCTTGAGGGACTCTTCCAGTCCGGAGAGTTTGCCGTTCATCTGTAAGACGGTGTCCACAAGCGCGTTCAGGGCCTTCCGGCTGTCGGTCAGGAACGCTTCCGCCTCCTCCGCGTGGCGCGTCACCGGACTGAGCGCGCCCGCGAGCGTTGCAAGGTCAATCTGTACCCGGTCGAGCGCGCCGTAGACGTTTCCCTTTCCGGCGGAAATGGTCTGCCGGGCGTCCTCCAGTTTATCAAGGCCGTTGGCGGTTTCGTAAAGGTTGCTCTGCATACTGTGGAAGGTGTCCAGCACGGTATCGAGACTGTCGGAGAGTTCATGATAACTGTCCTCCAAGTCCGTCTTTTTTTCGCTGAGTTTGGCGATTTCGTCCAGTTGGGAGAGCGTGGCGGGAACCATCATGAACGTCATGCCGCCGAAGGAAAAACTGTCCGCGCCGACCCGGATGGAAAAATGCTGCTCCTCTCCGGGGAAGGCCAGAAACAGGACCGCCCGAAGATTGCCGATTAACTGCGTCTGCGCGCCGGGGGCTTCCAGAGACAAAATGTCGTCCTGATTGAACACGGCGGCGGCGGTCAGGATGTAGTTATAGCGCGCGTAATCGCTGGCGGACTCGTTGGGCACGGCGTCCACGTTGATTTCCACAAGGCCGGTTTTGCCGGAAAGCTCCTCGGCCTTGACCGGCACGCCGTTCAGGACGTAATGTACGGACAGCGTCCACGGGAGATTGGCGAAGGGTTCCTTGGTTTTCCCCTCAAAGTAGAAGCGGGCGGGGGCGTCCTGTCCGAAACGGAACGTCAGGCGGTCCTTGTGCCGGACTGGCGCGGAGCCGTCCGTCAGGTTGACGACCTCATCATAAACGCCGTAATCGGTGAGAGAGGACGCGCCGCGCAGGGCGTAACTCTTTACAACGCTTCCGTTGGTCAGGTTGCCGTAATAGTCGGTGGTGGCATAGTACGCTTCGTCACAGGCGGGCTGTACGCCGTTGTCGACTATTTGCGCGGCGTGTACGGTCCCCGGCGTCAGCAGGATCGCCAGCGCAAAGGAGAACAGACGTTTTAATCTCCGGACCGACATGGATATACTTCCTTTCATAGACAAGTGTCGATTAAAAAAAAACTGTTGATTTTTCTACAGGCGCATATTATAATACGTCTGTGGAGAAAAGGCAAGGGGAATTTTTCAGGCGAAACATTCCCCGTGTTCTGTCAGGAGGCGACTTGTATGGCGGAAGTTTCCGGGGACCGCCGCGCCAGACGGTCCCGCAAGCTCTTGAAACAGGGTTTCATGGACCTTTTACGGGAAAAGGGCTTTTCCCGGATTTCCGTCCGGGACATCACCGAGCGCGCGGACGTGAACCGGGGTACGTTTTATCTGCACTACCCCGACACTACCGCGCTTATGCGCAGCGTGGAAGAGGATATGCTCAACGAGGCGCAGGCCCTCGTGGACGCGCATTTACAGGAGGCCATGGAAGGAAATTCCTTACGGCCCCTGTTTGAGCCGCTTCTTGACTATGTCTTGGCGCACCGGGAAGCGTGCGCGACCCTGTTCAAGAATGACTCGTGCAGCGGCTTCTTGGAGGGAATCCAGCGACTGACCTGTACCAACGGACGCCGGTTGATTGCGCACCGTTATTCCGTGCTCACGGAGGAGCAGTTGTCGTACTTTTCCAGCTTCGTGGCCTTCGGGCTGACCGGACTGATGAAAACATGGTTTGACCGCGGAATGTCCCTCCCCAAAGAGGAACTTTTAAAGACGTCCGACAAACTGGTCATGGGGGCCGCCTTCGCGCTCTGCGGAGACGCCGCGACGTAACGCCGCCTCTTCCCGTCCCGGGAAGGGCTTTTTTATGCGCGGTTCCGTCCGAACGCCGGAAAAAGGGGGCGTCCGGGCCTCTGTTTTTTGCATTTGTAACAATTTTGAAATAATTTCAAAAACCTTTCCGGATTGTAGCTGAATGTAACTCTTTTGTCACTTTTTCACTGAAATTTGTTTCCGATTTCCTATCCCAATTTTTTACTTTTCCCGGATTTCGTGTAATTTTGGACGAATTTCCAGTTTTTTGCTTGACAAATCCGCCGTTTGGGGGTATACTGTGCGCAATGTAAAAAGAGTAACAAATGGTTACAAGTTGTTTCCCGGCGGACGCGAACCGCTCCCGGGAACCGTTGAAAAACGACTGGAGGAATTGTAACATGGAAAGCAGAAAACAGAGAGGACAGCGCCGCTGGTCATGGCTTCATCATGTGGTTACGCTCTCCGCCGCGCTGGTCGTTCTGTTCTCCGCGCTGTCCGCCGCCGGCTGGGCCGATGCGCTCTATATTCTCACCGGCATTGAGGACAAAGCAATCGTACTGAAAGAGGACGCTTACGTCTCCGCGCTGGCTTCCAAACAGGTCTACCTCACGGAAACCGGTTCGAGCCGGGACGTGATTCTGACCGAGGGACAGGACGTCACCATCCGGCACGGCGATGAGGTCCTGACCGTGGTCTCCCGGGAGGAACGGGTCTCCGCCCTGCTGGACCGTATGCACGTGGAAATGTCTCCGCTGGAAATGATTTCGATTCAGGTCAAGGACGAAAACAACGTGGAAGTCGTCATTTCCGAGGACCTGACATACTATGACCGCGAGACCATGCCCGCGCCTCACGAGACCGTACGCGTGCCGAACGACAAGATTCCTGTCGGTACGGAACAGGTCGTACAGGAGGGCAAGGACGGCGAACGGACCTGTGTGTATGAAGTCACATGGTCGGGCGGGGAAATGCTCTCCCGTCAGCTGGTCGAAGAGGCCACGAACAACGCCGTGGACAAAATCGTGGAATACGGCGTGGAGCCGCAGCCCGAACCCGAGCCGGAACCCGCTCCGATTCCCGAACCCGACCCGGAACCCGTCATTAAGACGCCCGCCAACAATTCCAGCCTGCCCATGGATAAACTCGTGGACGTGCGCAAGAACAGCAACGGCGGCGGAACGCTGATTTTCCAATCCGGACGCACCGTCAAGTTCAAGGCCATCAAGAACATGACCGCCACCGCCTACAACAAGAACGAACCCAAGGTAGGCACCATCACGGCCAGCGGCACGAAGGTTCACAAGGGCGTTGTCGCGGTAGACAGACGGGTCATCAAACTGGGTACGAAGATGTATATTGTCGCCAGCGGCGGTTACGAGTACGGTTACTCCGTGGCGGAGGACACCGGCGTGTTTGGCAACGTCATTGACCTTTATTTCGAGAGCTACAGCGGAATGCAGAAATTCGGACGCCGTTCCTGTACGGTTTATATTCTGGAATGACGGAATGAAAAGCGGCCCTTGTCCGGGCTTACCGGACGGGGCCTTTTCTTTCGCGCCGGAAAGCCTGTCAGGCGACATTTTCCCGCCGCGCCCCTTGACTTTTGAAACGCGCTATGAAATAATAATGCGCGGTTCCGGCTTTACGCCACTTACAATGACAGCTACTTCTACCGGCTGATGACATAGTAGCTCCACACCACGCGTCAAAGGAAGGGGTCTTTATGGACATTTCCAATGTCATTTCTCTGCTAAGCGGCGTTGCGCTGTTTCTGTTCGGTATGTCCCTTATGGGGGACAGCCTGAAACGGGTCGCCGGGAACCGTCTGGAAAGCCTGCTCTACAAGCTGACCAACACTAAACTGAAGGGTATCTTACTGGGTACCGGCGTTACGGCCGTGATTCAGTCCTCCTCCGCCACGTCCGTCATGGTCGTTGGCTTCGTCAACTCCGGCATGATGCGCTTTGAACAGGCCATCAGTATCATCTTGGGCGCGATACTGGGCACCAGCGTGACCGGATGGGTCATCTGTCTGTCGGACATCAGCGGCGGCAGCGGCTGGGTGTCGCTCCTGTCCACGTCCACCCTCACGGGCCTGATTGCCATTGCCGGTATCATTGTCCGGACCGTTGCCAAACGCGCAACCCATAAACATATCGGCGATATCATGATGGGCTTCGCGGTACTGATGTTCGGTATGAGCGCCATGAGCGGAGCCGTCGCGCCCTTGAAGGAAATTCCGGCGTTTGTGGCCCTGCTGACGTCCTTCTCCAATCCGCTGTTCGGCTTTCTCGCCGGCGTCCTGTTCACCGCCGTTTTACAAAGCGCCTCCGCGGCGGTCGGCATTTTACAGGCGCTCGCCATTACCGGGGCCGTCACGTTCGCCACGGCCTTTCCGCTGATTATGGGTATCGGCGTGGGCGCGGCGTTGCCGGTCCTGATGGCCGCCGCCGGGGCCACCGTGGACGCCCGCCGCTCCGCCTTGGTATACCTGATCATTCAGGTGATCGGCGCGGCCGTCATTGGCACCCTCTTCTATACCTCAAACGCCTTTGTCCATTACCCGTTTATGAGCGCGACCCTGACGACTGTCCACATCGCCGCGCTGAATACGTTTTACCGTTTCCTGTGCGTGGTCCTTCTCGCGCCGCAGACGGCCCCGCTCGCAAAACTGACTTGCGCCATTGTCAAGGATGAGGCCGGAACCGAAGAGGAAGAAGAGGGTCCCGTATTTGAAGAGCGCTTTCTTCCGTATCCGCCCCTCGCGCTGGAACAGTGCCGGACGGCCATTCATAAAATGGCCGGACTGACTGAGCAGAGCGTCATACTGGCCATGGAGACCATAGAGCAGTACAGCGAGGAAAAAGCGAAGCGCGTGGCCAAGCTCGAAAAGCTCACGGACCGTTATGAGGACGCGCTTGGCACCTATATTCTGAAGGCCTCCAAACGCGAACTGACCACGGAACAGAATCAGCAGTTTACGCGCTTCCTCCACTGTATCACGGACTTTGAGCGAATTGGCGACCACGCCCTGAACATTGTGCAGGTCATGGGGCATATGCAGGAACAGGACAGCGCGTTTACCGGCGCCGCGCTCGCGGAGCTGAAAGTCATGCAAAACGCGTTGACGGAAATTCTGTCCATCACCATGCGGTCGTTTATCGGGGACGACCTGACGCTTTCCCGGCGCGTGGAACCGCTCGAAGAAGTGATTGACGGCTTGCAGGACGACATCAAAAACCGTCACGTGGAGCGCATGAAGGCGGGAATCTGTACCATGACGCAGGGAATCTCCCTCAATGACCTTCTCACCGACTTGGAACGCATTTCCGACCACTGTTCCAATGTCGCCCTGACGACCATTGAACTGCACCAGAATTCCTTCCAGACCCACGCCAGCCTGTACCATAACGGGCAGGGACACCAGCAGGAAATAGAGCGTATGTATGAGGACTACAGCCGCCTCTACGCGCTTCCGGCCCCGGCCCCGGCCGCCCCGGAATCCTGACCCGTTCCCCGGACGGCGGACAGCCGTCTGGTATTTTTTTCCGGACAATGACAGGAAAAAACGCTTGTAATTTTCCCGGCGTGCTGTTAGAATGGCTGGGTTGATTGCAAAGGGGGACAGAATATGTCAGAAACTCGCAAACTCCCGGAACTGTTCGGAAGCATGGTGTTCAACGAACAGACGATGAAAGAACGGCTCTCCGCGGCCTCTTACGGCGCGTGGAAGCGTTGCGTCACGGGCGGGACCGCCTTGGACCTGTCCACGGCGAACGAAATCGCGCAGGCCATGAAGCAGTGGGCCGTGGAGCGCGGCGCCACCCATTTTACACACTGGTTCCAGCCCATGACCGGCGTCACCGCCGAAAAACACGACAGCTTTATTGCCCCAATCGGCGGCGGACGCGTCCTGATGGAGTTCTCCGGAAAGGAACTCGTCCGGGGCGAGCCGGACGCCTCTTCGTTCCCGTCCGGCGGCCTTCGCGCCACCTTCGAGGCCCGCGGCTATACCGCGTGGGACCCCACGTCCTTCGCCTTTATTAAGGAAGGCTCCCTGTGTATTCCGACCGCGTTCTGTTCCTACTCCGGCCACGCGCTGGACAAAAAAACGCCTCTGCTCCGCTCCATGGACGAGGTCTCCCGGCAGGCGGTCCGTATTCTCCGCCTCTTCGGCGACACGACTACAAAACGCGTCATTCCGCAGGTTGGACCCGAGCAGGAATATTTCCTCATTGACCGGGAACTGTACCGGAAACGGCAGGACTTGCGCCTCACCGGCCGTACGCTCTTCGGCGCGAAACCGCCCCGCGGACAGGAACTTGACGACCATTACTATGGCGCGATTCGTCCCCGCGTGGCCGCCTATATGCGTGACCTTGACGAATCCCTGTGGGAGCTGGGCATTTTTGCGAAAACGAAACACAATGAAGTCGCGCCGTCACAGCACGAAATGGCCCCCATCTACACGGACGCCAACACGGCCTGTGACCAGAATCAGTTGACCATGGAAGTCATGAAAAAAGTCGCGGAACGTCACGGGCTGGTCTGCCTGTTGCACGAAAAGCCCTTCGCGGGGTTCAACGGCTCCGGGAAACATGACAACTGGTCCCTGTCCACGGACAGCGGGGAGAACCTCTTCAAACCCGGCGACACCCCCGGGGAAAACGCCCGTTTTCTGCTCTTCCTCGCGGCCTTCCTCAAGGGCGTGGACGACTATCAGGACTTCTTACGCGCTACGGTCGCCTTTCCGGGCAATGACCACCGTCTCGGCGGTCTGGAAGCGCCCCCCGCGATTCTGTCGGTCTTTCTCGGCGATGAGCTGACCGCCGTTGTCAACGCCATCATTCACGATACGCCCATGGAGGCCAGCGGGAAGCGTCAGCTCCGGATCGGCGTTGACGTGCTCCCGGCCATTCCGCAGGACACCACCGACCGTAACAGGACCAGTCCCATGGCCTTTACGGGAAACAAGTTTGAATTCCGTATGCTCGGCTCGTCCCAGTCGATTTCCGGCCCGAATATCGCCTTAAACACCATCATGGCGGAGGAATTGCGGCAGTTTGCCGATGAACTGGAACCCGCCGCGGACTTCCAGCGGGCCTTGAACGTGCTGATGAAACGGGTCTTTACCCGGCACCGGAGAATTATTTTTAACGGCAACGGCTACGATGAGGCGTGGATACGGGAGGCCGAACAGCGCGGATTGAGCAACTTTACTTCCGCCGCGGACGCGCTGCCCATGTACACGGCCGGGAAAAACGTGGAGCTGTTCGTCAGGCACAACATCTACACAGAGGAGGAAATACAGGCCCGCGCGGAAATCCACGTGGAGAACTACGCCGCCGTCACCGCGATTGAGGCCCGGACCATGGCCGACATGATACGGCACGAAATTCTCCCGGCGGTATCGGGCTACGCGGCGGAACTGTGCGACCGTATCGCCCGGAAAGACGCGCGCGGTATGCCTTGCGAGTACGAAACCCGGACGGCCAAAGAAATTTCCGCGCTGACGGACGCCCTTTTCGGCGCCTGTGAACGTCTGGAACGCGACCTTGACGACTTGCCGAAAGACCCCACCCGGGCCATGGTGTACAGTCACGATGTGATTGTCCGCGATATGGCGGACGCCCGGACCTGCGCCGACCGGCTCGAACTGCTGACTGCGTCCGACCGCTGGCCCTTCCCCACGTACACGCAACTGCTCTTCTCCGTCTGAGCGTCCGGCCCTCTCCGTCCGCGGGGAGGGCCGTTCCGGATTTTTTTCAGAATTTTCAGGATTTTTTAAGTTACGCGTGCTATGATACCCCCAGAACGTTGAGAGAGGGACGCGGAACCAAGTCCCGCCGAACTCCATCCATAACAGAAACAGATTGGGAGGAATCGACCATGTATGATAACGAAAACTGGAACAATGTTCCGGAAAACAGCTACGGCGTCAACGGACGGCGGCAATATTACGCAAACGTGGAGCCGGAACCCTACCGGAATTTCCAGCCGTCCGGCGCGGTACAGGATATGAAACCCTCCAAGAAAAAGGGAAAAACGAATGTTGTCGCGCTTGCGCTGTGCTTCTCCCTGCTGGGCGGAGCTGTGGGCGGCGGCGGCGCGTGGTACGCGGCCAGCCGGCTTCGCGGCCCGGCCGTGCGGGAAACCACGATTCAGGTCGCCCCGGCGGAGACCCCCGCAAACAACGGCGCCTCCGGCGTGTCCGCGCTGACGAACGGGAAACGCGTCCAGACGGAAGCGGAGGTGTACGCCTCACAGGTGGGAAGCGTGGTCTCCATCAGCGTCACGGGCGAACAGGGCGTGAACTACTTCGGCCAGCCCGTACAGACCGCCTCTTCCGGTTCCGGCTTCATCCTGACCAAAGACGGCTACATTGTCACGAACTACCATGTGGTCGAAAGCGGCAAAACGGTCAAGGTTACGCTCTACGACAACAGCGCCTATGACGCCAAAATTATCGGCGGCGATGCTGACTATGACATTGCGGTGCTCAAAATTGAGGGCGCGGACTTTCAGGCCGTGACCGTGGGCGACAGCAGTAAACTGAGAGTCGGCGACCATGTAACGGCAATCGGAAACCCCCTCGGCGAGCTGACGTTCTCCATGAGCGAAGGCATTGCCTCTTCCGTGAACCGCGCCATTAACGTGGACGGCACGCCGTTCAACATGATTCAGGTCACTTGCGCCATCAATCCGGGCAACTCCGGCGGGCCGCTGTTCAACGAGTACGGCGAAGCGGTGGGCATTGTCTCCGCGAAATATTCCAGCTATTCCACGACCACCGTGGAGGGCCTCGGATTCGCCATTCCTATCAATGACGTGTTGTCCATGATTGAGGACATCATGACAAACGGCTATGTGGCCAACAAGCCGTATCTGGGAATTTTCCCGGGCACGTTCAACAGCAATCTGGCCACGCAATATCAGTTTGACGTCAACGCGGGCGTGATTATCTACTCCGTGGAGGAGGGAAGCGCCGCCGACAAGGCCGGACTGAAACGGGATGACGTCATCACCAAAGTGGACGATCAGGAAATCAAGACCGTGGAGGACCTCAACGCCGCAAAGAAGAAATACTCCGCCGGAGACAAGGCCACGCTGACCATCTACCGGGACGGACAGACCATCACGGTCGATATCGTTTGGGACGCCGTTCCCGCTGAGCAAAAGACGCAGGATACCCAGCAGCAGCAACAGCCCCGGAACTATAACGGCGGCCAGTACGGCTACCCCTTCAATGACGACTTCTTCAACTACTTCTTCGGCAATGGCTTTTTCGGTCGGTAAGCCTGACAGGACTTCCGGAAGGCAACCCGTTTCCTCCTTCCTCGGGTCCGCCACCCCGTCCGGAAAGATGGCTGTCACACAAAGGACTACCGAATGAACGCCCGCTTTCACTTCCTTTCTCGGGCGTGGACGTACCCCGGGTTCCGTAACGGACCCGGGGCGTTTTTGTCCGCCGGTCACTCTTCCGCCGTGTCTGATTCGGCCTCTTCCAGAAAATCGCCGAATTCGTCCGCAATGTGCATGAGTTCATCCGCCGCGCAGTACAGGGGCTTGGAGAACGTGCGGCTTTGAATCATCATCAACGTGTCGTAGACGCACTGCAAACGAAACAGCACGTTTTCCATCTCCGTGCGTTCCACTGTGAGTCTGTCCATGTCAAGCCTCCTTTGTGTCCGCGCGTCCGGCTTCCAGCCCCTTCCGGATGAGGCCGCAGAGAATGCGGGAAGTCGGGACGTTTTGAAATTCCGGCCTTTCCTTCATTCGCTTGATTTCCGTCTCCAAATCCCGGGGCAGAGAGACCAGCACACGTTTCAGGGTTGTCATTTGGGTTCCCTCCCGTCCTCAAAAGTGGCGCACCGCAAAAAGTGACGCACTATGGAGAGTATACCAGAAAACTGTCGCACTTTTCAATGGACAAATGTCCTAAAAAGTGTCGCGCTTTTTTGGAGATTGTGTGACACTTTTTTCTTGCCAGAGGTGTAACACTTGTGGTATACTGACGCTTGGAGGTGAAGAGCATGGCCACAAAAAAACCGCGCGTACCGGTCACCATGGAGCCGGAACTTTTCGAGCAGGTCGCGGCGTATCAGGATCAATACGGGATCACGTCTCTGAGCAAGGCCATCCGGCAACTGGTGCGTCTGGGGATTGAAAGTCTGGAAAGCGGAAAAAAAACCGTCCGTTTCAGGGAAGACGGGTATCCGGCGCGGCCCCCCCGGGAGCCGGAACTTCCCGAACAGGAGCGGGAACTTCTGGAAGCTGTCCGGGGCCTTGTGCCGGCGCAGAAGGCGGCGCTTCTTCACATTCTGGAACTGGCCGGCAAGAACGCAGAAACAGAGCGAAGCTGAGAACCGACCGCCGTTCTTCCGCATTCAGCCGCCGAAACAGCTTCAGCACACGGGTATTGTAATTCATAGTGTCCGTTCCTTTGTGCCTCGGTACCATGGCTTGATTTGCGCGCACAGAGATTATAGCACATAGAAAACAGCCGCGCGCCGTTTGCGCGAAAAAGAACCGCGGATTTCATACGGAAGGAGCCTCTCATGAGACTGATTTCATGGAATGTCAACGGCTTGCGGGCCTGTCTGAAAAAGGGCTTTCTGGACGTCTGCGACATGGCCAACGCCGACATGATCTGTCTGCAAGAAACGAAAATGCGCCCGGAACAGGCGGAATTTGACCTGCCCGGGTACGCGCGCTACTGGAACAGCGCGGACAAGGCCGGGTATTCCGGAACCGCCCTCTTTACCCGTTCCGCGCCGCTGAGCGTGGCCCGTGATTTCGGGGACGATGTCCACCGCCACGAGGGACGCGTCATCACGGCGGAATATCCCGGCTTTTATCTGGTCTGTTGCTACACCCCGAATTCCAAACGGGATTTGAGCCGGATTCCCTACCGCATGACGTGGGAAAACGATATCCGCGACTACCTCATGGAACTGGACCGTACAAAACCCGTGGTCTACTGCGGGGACCTGAACGTAGCCCATCAGGATATCGACTTGAAATACCCGTCCGCGAACCGTCAGAGCGCCGGGTTCACGGACGAGGAACGCGAAAAAATGACGGCCTTGCTCGCAAGCGGCTTTACGGACACGTTCCGGGCCTGTCACCCGGACCTGACGGGCGCGTACACGTGGTGGAGTTATCAGCATAACGCCCGTAACCGTAACATTGGCTGGCGGATTGATTACTTCCTTGTGTCCGACCGCTTGCGGCCCCGTATCCGGGCGGCGGATATCTGGAGCGAAATTCCGGGGAGCGACCATTGTCCCGTCATGTTGGAACTGGAGGATGTTTAAATATGCGGCAGTTTGAAGAACACTTGTACGAAGTCGGCTACTCCCGGCAAAGGGAGCTGAACTTTCTGGACTGTGACCGGAACAAACAGGTCCGTATCGGGGCGCTGTTGAGTATTCTTTCGATTTGGGGCGGGTACGATTACGATGCCCGCGGCCTGACGCACGAGAAATTAACGGAATTGCGGCAGGTGTTTCTACTTTCCCGCGCCGTCATCAAACTTCACCGCCGCCCGGTCAACGGGGAAGTTCTGCGCGTGGACACGTGGGAGGACGGATTCCGGGGACCGCATTTCCGGCGCGTTTACGAGATGTACGACCGGAACGGGACACTGTGCGTCAGCGCGAAAAGTGACTGGCTGCTGGTAGACCCCGTACTCCGGAAAATCGCGCGTCCGTCCTCGTTCACGGCGCGCACGGTCCCGGCCTCATGCGGGCGGGAGATTGACTGCCCGGAACCCAAAAAAATTCGTCCGCCGTCCGCCGCGCCGGAAGAACTCGGAAGCAGGCCGGTGTACTGGTCCGACTTGGACGGCAACGGACATCTTTTCAGCGGCAACTATGGGGATATCGTCTGGGACTTTCTCCCCGCGGACTTGCAGGCGCGTCCCGTGGAGATGTTCGCCATCAACTACAGCCGGGAAGTAACGCTCGGCGAACGCGTACGGCTTACGGGGCGGCGTACGGACAACCTCTATTTTATGGAAGGCCACGGTCCGGCGGAACTCTGTTTCACGGCGGAATGCGTGTTTTCCTGACCCGGCCCATAGAACATAAAACCGCCTTTCCCGTTTTCGGGAAAGGGCGGTTTCTTCTAAACGGCCTGACGGCCCATCCGGGATTCCATCCAGTGGAGGATATCCGCGTAAACGGCGCGGCGTTCGCGCTCATTGAGAATTTCGTGGCGCAGTCCGGGATAGAGCGCCATACTGACATCCCGCATACCCGCGCGGCAAAACGCGCGTTTCACCCGTTCCACGCCCTTTCCCATGTCTCCGACCGGATCGGCGTCCCCGGAGAGGAGGAGTACCGGCGTATTCCGGTTCATTTTCCGCAGGTTCGCCGGATCGCCGATTTCCCGCAGTCCGGCGAGCATTTCGCGTAACAGGCCGATGGTCGGGGTACCGCCGCAGAGCGGGGAGACCAGAAACGTGTCAATGTTTTCCTCACTGGCCGACATCCAGTCGTACGCCGTCCGGTTAGGCGCGAACGGGCGGTTATAGGACCCGAAGGCCAGCGCGGTCGCCAGCGGACTGACGGAACGTTCCCCTAAACGCGCGCCCTCTTCCGCAAGCAGGGCCTGTCCGAGCCGGAGCAGGGCGGCGGACGGCTGTCCGGTCCCGGTGAGAATGGTTCCGTTCACGGTACCCGGATAGCGAATCAGAAAGGAGCGCGCCAGAAAGGACCCCATAGAATGCCCCAGCAGGAAACAGGGCGTCCCGGCCGAGAGCGTTTCCGCCGCGCGGCGGAGCGTGTACAAATCTTGCGACAGCCATGACCAGCTTCCTTTCGGGCCGAACCAGAGGCGCGCGCCGTCCGGAGAAATAGACGTCCCGTGCCCGAGGTGGTCGTGCCCGATGACGGCGAAGCCGTGCGCCGTGAGGTACTCCGCGAAGGCGTCATAGCGTAAAATATGCTCTCCCAGCCCGTGGGAAATCTGTAGCACGGCCCGGACCGGCCCTTCCGGACGCCATGACACGGCGTGGAGTTCTGTCCGCCCGTCCGCCGAGGGAAGGCCAAATTCGTTTCGCACCATGCGCGGAACCCTCCTTTCGGATTACGCCGCCCCGGATAGTAAAAAAGTTGAGGCCTTTTTCCGGAAAAGTCTGTTGCTTTTTCCATAAAAGTAAGGTATACTAAAAACGTGCAAAGTCGGCGCGTGCGCCGCAATTCAGAAAGGAGACTGAGCAAACATGGGTGTACTGAACGATTTCACGGAAAAGGCCAAGGGCGTTTTCGCGACCGCTACGGACAAGGCCAAAGACGTGGCCAGCGTGACTAAAATCAACGTGGCCATTGCCGGTGAGCAGAAGGAAATCGACAAGAACTGCCTTGCCATTGGCCAGTGGTTCGTCAGCGACTATGACGGCGAAATTCCGGACGGCGTCAAGGATCTGGTGGACGCGGTGAACGCGAGCAAAGCGAAAATCGCCGAACTGGAAGCCAGCAAACCCGTCAAGGCCGAGGAACCCGCCGCCGAAGAAAGCGCCGGAAAGCCCTGTCCCATCTGCGGAGAGGTTTCCGACAGCAAATTCTGCCCCCACTGCGGCGCGCCCATGGGTGACTGATTCTCCCTGAACCGAACCCCGTGTTTTGAAAACAGGCAGCCTGAACCGCTGCCTGTTTCCGTATGCGCTCAGCGGTTCTTGTTGATGACCGCGTCCTGATAGTTCCCGTCCGACAGGTTCGTGTAGCGCACGAACAGGGACACCCGGTTGTCGGGATTGAGGGCGTCCCAGATTCCGGCGGCGAGGGTCTGGGCGTCCGGGGCCTCCAGTTTTACGCGGACCGGCTCGCCCTCAAAGGACGGCAACGGGTCCCCGTCCCCGGCGTACGTGTGCAGGAAGCGCCCTTCCCCGGCCGGGGGCGTCTGGTACGCGTAGAAGTAGCGGCAGCAGCAATCCGGACGCCCGTCCGCGCTCTTGAGAATGGAGAGCTGAAATCTGCCGTCTTTGGAGAGCAGTCCGGAGATACGGGGCGTGTAATGGGGCGGGTCCTGTTCAAAGGAACGCTCCGCGAGGGCGGACTGGAAGGACTTCCCCTGTTTCAAGGCCTCCCAGATGGTGTCCGTCTGGTCGCCGTTGGTCACGATGAGGTTTCCGTCCAGCAGGCGCACCGGGTGATAGATAATCAGGCTGGGGTCCTTCATTTTGGAGGCGTCAAAGGCTTTGGTACGAATGCCATCGTTTGTCGCGGAAAACACGCGGTTGCGTGAGTTTTCACTGCGCCCCATAATGAAATAGGCGGCGATGGAAGCGGCGTTGTCGGCGCTCCGTCCGAGGACGATTCCCCGGCCGGGATAGGGGTTGCCGCCCAGCAGGGCGGGCAGAGATTGCAGTTTCAAAACGGTTCCTCTCCTTCATCTTTGGTGTCTGACGTGTTTTGGGCGGGCGGAAGTTTGAGCAGTCGTTTCCGTTCCCTGTGGTCGGGCAGGTAGCGCGAGAGAAGCGCGTAGAAGCCCGGCCCGTGGTTCTTTTCCCGAATGTGGCACAGTTCGTGGACAACCACCAAGTCAATCGCGGCGTCCGGGTAGTTCGCCAGAAAGCACGAAAACGACAGCCGGTTTTTCCCGCTACAGCTCCCGTAACGCGTACGGGCGGCGGTGATGGTGATTCCGGCGGGGACCAGTCCCGTAATACGGCTCCAGTAGTCCACTTTCGGGAGAATGCGTTCTTTTGCTCTCTCCGCCATGGCCCGCAGTTCTTCCGCGGACGGCTCCGGCGGCTTCCAACGCTGTTCGGCGAGGTGTTTCGCAATCCAAGCCCCGTGCGCGGAGACAAACGCGTCAATCTCGCGCCGCGGGGCGCGCATGGGCGCGCGGACCAGCACCCGGCCGTCCCGCGTAATTTCCAGCGCCAATGTTTTCCGGCGGGAACGGATCAGTTCGTAATGTTCCATGGGCACATTATAGCGCGGTCGGCGGGAAATTGCAAGGCTTCCGGGGTTACGATTTTGCCGCCACGAGTTTGCGCTTCCGGAAGAGCCGTAAGGACACGTGCACGGCGTAAATGTAAGCCACGGATATGGCGAAACTCATCACGGGGTACCGGCGGGTCATGATCAGGAAAAAGACGAAGGCGCCGCTGATTTGAATCAGGCGCAGGTAATAGTTACGGCAGGCGCGTTCTTTCGCGTAGCGTTCCAGCAGGGAGAGGAACAGAAGATAGGCAATCAGCCAGAGCGACAGGGAGAAAATTTTGAAGTCGTCCGGCACGCCGGAATTCCGGAACATTTCAAGCACTTGCGTAAGGTAGCTCAACGAGATAATCAGGAACAGATGGAGGAACAAATAGCCGTCCCCGCTGGTCTGTTTGTTGCGGTCGATGATGTGGTCGTAGACGTAGCCGTAGTTGAGGAACAGTCCGGACGCGAACGCGAAGGCCAGTACGGAATGGCAGATTCCGAGCGGGCGAATGCCGTCATTGAAGAATCCGGACAGCTCCACAATCATTTCCCCGAACGAGAACACGACATATAACATAATCCGTTCCGTGAGATGGGGGAAATCCACGTGACGCGCGCTGATTTTCTGTCCGGTGATTCCGGACGCCACGCCGACCAGCAGGGCCAGCGGAGACAGGGCAAGTCCGGTCCGGGCGAAAACGGGCATAGACAGCAGGATAATTCCGGCTTCTAACAGGAGCATATGGAAGTCCCGGCGCAAATACTCTTCCCGGTGTTCCTCTTTCCGCAGGGCCAGCCAGTATTGCGCGGCCAGATGTAAGAGAATCAGTGCCCACGCGACATGAATCTGATAATAGTAATTCCGCCAATCATCCCCGATACCCCCCGCGAGGTAGTAAAGCAGGTACATATTGACGAAAATGCAGATGTTCCGCTGTATGGGGAACTGCGGGAAACGGTTGATAAAGAGCGTGGAAAAGTACCAGATTTCGAGAACCGCCATGGAAAAAAGCAGAAACGTCAGGTATCCGTACAGGCCCGGGGAGCCTTCTTCCAAGTTCAGCATGGACCCGCAGCGGCTGATGGTGTGGACAAAAATCAGGTCGTAAATGAGTTCGATGTACTCTACTTTTCGTTCCTCTTCTTCCAAGAAATCAATCATGGAGCGTTCCTCCCTCTCACCGTTTTTGTGTGACTTTACTATTATACTATAAATGAGCAAATTTGAAAAGTTGCACAAACAGTTGGTCGAAAGTCCTTGTATGACGGATAATTTCAAGAGTTTTGTCCGCGTCAAGTGCATATTTTCGTCAAATTGCCGGATTTGCTCATTTATAGTATTATAGTACACGGCTTTTGTTAAGTCAAGATGTTTTGTCACGCGTGTATGCGTACACAGTTTCTTGGCAAAGCCCCCTTTCGGCACTACGCGCCACTTTCCCCCGTTCCGCGGGACAGCTTCGGAGAAGGAAAGAGACAAAAGCGCAAAAAATCCCCTATGTTTTAGAGGACGTATTCACAGCAGGGTAGACATCTGGCATGGTAAGTGGTATACTAAGGTAAAAAGCAAGTAAGGATGGGTAAGGACAATGAATGAAGCGCAGGAACGGAAAGCATATCCCACGGATTTAACGGACAGTCAGTGGGCAGTCATAGAACCCTTATATAAGGGAATGCGAACGTATAAATGGAGCAAGCGGGAACTGACGAACGCCGTTCTGTATTTGCTCGATTCCGGTTGCAAATGGCGGCAGTTGCCGCATGATTTCCCCCCTTATTCGACTGTCCACAGCTTTTACCGCCGCGCCCGCCTGAGCGGGCTGTGGGAGAAAATTCGCGGACATCTCGTTATCCTGACGCGAAAAAAAGCGGGGCGCGAGGAAACGCCAACTTACGGGCTTATCGACTCCCAGAGCGTCAAAACGCTCTATCCCAGCGAAGAGCGGGGGATTGAGGGGGGAAAAAACGAAAAGGCGCAAGAGACATATCGTAACGGATGTTATGGGAAATATCCTTACGGTTATTGTCCACGCGGCGAATATTCATGACACGGTGTCCGGAGTTGGCGTAGCGAAGGCGGCGCACGGGAAGTATCCTTCCATTCAGGGCTTTTGCGGCGATATGGGCTATAAGGGAACTTTTGTAACGGAAATCAGCAAAATTCCCGGCGTTCATGTGGATATTTCCGAAAAAATCAAGCCCCACGCGTGGGAAAAGCTCCGCTGGCGCTGGGTAGTGGAGCGCACTCTCGGCTGGCTTAACCATTCCCGCCGCCTCAGCAAAGACTATGAGATTACAACCGATTCCGCCATCGCTATGGTTATCATTTCGCATTGTCATACCCTGCCCAAACGCTTGTGAATACGTCCTCTAAGCCATACGCACATCCGGCGATAGCCGAACTCCGGATGCGCAGTATATAGTTCGTCAATCATCCGCTTGATTTTCAGGTCTTCTTCATCGGGGGCGACCGCCTTGTAGTACAGGCTACTCCGGTTCAGCCCCAGCAGTTCCGCCTGTGTGGAAACCGGAAGTTCCGCGCTGTCCGTTTCTATGAGCGCTTTCCGTTCCGGGACGTTCATTTCACAGGCCAGCTTTTTTTTGAGCCACTCGTTCTGAGTGGCCAACTGGCCGATTTTGGCGTACAGCGACTGAAGCTCCTCCTCATGCGCCTTTTCTTCCTTGCGCTTTTTCGCCGTATCGTCCTGAAACAGCATGTACAGATTGCTTTCCGCTTCCCGCTTCCAGCGGGAGAGCATATTGGGGTGGATGTTGTGAGCCGAGGCGATTTCGTTGACGGTACGTTCCCCGCGCAAGGTTTCCAATACCATTTTCGCCTTCTCATCGGGCGTGTATGCGTTTCTCTTCATAAAGTTGGCTCCTTTCGGGTTCTATCCTACCCGCAAT
>JAFSRH010000026.1 GCA_017446225.1 Oscillibacter sp.
AGCGGACGTAACGGAAGTAGCGGACGTAACGGAAGTAACAGAAGTACCGGAAACAGCGGAAGTACCGGAAGAAACGGAGACGCCGGAACCGGAAAATTCCGCTACGGAGCCTGAAAAGGACGGCGGACAGTAAGCCGGGAGAACGGAAAGGGGCGGTCTGAGCAATGCCGAAAGTAAAACGAATCCCGCAGAGGCAGTGCGTGGGCTGCCGCGAAATGCGGGACAAAAAGTCCCTGTTACGGGTGGTCAAGTCGCCGGAAGGGGACGTGAGCCTTGACTTTAAGGGCAAAAAACCGGGACGGGGCGCGTATGTCTGCCCGGACCCGGCCTGTCTGAAGCGGGCCAGAAAGACGCGCGCGCTGGAACGCGCGTTGTCCGTCTCGATTCCGCCGGAAGTCTATGACGCCATGGAGGCGGAAATCAGCGCCGCCGTACAGCCGGAAGGGGGTCGTAATGGAACCTCATGACAGTTACACGCGCCTGCTCGGACTGGCGCTCCGGGGCGGACATCTCGCGGTCGGCAGTGACGCGGTCGCTTCCGCCGTACACGCCGGGAACGTACGCCTGCTCCTGCTCAGCGCGGACGCCTCCCCGCGGACCCGCCGGGACGCGCAAGAGTGGGCGCGGCACGGACATTGTCTGTCCGTTGTCCTTCCCTGCGACAAGGCCGAACTCGGCCACGCGCTCGGGCGCGGTACGGTCGCGGTGGCCGCCCTGACAGATACCGGCCTTGCGGACGCGCTCGGGAAGCGTCTGGCCCTGCTGGACCCGGAACGTTACGCGGAAGTGGCGGAACGCCTCCGGCGAAAAGTGGAACGCGCCGAAGAACGCCGCGCGGCCCGTGCGCGGGCGCGTCCGGAAAAACGGAACGTACGTCCGCGCCGTCCCGTTCGCGGACGGCCGCCCAATCGGGCGCGGCCCCGTCCCAAAAAAACGGATACCTGAATCCGACTTACAACTTCCGGCCCGTCCGGACCGGATACAGCGAGGTGTTTTGATTGGCTAACAATGGAAAATACAGAGTGCATGAGGTGGCAAAGGATTTCGGGATTCCATCGAAGTCCATTACGGAGATTTTAGGCACATATTCGACCAAGCCGCGCAACCATATGCAGCCGCTGTCGGAAAGCGATTTGTCCATCATCTTTGACTATCTCACCCAGCGCCACCAGATTTCAAACATACAGTCTATTTATGAGGACGCCGCCAAAGCGAAGGAAAAACCGTCCCGGCCCGTTAAAAAGGACGCGCCCCCCGCCCCGGACACGGAAACCGCCGTTTCCGCTCCGTCCGCGGAAAATGCCGCGCCCGTGCCGGAAGTCGTCCCCGTCTCCGTTCCGGCGGCGGAAAACGCCGTACAGCCGGATAAGGGCCGGACCGGGAAAACCCCGGAATCCAGACCCGTCACAAAAACGGAAGCCCGGACCGGTACGCCCAAAGGCGTTGCCGGACCCCGTACGGGCAAAGCCCCGGAGAACCGGAGCGGGAAAAAGCCCGAAGGCAACCGTACCGCGGAAGGCAAAGCCCCCGAAACGCCGAAACCCGCGCCCCCGAAGGCCGTTGGCAAGCCCCAGTCCCGGATTCCACAGCGCAAGATTGTGGACACCCGCAAGGGCGGCGACGTGAACCTTGCCAAGTACGATGAGCGTCTGGAAGATTTGGGCGGACAGCGCGGGGAACGTATGCAGCAGCGGGCCGGGAAGGAGAAGTTCCGCAACAGCCAGCGGCAGAACCGTCAACAGGCCATGTCGGCCAAGCGCCGTCAGGACGAAGCGGAGCGTCTGCGCCGCCTGAAGCTGGAAATCGCGCGGAAGTCCCCGGTGAAGGTGTCGATTCCGGACAGCATTTCCGTGGGCGAACTGGCCTCCCGGATGAAAAAGACCGGCGCGGAAGTCGTCAAGTGCCTGATGAAAAACGGCGTCATGGCCTCTCTGGGGCAGTTTATCGACTTTGACACCGCCGCCATTATCGCCGAGGAAATGGGCTGTAAGGTCGAGCGGGAAATCGTGGTCACCATTGAGGAGAAACTGATTGACGTCCGCGAGGACAAGGCCGAGGACCTCCAGCCCCGCGCGCCCGTGGTCGTGGTCATGGGACACGTGGACCACGGAAAAACCACGCTCCTTGACACCATCCGGAATACGTCCGTAGCCGCCGGGGAAGCGGGCGGCATTACGCAGGCAATCGGCGCCTATCAGGTGGAAATCAACGGCAAACCCATTACGTTCCTTGACACCCCGGGCCACGAGGCGTTCACGTCCATGCGCGCCCGCGGCGCCATGATTACCGATATCGCCATTCTGATGGTCGCGGCGGATGACGGGATCATGCCGCAGACGATTGAGTCCATTAACCACGCCAAGGCCGCCAACATTCCCATCATTGTGGCGGTGAACAAAATCGACAAGCCCAACGCCAACCCCGACCGCGTGTTACAGCAGTTGACGGAACACGGACTTGTCCCCGAGGACTGGGGCGGGGACACGATTTGCTGTCAGATTTCCGCCAAAAAGAAAATCGGAATCGAAAATCTGTTGGAGATGGTCACGCTGACGGCCGAAATGGCCGAACTGCGCGCCAACCCCAACCGCGCCGGACAGGGTACCGTCATTGAGGCGCGGCTGGACCGCGGACGCGGTCCCGTGGCAACCCTTCTTGTACAGAACGGCACGCTCAAACAGGGCGACATCATCATTGCCGGCACGGCGGTCGGACGCGTCCGGACCATGATGGACTACAAGGGGAACCGTCTGGAAACGGCGGGTCCGTCCGTGCCGGTGGAAATCGCCGGACTTTCGGAAGCACCCACGGCGGGCAGTCCGTTTTTCGCGGTCGCCGATGAGCAGATGGCCCGGAAACTGGTCGAGCAGAGAAAGGCCGAAGAACGCGCCAAATCCGCCGCGCCGGTACAGAAAGTGTCGCTGGAAAACCTCTTTGACCAGATTCAGGCCGGAGAGCGGAAAGAACTGGCGCTCGTGGTCAAGGCGGACGTGCAGGGCAGTGTGGAAGCGGTCACGGCTTCTCTTGAAAAGCTGTCCAATGACGAGGTCAACGTGAAAGTCATTCATGGCGGCGTGGGCGCCATCAACGAGTCGGACGTCATGCTGGCGGCGTCCTCCAACGCGATTATTGTCGGGTTCAACGTCCGGCCGGACGCGGCGGCGCGGGACGGCGCGGCGCGGCAGAATGTCGATATGCGGATGTACCGCGTCATTTACGACTGTATCGGCGAAATTGAGGCCGCTATGAAGGGTATGCTTGCTCCGAAGTACCGGGAAGCGGTCCTTGGACACGCGGAAGTCCGGAAGGTGTACCATGTCTCGGGCGTGGGCACGGTCGCCGGGTGCTATGTCAAGGAAGGGAAGATTGTCCGCTCGTGCTCGGTGCGGGTGGTCCGCGATGGTATCGTGATTCATGAGGGGGCGTTGGCGTCCCTGAAGCGGTTCAAGGACGATGCCCGCGAAGTCGCGGAGAATTACGAGTGCGGCATGACCGTGGATAAGTTCAACGACATCAAAGAGGGGGACGTCATTGAGGCGTTCGCCATGGAGGAAATCCCACGCTGACGAAGCAGTCAGGGGCGGCGGCACCGCCGCCCCGTTTTGAATGCCGTCACGCCGAAGCAGAAAACGGAAAGGAGCGGCTATGCCAAGCAACCGAATCGGACGCATTAACGAGGAAATACAACGGGAATTGTCCGCGCTCATCCGGCAGTTGAAGGACCCGCGCGTAAATACGGTGGGCATGGTGTCCGTGACGCGGGTCGACACGTCCGCCGATTTGCGTTACGCGAAAGTCTATGTCAGCGTGCTGGACAAGTCGCGAGAGAAGGACGCGTTAAAGGGCCTGAAATCGGCGTCCGGCTTCCTGCGGCGGGAGCTGGGACGCGCTCTCCGTCTGCGTTACACGCCGGAATTGCAGTTCGTGGGGGACGATTCCATCTTGCACGGCGCGCAAGTCTTGGAAATCCTGCGGCGCGTGGAACAGTCGCGCCCCGAAGAAGAGGATACGGGGGAGGAGGAACCATGCTGACAGTCCGCGAAGCCGCCGCCCTGCTCCAAAGCTGGGACAACGTCCTCATCCTGACGCATATCCGCCCGGACGGGGACACGGTCGGATGCGCGGCGGCGTTGTGCGCCGGATTGCGGGCAATCGGACGTACGGCGTACCTGTTGCCCAACCCCGGCCTCACGAACACCACAAGGCCGTATTTCACGCCTTACGCCGCGCCGGAAGGGTTCGCGCCGGAAAAGGTCGTGTCCGCGGACATTGCCACGGAAGAACTTTTTCCCGACAACGCGCAATCTTATAAAGGCCGCGTGGACTTGGCCATCGACCACCATCCGTCTTTCGAGAGCTTCGGCCGGGAAAACATTGTCCGGCCGGACGCGGCCGCCTGCGGCGAACTGCTCTATGACATTCTGGCCGCGCTCGGACCCATTACGCCGGAAATCGCGTTGCCGTTGTACGTGGCCGTTTCTACGGACTGCGGCTGTTTCGCGTACGCGAACACCACCGCGCACACGCACGCGGTCGCGGCGGCGTTGTTGCGGACAGGTATCGACTACCGGACCGTCAACAAAACGTTTTTCCGTACAAAAACCCGCGTCCGTATGCAGTTGGAGGCGGCCATGCTGCGGGAGGCGGAGTTTTACGACAAGGGCCGGATCGTATTTCTGACGGTTCCGCTCTCGCTGATGGAGTCGCTGTCGGCCACGGAGAGCGATGCGGAGGAGCTGTCGTCACTGGGCGGACAGATTGAGGGCGTGGACTGCGCCGTGACCGCGCGGGAACTCAAGCCGGACGAGTGGAAAATCTCGTTACGGACGGGCGAACGCGTCAACGCCACGAAAGTTTGTCAGCTTTACGGCGGCGGCGGACACGCGGCCGCGGCGGGATGTACAATCAAAGCGCCGCTGGAAGAAACGCGGCGGCGGATGTTGTCAGGGATTGCGCAAGTCGCGGCGGACTGAGGCGAAAGAGGTGCGGCCGTGCCAAACGGGATTTTAATCATTGACAAACCCGCCGGTTGGACGAGTATGGACGTGTGCGCGAAACTGCGCGGCGTGCTCCATGAAAAGCGTATCGGACACGGCGGGACGCTTGACCCTATGGCAACGGGAGTCTTGCCGGTGTTCGTGGGACAGGCCGCGAAAGCGGCGGAGTTCGCCGAAAACAGCCGGAAAGAGTACGTGGGCGGCTTGCGGCTCGGCCAGATTACCGACACGCAGGACATCACGGGGAACACGCTGGAAACGCGTCCCGTTGCCGTGACGGCGGCGGATGTGCGGGCGGCGTTCGCGCGCTTTACCGGCGAACTGCAACAGGTGCCGCCCATGTACTCGGCCGTCAAAGTGCGGGGGCAGAAGCTGTACGAACTGGCCCGGAGGGGAAAGGAAGTCGCCCGTCCGCCGCGTACGGTGACGGTCTACGAGCTGGAACTTCTGCAACAGCAAAGCGAAACGGACTACCAATTCCGGTGTCTATGCTCCAAGGGGACCTACGTCCGGACCCTCTGCCACGACATCGGCCGGTATCTGGGCTGTGGCGGGACGCTGTACGCGTTGCGCCGGACGCGCGCGGCCGGGTTCACGGAGGCGGACGCCGTCACGCTGGACGCCGTACAGACACAGGGCGCGGCGTTACTGCGTCCCGTTGACACGCTCTTTCGCGCGTATCCGGCCCTTCGGACGCCCTCGCCCGGGACCGAACGCCGGGTACGGTGCGGAAACGAAATCCGTACGAACGCCCCGGACGGCGTCTACCGCCTCTATGGGCAGACGGGAGAGTTTCTGTGTCTCTCGGAGGCGCGGGACGGAACGCTCAAGTCTCTTAAAAATTTTTTTACGTCATAGAAAAATGGAAGTGTAGCCATGTCCCAACAGGAAAAAGTGATTGCGCTGGGATTCTTTGACGGCGTACACCTCGGCCACGGCGCCCTGTTGCGCCGGACCGTGGAGGAGGCCGGACGGCGCGGGGCGGTCTCCGCGCTGTTCACCTTCGACCGCTCGCCGAAAGAAGCGGTCACGGGGATTCCCTGTCCGCTCATCAACTCACAGGAGGACCGCGCCGGACTGGTCCGCCGTCTTTACGGCGTGGAACAGGTCATTATTGCGCCCTTCAACGCCGAAATGATGGCCACCTCTTGGGATACGTTCGTTACCGACATTCTGTGGAAACACCTTCGCGCCGTGCACCTTGTCGCAGGGCATAACCACCGTTTCGGGCACCGTAACGCCGGAAATCCGGACCTTTTGCGGGAAAAGTGCCGGGAACTGGGCATGGGCTGTGACATCATTCCGAAAGTCGCGCTGGACGGCGTCACGGTCAGTTCTACCCATATCCGCCAGCTTCTGGCTGCCGGGGACGTGGAAACCGCCGAACGCTTCCTTGGACACCCTCACGTTCTTACACAGGAAGTGCGTCACGGGCGCCAAATCGGCCGGACCATGGGCGTACCCACCGTCAATATGACCCTTCCGCCGCGCGTGATGGCCCCGGCCCACGGCGTCTACGTCACGACCGCCGTCCTGCCCGACGGACAGCGGCGCCTTGCCGTGACCAATGTCGGCACCCGGCCCACGCTCGACAACGGCGCGGACGTGACCGTGGAAAGCTGGATACTGGACTTTGACGGCAATCTGTACGGCCAGCCGGTACGGATTGAGTTCCGCCGCCGCATTCGCGGGGAAATCCGCTTCCCGTCTCTGGACGCGCTCCGCGAACGGATCGCCGCGGACGCGGACGCCGCCCGCGCGTGGTTCCGTACGCATTCCCTTTGACGCCGAAATTTGGAAGGATTTTCTCGAAAAACAGTTGCCATTTCCGCGGAAATGGTGTATGATAGCCCTGCAACCGAAAACCAACCCGGACCGAGGAGGAGAAACATTATGAGTAAAACCGCCCGCATGGTATTGAAAATCGTGGGAGCGAGTCTGGCCTTTGCCGCGTGCGTGTGCCTGATTATCGGCGGCTGGCACGACCTGAGCGTTGGGTGCAGCGGAATCCGCAACCGTTGGAACCGGAAGTTCAATTCCGAGTATGACGACTATGACGATGAGGAGGAACTGTTCCAGTGAGGGGGACAGCCGCCGTGACCCCCTTCAAAATCCGCGCCGCCCTTCCCGTACAGGAAGCGGCGGCGTTTTGTCACGGTATGGCGTTTGTTTTCGGCGGTCCGGCCCGCGCAACCCGCGGAAAAGGCGCATAGGCTCCCGTTTGTCCGCGGTTACGGCAGTTCGATGGCGTACTTTTCAATATCCATCCGCGCCGCGCCGCCGTTCGTCTCAAAACTGATACCGTCAGCGGATTCCGGGACAGGGAGTAACAGAGAAGCGGCCTGTTCCCCATCGTTGACGAAAAGCTCCAAACTCTGGCGGTCCATAATGAAGCGTAACTTTATTTTCCCGTTCCGTTGCCGTACGGGGAAATTCCGTACGTGGACAATGTCGTAAGGCGCGCCGCACCGGCTCCGGTCGATCCGGATCAGGCTGGGACCCGGCTTGTAACGAACGGTCGTCACGCGTTCGCCGTCTTGGGCAAGATGTACTTTAAAGCAGTCGTAGCCGCTTTCCGAAGCCGGGGAAACGGAAAGCGTCATATCCAGAACGCGTCCCCGCACGCCTTGAAGCGTGACTTCTCCCTCTACCGGGACGTTTTGAAGGCGGACGGGTTCCGTACGGTAGCGTTCCAGTTCCCGCACGGGATTCTGTATCAGGCGGTTGCCGCGGACGGACAATTCCCGCGGGATGGTCATCATACCGTAACAGCGGATTCCACGGGGCTGACAGCTTACGCTTGTCCAGTTCTGCATCCACGCAATCATGACGCGGCGTCCGTCCGGGGTTTCGAGCGTCTGCGTGGCGTAGAAATCGAGACCGTAGTCAATGGACTGCGCGTTTTCGCGGGAAAACGTCCGGGTTTCCGGGTCATAGCGGCCTATCAGACACGCGGCCCCGTAACCGGCGTGGAACTCTAAACCGGAAGGCTGCATTTCCATGGGGCTGACCATCAGAACGTGACGGCCGTCCAAAGGGAAAAAGTCGGGGCACTCCCACATCTTGCCGTACTCGTTCCGGCAACGCGCCACGACTCCCTCAAAACGCCACGCGAAGCCGTCCTCGCTGGCGTACAGCAACACCGCGCCGCTGTCGTCCTCCGTACGGCTCACCGTCACGGCGCGATAGGTCCCGTCAGGCTCGCGCCATAGTTTGGGGTCGCGGAAGTCGGAGGGAGAACAGCCCTCGGGGAGATTCTCCGCCGTCAGGACCGGGTTTCCGGCGTACTTTTCATAATCCCGTCCGTCGCCGACCGCAAGGCACTGCGTCTGGCGGACCTGTTCCGCGCCGTCATGTCCCGGGGTTTTACGAAGTCCCGTATAGATCAGGAGTTGGCGTCCGTCCGGGAGTTCGATCGCCCCGCCGGACCAGCATCCGTCCCGGTCGTAGTCGTTGTCCGGGGCCAGCGCGGCCGGAAGGCGTTCCCAGCGGATAAAATCCTTTGTTTTGAGGTGTCCCCAGTGCATGGTGTCCCAGTGGGTGGAATACGGGTTGTATTGATAAAACAAGTGGCATTCCCCGCGGTAGAACGAAAATCCGTTCGGGTCGTTCATCCAGCCGATGGCCGGGGCCGCGTGAAAGACCGGGCGCTCCGTTTCCGGAACGCGCGGCGCGTTGGCCTGTTCAAACTCCCGCGCTTTCCGTAATGCTTCGCTCATCATAAAAAATTCCTCCGGTTTCTCCGCGCTTTCATTGACAGAGGGCGTCCGAAAGGTAAATCCGGACGCCCCCGCAAAGAAAGGGAAGGAGTTGTCGTTATTTTCCGGAAAGCAGTCGTTCCGGTTCGGGCTTACGCGTAATAGGCGTCAAGGTATTTCTGGAAGATACCAAGGTATTCGCTCAGGTGATAGGCTTCCAGATCGGTTTGCAACTGGTCCCAGTCGGCGTCCGTGAAGCCGTTCATGACCCAGTCGGACTTGGCGGTGTTGATTCTGGTCGAAATGTCCGCCTGAAGGTTGGAAATCGTCTTGGTGTCGTCAGCGTTCATGAACACGTTGGGGAACACGTACTTGTTGTTCATGTCCGGGGTGTAGATGTCCCGGATCCAGTCCAAACGATACTGCGCGTCATCCGGGCAGGTGACGTACACGTCATAGTAAGAGTCCAGAATCGCCAGAGGGCCGTTTACGGATTCCGCTTCGCGGACTTCCACGGGGGAAGCGTCTCCCAAAGGCGCGTGTTTGAGCATAGGCTCTCCGGCGTCATTGGTTCCCAGCTCAAAGATGTCGAAATCGTCATCTTCGCCGTAAGTGCCCCAGTTGTTCTGCGGGGACTGGAACGGGTCGTACATCTGGTCAAGCCACACGCAGATTAACGCGGGATTTTGGGCGGCGGCGGTAACCACACAGCGGCCGCGGTCAAAACCGGAGGTAAAGGAGCCGTTCGCGGGCGTAATATTGGTGGTGTCGGCGGTCAGCGCGGGGAGGGGCGCCCAGCCTTCGAGCGTGGCAATATTGGCGATGTCCCAAGAGAAGCAGCAGCCGTAACGCCCGGACTTGCCCTTAGCAACGTAAGTGGACCACTCCTGCGTAAAGGCTTCGGGGTCAATCAGGCCTTGCGCGTACAGCTCGTGGAGCCACGCAATACCTTTCTTAAAGCCTTCCTGTGAGGCGGTGCAGACAACCTGACGGTCGTCATTGACCGCGATATGACGGCCGCGGTCCGGGTCGCCGATCCCTTCGCCGAAACCGTTGATCAGAATGCACGGGTCCTGATCGCCGTCATTCATAATGCAGGACATGGGGATGATGTCGCCCTGAATGTCGAACTGCTCTTTCAGCGCGCTGGCGTTGTCGCGGAACGCGATCAGAACCGACTCGAACTCGTCCACGGTTTCGGGCATTTTCAGTCCGAGGAAGTCCAGCCACGCCGTATTGATATAGCTCATGTAGCCAACGGTCTGGATCGCGGTCTTTTCGTAACCGAGCTGTTCAATCCAAGGAAGCGCCCAGATGTGGCCGTCCTCATCCGTGCACATGGTCCGGTATTCGGGGGCCTGTTCAAAGACTTTGCAGAGGTTGGGCATATAGGCGTCAATATAGTCCTCAAGGGGGATAATGGCGCCCTGTTTGGCGTACTTGAGCAAATCGGTGTCACTGAACTGCGCGTTGAACACGAACTCCGGAAGCGTTTTGGCGTTGGCCATTTCCAGAGAAATTTTGTCGCTCCACTGGTCCATTTGAATGGTCCGCCATTCAATGTGGACGTTCGTGGCCTCTTCCAGCCGCTTGAAAATGGTGCGGTTGTTGGGTTCGGATTCCGAACCGGCCGGGAAATTGGTCAGGCCGCGAAGGGTGACTTTTTCCGCCAGAGGAAGCGTCAGGGATTCGGGGGACACGTCAGCGGGCGCGCCGCTGGTATTCGCGGATTCGCCGCCGGTTTCAGCGGGGGCATTGCCGCCGCCGCCACAGCCGGCAAGCGTCAGGGTCAGCATGAGCAGAGACAGAACGACCGCCACGCCACGCCAGAGAAAACTTTTCTTTTTCATCCTTGCATCTCCTTATTTTTTGAAAATATGAAGGTTCCGAAAACCGCAGACCTTGATTCATTGCCCGATCAAACGAACCAAGAAGCGGTCTCAGCCTTTTACGGCGCCGGCCATAATTCCGCTGTCAAAGTATTTCTGGAAGAACGGATACATGACCATCAGCGGCAGACTGGAAATAATAATGGTCGCGTACTTCAGAAGTTCCGCTAACTGCGCTCTGGCCGCCGTGGACTGCATATCGGACACCATGCCGGGTTCCGGCTGGTTCTGAATCAGGATGGAGCGGAGGACCAACTGCAAGGGCTGTTTGCTCGCGCTGTTCAGATAGATCATGGCGTCAAAGTAGCTGTTCCACATTCCGACAAACTGCCACATGGCCAACGTTGCGATAATGGGCGTACAGACGGGAAGCAGAATCTTGAAAAAATACACCATCTCGGAAGCGCCGTCAATTTCCGCCGCCTCCTGCAAATCCCGCGGGACGCCCTGATAGTACGTCCGGGCAATGATCATGTTCCAGACGCTGAACGCGCCCGGGAGCACGACCGCCCACATACTGTCCAACAGGCCCAGATTGCTGATGAGCAGGTAAGTCGGGATCAGGCCGCCGCCGAAAAACATGGTGATGATGAACAGGGTGTTGAACAGGCCGCGCCCGCGGAAGTCCGCCCGCGACATTGGGTACGCCGCCAGAAGCGTGATTACCACGGACAAAACGGTGAACACCACGGAGTAAATGATAGCGTTCTTGAAGCCCACCCAGATTTGCGCGTTGGAGATGACGCGCTCGTAGGCCATCAGGGTCCACTTGCTGAAATCAAACGTCAGGCCGCTGTTCTGGAGCGTGACCGGCTCAATAAAGGACGCCAGAATAATGTAGGCCATGGGCAGCAGAATCGCCACCACGAACAGTCCCAGAAGGATGTAGCCCGTAATCAGAATGGCCTTGTCCTCTACCGGATACTTGGCAAACTCGCTTTTTTTCTTCATTCCATGTCCCCCCGTCAAATGCCTTTGCCTTCGTTCATCCGCTGTACGATTTTGTTCATGGAGACCAGCAGAATCACGTTAATGACGGTATTGAAAAGGCCAACGGCGGTGGAAAACCCATAGTCACCGTCCAGAATACCTTTTTTGTAAACATACGTGGCGATGATTTCAGACGCGTTCAGGTTCAGGTCCGTCTGGAGGGCGTACGCCTTTTCAAAGCCGATGCTCATGACGTTGCCCACTTGCATAATGAACTGAATCAGGACCGTGTCTTTAATCGCGGGCCACTCTACCGCTTTAATTTGCTGAATCAGGTTCGCCCCGTCAATGACGGCGGCCTCTTTCAAGTCCTTGCTCGCGTTGGACAGCGCCGCCGTGTAGATGATGGACGCCCAGCCCGCGCCTTGCCAGATTCCGCTGGCGATGTAGATGGTACGGAACGCTTGCGGCATGGTCATAAAGTTTGTGGAGGTTCCCAGCAGGGAGTTAATCATGCCCGTTGGCGAAAGCAGGATACGCACAATACCGCACAGGACGATGACGGAAACGAAATTGGGCATATACAACACGAGCTGTATTTTACGTTTAATGCCCTTGCTCAGAATGCGGTTGAGAAGGAACGCCAACAGAATCGGCACAGGGAAGCCCCAGAGCAATCCAAAGACGCTCAATTTCAGGGTGTTGGCCAGATATTTCAGGAAGTCGGGGGACGTCAGGAATCGCTGGAAGTGCGCGAAGCCGACCCACTCACTGCCCAAAATGCCCCGGAAGGGGTTGTACTCCGTGAAGGCAATCAGGACGCCGCCCATGGGAATGTACTTGAAAATCAGGGTCAGCAGAAGCGCGGGCAGAAGGAACAGGACATACAGTTGCCAGTGCTGGCGCATATACACCAAGGTATTGTGCGCTACGCCGCTTTTTCCTCCGGTTTGCGCCGGAGAGGTCGATTTTTCCATAATACTCCTCCCTGTTTGCATGGATTTGCTTCTCTCCCCGGGATACGCGGTATCGGGCATTGTGTGCATTTGCACAAAAACGCTTTCCCGGAGCGGGGAGCTTGAATAATCGAATCATATTACAAACACACAGTTTTGTCAATAACTTTTTGGGTAAAATCGCGCATTCATGAAATATTACAAACCCGTGGCCGGAATTTTGTAAAAAAAGTAAAACGCGTTGCATAAAACGGAAGGCAGTTTATTTTTTCCTTTTCATTTGACAAATCCGGTTTTCAAAGATATAATAAGCGCATTCTGAGAAACCGCGTAAAGAAAAGGCTTTGTCCGCGTTGAATCACATTCGGAAGGAAGGGGCGCGCCATGAAGAAAAAAGTCACCATTCAAGACATCGCGGATGAGCTGGGCATCTCCAGAAATACCGTTTCCAAGGCCATCAATAACGGTACCGGACTTGCCAACGCCACAAGGAAGAAAATTCTGCAAAAGGCCGTGGAAATGGGCTATAAGCAGTTTTCCTATTTCGCCACGGTGTCCGCTTCCTCCGCGGCCTCCGGCGACCATGACCGGCGGGAAATCTCCCTTCTGACCGCCACGTTTCTGGGCCACTCCCATTTCGCTTCCTTAATGCTGGACAGCTTTCAGCAGGAAATTTCCGAACTGGGCTACACCATGAACACGCACCGAATCCGGGCCGAACATCTGGAAAAATGCGCCCTTCCCGCCACGTTCAGCCGGGAACGTTCCGCCGGAATCCTGTGCATTGAAGTCTTTGACCGTCCTTACGCCGAGATGGTGTGCCGTCTGGGCCTCCCCGCGCTCTTTGTGGACGGCCCCGTCACCTTCGGACAAACGGCCCTCCCCTCCGACCGGCTCTGTATGGACAATACCACGGAAGTGGCAAGGTTTGTCGGAGAGATGATACGCCACGGAAAGAACCGGATCGGATTTGTCGGGGATTTCCGTCACTGTCAATCGTTCTTTGAACGCTATTCGGCGTTCCGGTACGCCATGATGATGGCCGGAGCGCCGGTCGATGAACGGCAGTGCGTCTACAGCAACGACAAGCGGGACATTCAACAGGCCGTTCGGGCGATGGAACAGTTGCCGGACGTGCTCCTTTGCGCGAACGATTTTGTGGCAATGGACACCGTACAGGCGTTACGGGAGGCCGGGAAATCCGTCCCGGAAGATGTCTGGCTTTGCGGCTTTGACGACTCCCCCGAATCCCGCCTGATTTCCCCGCCCTTGACTACGATCCATATCCATACGCAGATTATGGCTTTTTCCGCCGTACATCTTCTGACTTCCAGAATCAAGGAACCCAATCTGGACTACCGGACGATACGCACCCAGACGGACTTGATTTGGAGAGACTCCACGAACCAAAAAGGGGGGGAACCGGAATCATGAAATTCTTTTCCTATGAAAGCCCTTTCAGTCAGACCCTCTTGAAACTCGCCTACAGTTGTTATCTCAATCTCCTGTGGTTCGTGTTCTCCATTCCCGTCTTTACGATCGGGGCCTCCACCGCCGCGCTGTACTCCGTGACGCTGAAAATCGTGCGGGAGCGGGAGGGCGATTTGACCCGGCAGTTTTACGGGGCCTTCCGGGAGAATTTCCGTCAGGCTACCGTACTTTGGCTGATTCTTCTTGGCGCGGGCCTGTTTCTGGCGGGGGACGGCTATATTCTCTATCATTTGTTCCGTACCTCTCAGGGGGCCGCCGCGGTACTGTGGACGCTGGTTTCCGCGCTGGTGATCGCCGCTTCCATCGCGTACGTAATTGTTCTGATTTACGTCTTTCCGCTGACCGCCAGCGTGGTCAATTCCGACTGGGCCATGCTCAAAAATTCCTTTTTTATCGGGACGCATTATCTTTTCTGTACGATTCTTACCATGGGAATTCATTTCGCCATGTTTTACATTGTGGTGAGCTTGTTTACGCCCATGATCATTTTCGGGGAGGGGCTGTGCGCCCTCCTGAGTTCCTATCTGCTTTCGGGCGTAATCCGCGCCTGTTCGTTCGACCCGTCCGGCCGTGACGGGACGGAAGCCGACAATGACGGAGAAACGGAATGAACCTGACACCCACCGAACGCGCCGAAAGACGGGAAGCGTTTCGCCGTATGAGCGCGGCGCAAAAAGCGGAATATATCGCTTCCTATTACAAACTTCCCATTGTCCTGACGCTCCTTTTCGCCTATGTCCTGTGTTACGGAGCCTACCGGCATTTCTCCCGAAAGGAAGTCGCGCTGTATGTGATGTGCGCGAACGTGGCCGTCAGCGATGGGACGGCGGATGTCTTATCGGAAGGCTTTCTACGTTTCCGCGGAATGGACGTCCGGAAAAACGAGACGTACCTTTACCATAATCTTTACTTCTCCGATAATCCGTCCCTTGCAAACCATGAGTACGCGTACGCCTCCCGCCTGAAGCTCTTGGCCGCCGTGAACGCCGAACAGGCGGACGTGGTTTTGATGAACCGGGAAGCGTACCGTTTGCTCTCCGAAGGCGGGTATCTTTTGGAACTTTCCTCCTGTCTTTCCGGGAGCAATCCGGACCTTTACCGGCGTCTCCGGCCCTGTCTTGTTGAAAACAAAGTGATTCTGGAAGATAACGGCATTGAAGTCGCCTTGGGCGAGGCGGACAGTTACCGCGCCGCGGAAATATGCCAGACAAACGCTCTGGACGTTTCACGGTTTCCGGCGTTCCTTGACGCGAATTTTACGGACTCCGTTTTCTTAGGCGTCATCCGGAACAGTCCGCGCGTTGCCGTTGCCATGGAGTACATCGCGTATCTGGACGGGACCGCCGCGCGGGATTCCGGCGGAAACTGAGGCCATCGCGGAAGAAAACGCTCTTTACGGATTTTGCGCGGCTTCTTCGTCCGAACGGAGCCTTGCGCATGAGGACAGCGTCTGATGTTCTCCTCTCATCGGCGCTGACACGCCAAAAAAAGGCTTGACAAACCCGGGACCCGGCGTTAGAATAATAAACTGTGTGTTTACACAGAAAGTCCTTGCCCTTATGAACCGTAAGGGCCATCTGTCCAAAAGGAGGTGCAAGTATGGCTAAAATTTCCGCCAACTATGAGGTCGTGTATATCATCGACCCCGCGCAGGGTGAGGAAGGCATTGCCGCCGCCGTGGCGAAATTCCGTGACCTTGCCGAACAGCACGGCTCCGCCGTAGAAGTCGAAGAGTGGGGGACCCGGCGTCTGGCCTATCCCATCAACTTCAAGAACGAGGGCTACTATGTCCTGATGTCCTTCACCAGCGGCCCGGAGTTTCCCAAGGAGCTTGACCGCGTTTTCCGTATCACGGAAGGCGTTATGCGTTCCTTAATCGTCTGCAAGGGCGAATAAGGAGGAAGCGTCCATGTTAAACAGGGTAAGCATCATGGGGCACTTGGTTCAAGACCCCGAATTGCGCCGGACACAGTCCGGCATTGCCGTCACGACCATGCGCATTGCCGTGGACCGGGATTTCAAAAGTCAGGACGGCACCAAACAGACCGATTTCTTTGACGTGGTCGCGTGGCGGAACACGGCGGAGTTCGCCAGCCGCTATTTTTTCAAGGGCCGCGTCATGGTTGTGGACGGCCGTCTCCAGACCAAGAAATGGACCGACCGGGAAGGCAATAAACGCACGTCCGTGGAAATCGTGGCCGACTACCTCTACTTCGGCGACAGCAAACGCGACAATCCCAATAATAACGGCGAGTTTAACGGCGGCGGCTACGCCCCGGCTCCCGCGTACGGCGGCTACGGTTCCGCGTCCGGTTACGGCGCCCCGTCCGGCGGTTACGGTTCCGGGAACGGCTATGGCGCCCCGTCCGGCGGTTACGGCTCCGGGAACGGCTACGGCGCCCCGTCCGGCGGTTACGGTTCCGGGAACGGTTACGGCGCCCCGTCCGGCGGTTACGGCGGGTACGGCTCCTCTTCCGGCTATGGCTCCTCCGGCGGCTACGGCGGCTATGACAACGCCGCCCCCGCGGCAAATCCGGCCGCGCCCGAGGACGCGTCCAAGCCCGCCGCCGATACGCCTTCCGGCACGGATTCGGCCCCCGCGCCGTCCGGTTTCGCGGAACTCCCAGATGACGACGGCGACCTGCCGTTTTGAACTTTCATGTGAAGGAGGCTTTTCCTATGGCATACGACAGAGAAGGAAAGTCCGGCGGCAGACCCGGCGGACGCGGACGCCGCCGCAAGGTGTGCCAGTTCTGCGCGGAAAAGTGCGCGCAGATTGACTATAAGGACAGCAACAAACTGAAACGTTTCCTCTCGGAACGTTCCAAGATTCTGCCCCGCCGTACGACCGGCACCTGTGCCATGCACCAGCGGCAGTTGACCGAGGCCATCAAGCGCGCCCGGCAGATTGCGCTTCTGCCCTACGTCACGGACTGACAGCGTACCTCAACCCGACAGCGGGACCGGATTCCTTCCGGTTCCGCTGTTTTCCGCCATAGAGCACAAGGGGGACATTATGAGTTTGAAAGGAAAGCGCGCGGACCCGGAAGCGATAGAACGCCTTGCCAACGCGCTCCGGGACGCGGAAGCCGTGGTAATCGGCGCGGGGGCCGGACTGTCCGCTTCCGCCGGGTTCGCCTACTCCGGCGAACGCTTTGAACGCTGGTTCCACGACTTCGGCGAAAAGTACGGCTTTCACGATATGTACGCCGGCGGCTTTTACCCCTTCCCCAACGCCGAGGAACACTGGGCCTACTGGAGCCGCTTTATCATGGTCAACCGCTACATGGACGCGCCGAAACCGGTGTACCAATCCCTTCTGGAACTGGTCAGGGACAAGGACTACTTCGTTTTAACGACCAATGTCGACCACTGTTTCCAGCGGGCGGGTTTCGACAAGGCGCGTCTGTTCTACACACAGGGGGACTACGGCCTGTTCCAATGTTCCGGGCCGTGCCGTCAGGAGACGTGGGACAACGAAAGCGCGGTCCGGGAGATGTTCGAGCAACAAAAAGATATGCGCGTTCCGTCCGGCCTGATTCCGCGCTGTCCCAACTGCGGAAAGCCGGTCGTTATGAATCTCCGCGCGGACGACTCCTTTGTCGAGGACGCCGGATGGCATGCCGCCGCCAAACGTTACAGCGCCTTTTTGCACGGTCACGAGGGCCGTTCCGTACTGTTTCTGGAACTGGGCGTGGGTTACAACACCCCCGTGATTATCAAGTACCCCTTCTGGGGCATGACTTACGAAAATCCGTCCGCGTTCTACGCCTGCGTCAACTACGGGGAGGCCATCGCGCCGGACGACATCCGGGAACGTTCCGTGTGCATTGACGGCGACATCGGGGAAACGCTTGACCGGCTCCGGGAGGCGCTTTGATATGCGCCCGGAAGAGCGTATGCCGTGGCTGATTCGCGCCTTGGAGGCGGAGACGCCGGAATATCTCGAATACGGCGTTCCCGCGGACCCCGGCGAACAGTGGCGGCTTTTGCGCGCCCTTTTCAACGTCCGCCCGCCGGAGGACGTCACGGCGGAGTTCCTGACGGTACAGGACGCGCTTCTACAGGACATGACCGCCGAAAAGGGCGTCACGGACTGCCGGACCCTTGTCCCGGCACGGCGCAACCCTCGAATGTTCCTCTGGAAAGGCGACATCACCACGCTGTCCTGTGACGCCATTGTCAACGCGGCGAACCGTCAGATGTTGGGCTGTTTTGTCCCGGGGCACGCCTGCATTGACAACATCATCCACACCATGGCCGGCGTACAGCTCCGCTTGGCCTGCCGCGACCTCATGCGCCGACAGGGACACCCCGAACCCACCGGACACGCGAAAATTACGCCCGCCTACAATCTCCCCGCCCGTTACGTGCTCCATACCGTGGGTCCGATTGTGGACGGCGTCCTGCTCCGACAGCACAAGGAACTTTTAGCGGACTGTTACAACGCCTGTCTGTCACTGGCTTCCGAAAACGGCCTTCACTCGGTGGCGTTCTGCTGTATCTCTACGGGGGTATTCCGCTTCCCGCGCCGACAGGCGGCGGAAATCGCGGTCCGGACCGTGGAACGCTTCCTTGCGCGTGACGCCGCAATGCGACAAGTCATTTTCAACGTCTTTTCACAGGACGACCGGGACATTTATCAGAACCTGCTCCAATAAGAACGCGTAACGCGACAGAACGGACATGAATTCATGTCCGTTCTTTGCGCGCTTTATTCGACAATCAACGTCTTTCCGTCCATCTCCTCCGGACAGGCCAGCCCCATGACGTCCAAGACCGTGGGCGCGATGTCCGACAGACGCCCCGGACGCAACCGCGTTCCCGCGCCGCATAACAGAAACGGTACCGGGTTGGTCGTGCCGGACGTGCGCGGGGAGCCGTTGTCCTGTAACATCTCCTCGGCGTTGCCGTGACTGCCCGTGACCATGGCAATACCGCCTAATTTTAACGCCGCCTCCACAATCCGGCCAATACACGCGTCCACCGTTTCCACGGCGCGCACGGCGGCCTTAAAATCCCCCGTATGTCCGGCCTTGTCGCAGTCGGAGAGGGTCAGGACAATCATGTCATAGGTTCCGGCCTCCATACGCGCAATGGCTTCGGCGGAAAGGTCCTCGGCGCTCTTTTCCGGGTGAAGCGCGGCGTCCGGGCCGTACAGGGACGGTACGGAAAAATGGTCCTCCCCCGGGAAGGGCGCCTCCCGTCCGCCGTTGAACAGGACGGTCACGCGCTCTATGCGTTCTTCCTCCCCCATACGGAGCTGTGTCAGGCCCAGTCCGCTGAGGTACTCGCCCAGCGTGTTCCGGAGTTCCTGACGGGGGAAAGCCGTCTCGACTTCCCGTACCCCACACTCTCCCGTACTGACGCACACCAGCGGGAACACCTGCCGGGTAAACGCGTTGAAATCGGGAGCGGTCAGCGCCTGCGCGAGTTCTTTCAGACGGCTTCCGCCGCAGTTGAAGAAAATCACGCTGTCGTGGTCGGACACCGTGCCCCCGGCGTCACAAATAATCGGTTCAATGAATTCGTCCGTAACTCCGGCGCGGTAGAAGCGTTCCACGGCCTCCGCCGGGTCGGGGCTGATGTCGCTCCCCTCCCCGTAGACCAGCGCGTCGTAGGCTTCTTCAATGAGGTCCCAGCGTTCCTGACGGTCCATGGCGAACCGGCGGCCCATCACGGTGGCAATGGCCCCCGTACCCAGCCCGCGGCACACGGATTCCGTATGCCGGAGAAGGGCCGCGCCGGAAGTCGGCGGGGCGGTGCGGCCGTCCAGAAAGGCGTGTATCCAGACGCGTTTGAGTCCGTAGTCGCGGGCCATACGGAGCAACGCAAAGAGGTGTTCCGTATGGGAGTATACGCCTCCGTTGGAAAGCAGTCCGATCAGGTGCAGGGCCGTGTCGGAGCGCACGCAGTTTTCCATGGCCCGCACATAGGCCGCGTTCCGGAAAAAGGAACCATCGGCCACGGCTTCGGAAACGCGGGTCATGTTCTGGACACAGAGGCGTCCGGCGCCAATGAGAAGGTGTCCGGTCTCACTGTCGCCGCACTGTCCGGGCGGAAGTCCGGCGTCCGGGCCGGACGCGGCAAGCGTGGTACAGGCGTATTCCCGCCGGAGACGGTCCAGCACGGGCGTATTCGCGGCCCAGACGGCGTTCCCCGCGGACTCTCCGGAAACGCCCAGACCATCCGCGATAATCAGAATGGTAGGCACTTTCATGACGGTTTCCCTCACCCCGGTCTCATAATAGCGGCCCACGCAGTGGCGGGCGCGTGGGCCGGGACAATGGAGGGGGACGGGCGTTCCCCTTCCGGATACCTATGCTTATTCCTGATTGGCCGCATTGATGATGGCGAGGAACTTCTCGGGAATCAACGCCGCGCCGCCAATCAGACCGCCGTCAATATCGGGCTGTGCCAGCAGTTCGGCGGCGTTTTTCTCGTTCATGGACCCGCCGTACTGGATGGTAATCCCACGGGAGATACGCGCGCCGTAGAGCGTGCGGATCGTGGTACGGATGTTCTTACAGACTTCCCCGGCCTGTTCGGCGGTGGCGGTTCTGCCGGTGCCGATGGCCCAGACAGGTTCGTAGGCAATGACGCAGCGGCGGACCTGTTCGGCGCTCACGCCGCTGAGCGCGCTCTTGACCTGAAGGGCGATCAATTCATCCGTGATTCCGGTCTCACGCTGTTCGAGGCTTTCCCCCACGCAGATAATGGGACTCATCCCGGCGTTCAGCACGGCATGCACTTTTTTATTGACCGTCTGGTCCGTTTCGCCGAAATACTGCCGCCGTTCGCTGTGGCCCACAATCACATATTTTACGTTCAGGTCCGCCAGCATATCCGCGGACACTTCCCCGGTAAACGCGCCTTTCGGCTCGAAGTACAAATTCTCGGCGCCAACAGCAATGCGGAAGTCTTTAAACGCCTTAACGGCGGTAGAGATGTTGCAGGAGGGAACACAAATAACGGTATCGCACCATTTCGGACGGGCGGTCCAGATTTTTTTCAGTTCCTCGGCGAACTCTTTGGTCTCCTTGGCCGTCTTATTCATTTTCCAGTTGCCGGCGATAATGGTATGGCGATATCTGCGGTTCATGCTATCATACTCCTTTTTTGTCTGACGGTCTCCCGCGTCCGCCCGAAAGGGCGGAAACGGGAGACAGACTGTTTTATGCCGGATACTTGTCAAACCGTCAAGCGTTCCGGCATTGTGGCCGGAAAACGGAAAACTCAGGCGTCCAGCAGGCAGGCCACGCCGGGAAGCTCCTTGCCCTCAAGGAATTCCAGAGACGCGCCGCCGCCGGTGGAGATATGGGTCATCTTGTCGGCGTAGCCGAGCTGTTCGACCGCCGCGGCGCTGTCGCCGCCGCCGATTACGGTAATGGCGGAAGTTTTGCTCAGGGCGTCCGCCACGGCCTCGGTGCCCTTCGCGAACGCCGGGAACTCAAAGACGCCCATCGGCCCGTTCCAAATGACGGTCCCGGCTCCGGCGACCGCGTCACAGTACAGCTTGACGGTCTCCGGCCCGATATCAAGGCCCATCCAGCCATCGGGAATTTCGCCGTCTTTGACGACCTGAGAGTTGGCGTCCGGCGCGTACTTGTCGGCGCAGACCGTGTCCAGCGGCAGAAGGAATTTGACGCCCTTCTCTTTGGCCTTCTTCATCATGTCGCGAGAATAGTCAAGCCAGTCTTTTTCCAGCAGACTGTCGCCGACC
This sequence comes from Oscillibacter sp., assembly GCA_017446225.1. Taxonomy (GTDB): domain Bacteria; phylum Bacillota; class Clostridia; order Oscillospirales; family Oscillospiraceae; genus Oscillibacter. The sequence continues at coordinate 21,685 of JAFSRH010000026.1, forward strand.
TTGCCGCCCATCGCGGCGGAGAACGTATAGGACATGCCGCCGCCGATAATGATCGTATCGGCGATTTCCAGCAGATTGTTGATGACGCCGATTTTGGAGGAGACCTTGGAGCCGCCCAGAATCGCCACCAGCGGGCGCTTCGGGTTGGAAATCGCGCCGCCAAGGAATTGCAACTCCTTCTGAATCAGGAATCCGGACACGGCGGGGAGATGTGCGGCCACTCCGGCGGTGGAGGCGTGGGCGCGGTGCACGGAGCCGAACGCGTCCGAAACGAACAGGTCCGCCATGGACGCCATCGCCTTTGCAAGTTCGGGGTCGTTCTTGGTTTCGCCCTTTTCAAAGCGGGTGTTTTCCAGAAGCATGATCTGGCCGGGCTGGAGCGCGGCGGCCTTGGCCTTGGCATCGTCCCCGGCCACGTCCTTGGCCATGATGACTTCTTTGCCCAGCAGTTCGCCCAGACGTACCGCAACGGGCGCGAGCGTAAACTTGGGGTCCACGCCCTTGGGCTTGCCAAGATGGGAACAGGCAATGACCGCCGCGCCGTTTTCAAGCAGATATTGAATCGTGGGCAGCGCGGCCTTGATTCGCTTATCGCTGGTGATTTCGCCGGTGACCTTGTCCTGCGGGACGTTAAAGTCACAGCGCAACAGGACTTTCTTCCCCTTTACGTCCACATCCTTGACGGTCTTTTTGTTGTAGTTCATGCTGTGTCTGCTACTCAAAATACGGGCAAACCGCCCATATCGAGAAATTCCTGCTTCCTCCCGCGCGTCGCGCAGTCCGCAGGCGTAAATTTCCGATTGCTCATCGGTACGCTTTCTCGGTAGCTTCTCCTTTCTTGATAAAGTAGCTCGGACCTTGATTTCATGATTTACCATCGACCGAACCATCGTCAAGCGGCACGAAGGTTCCGCCCGCTGTAACGTCAGCGCGAACGAACGCCACGGCTTTTAGGCGTCTTTCGCCTCGCGGCGACATTTGGCAATCTTCCCATCTCCTCCCATGACGAAGTATATCAGCGGCCCGCGGGCCGGGGATACCAGAAATGACAGCCGGGGAAATCAGGATAAGCCGGGGAAGCCCGTCTGCCGGAGCGCCTCATAGACCAGCACGGCAACGGAATTGCTCAGGTTGAGACTGCGGGCGTCCGCAATCATGGGCAGACGGACACAACGGTCCGGGAAACGTTCGCGTAATGAGGCGGGCAGACCGGCGGTTTCCTTGCCGAAGAAGAGCCAGCTTGACGGCGTAAACGCCGCCTGCGTATAGGGCCGGGGGGCCTTTGTGGTGCTCAGCCAGAGGTCGGAGGCGGCTTCCGGACGCGTACGGAAAAAGGCGTCCAGATTCCGGTAGTCAAAGACTTCCACGAGGCGCCAGTAATCCAGACCGGCGCGTTTGACCGCGCGGTCGGAGATGTCGAACCCCAGCGGGCGCACGAGATGAAGCCGACTTCCCGTGGCGGCGCAGGTCCGGGCGATGTTGCCGCAGTTCTGCGGAATTTCAGGTTCTACAAGGACGATGTTCAGCATGGGGGCCTCCTGAGAGGGGCGGGACAGTCCGCCGGAAAGTGGTATTCCACGCGTTGGCCACTATTGTAAACCTTTTTCAAGGTAAATTCAACGGCAAATTCAAAGAAATTTTCTTTTTTTGACGATATTTTCCCGGCCTCCTTTGAAAATCGTGACATTGCGGGCCGTTTTGCCCCGCAAGCCTTTCTGTGTCCTCACACAAAAAGTCGAAAAAATCCGGAGAAGTTTTGGCGGAAATTTTCCCGAAAAAAATATTGGAATTTCCCTGAATATTTGTTATAATGAAAAAGAGCCTGTTTCACCCTGTGCCGGGAGGTGGTTTTGTGGAGTTGACGCGAAAAGCCGTTCTCTTTTTCGAGCCGGACAATGCCCTGACGGACAGTCCCGGCCCGCTTGCGCTGGAATCCGTACAGGGACAGCCCGTGCTGTACTGGATGGCCCGCGCGCTGACGAAAAACGGCGTGACACATCTGTTTGTCTCCGCCCCGCCCCGCTACGAGGCGGAAATCCGTGCTTGTCTGCCCCCGGGACTGTCCGCGCTGGTCTCGGAACGTCATGACGCGCTCATGGAATTTCTCGATACGCCGGACCCGGTCGCGGTTCTGCCGCGCGCCGCCCTTCCCTTTGCGCGCGCGGGCGCGGGATTCGCCTACGCCGCCGCCGGTTCCACGCTCCGGGAAGCGTGGGCCGTCCGCCTGACCAATGCCGTACAGGACGCGTCCCTCCTCTCCGGATGGGTCCCCCTATACGGCCGCGATACTCTGCGGGAACTGCAACCCGTCTTTCAGCCGGAAGCCCCGTCCTGACGCCTCCCTGTCCGGGAACCCGGGGCGCGGTCCGCTGAACCAAAAATCAGGAATGCGTCATGAGTTGCCGTGACAGGAAAGACCGAAACCAGAAAAAGTTTCGTCCCATTTCGCACATACGCGCCGGGACGTTCACATATAGCACGTGCGAAAGTCTTTCGGAACTACAGAAAAGAGGCGCTATTCATGATTTCTCACACAAAGGACCTCATTTCCCACAGCAAAGACCTTAAAGTTTTCGCGGGAAACTCTAATCCGCGGCTTGCGCAGGCGATTTGCTCTCAGATGGGCATCAAGCTGGGAGAGTCGCAAATTGGCACGTTTTCCGATGGGGAGATTTTCGTCTCCCTCTATGAGACCGTGCGCGGCAGCGATGTCTTTGTCGTCCAATCGACCTGTATGCCCGTCAACAAGAACCTCATGGAACTGCTCATCATCATTGACGCGCTCCGCCGCGCCTCCGCAAACCGGATTACGGCCGTCATACCGTACTTCGGCTACGCCCGGCAGGACCGCAAAACCAAGGCCAGAGACCCTATCACGGCCAAACTCGTCTCGAACATGATTACCACCGCCGGGGCCGACCGTATCCTTGCCATGGACCTTCACGCCTCCCAGATTCAGGGCTTCTTTGACATTCCCGTTGACCACCTTCAGGGCGGCGGAATCTTCGCCAGATACTACACCCGGAAATTCGGCCCCGAGTGCGACAATATGATGGTGGTCTCTCCGGACGTTGGCTCCGTGGGACGCGCGCGGGCCTTCGCGCAGAAAATTCACGCCGGCCTCGCCATTGTGGACAAGCGCCGCCCCAAGGCCAACGAAAGCGTAGTCATGAACGTGATCGGAGACGTCAAGGGATACGACTGCATTCTGGTCGATGACCTCATTGACACGGCCGGGTCCCTGTGCAACGCCGCCAACGCGCTGGTCCGGCAGGGCGCGCATAACGTCTATGCTTGCGCCTCGCACGGCGTACTCTCCGGCAAGGCCATTGAGCGCATACAGGAAAGCCCTATTCAGGAGCTGGCCCTGTTGGACACCATTCCGGCGTCCAGTGAGGCCCAGAACTGTAAGAAGCTCCACTATCTCGACTCCGCGCCCATGTTCGCGGAAGCCATTGAGCGCGTTTTCCAGAATCTGCCGTTCTCGTCCATGAGTATCTGAGCGGCGGCTGTTAAACAGAGGTACACATCAGGGCGGGAAAGTTCTTTTCCCGCCTTTCTGGGCGTATCCTGAAACGTCCGGCAGTACGGGAAAGGAAATGGTATGCTATTCGGAACAACATCTTCCGGGGTTGAATGGATCCTTGCGGGATTGGGCAATCCCGGCGCGCGGTACGCCCACACCCGCCACAATATGGGCTTCCTGACCGTGGACTTACTCGCCGAGGAGCGCAAAGTCAGGCTGAACCGCGTCAAATTCAAGTCGGCTTACAACATTTTCACGTTCGCCGATGCCAAGTGCCTTGTCATGAAGCCCCAAACTTACATGAACCTCTCCGGGGAGGCGGTCGGAGAGGCCGCGCGTTTTTACCATGTCGACCCGTCCCGGATTCTGGTCATTTTCGATGACGTCTCCTTACCGGTGGGGAAGTTACGCGTCCGGCCGTCCGGCTCCGCGGGGGGGCACAACGGCATTAAAAACATCATTGCCCATCTGGGCACGCAGGATTTCCCGCGCGTGAAAATCGGCACGGGCGCGCCGGACCCGGGCGGCGATATGATAGACTGGGTCACGGGCGAACCGCCCATGAAAGACAGGGAACTCCTTCTTGACGCGTTCCGGCGGGCCGTTCGGGCGGCGGAATGCGTCATTCGTTACGGCTGTCAGCGGGCCATGAACGACTTTAACGGCTGAATATCTTTCTCTTTGGCAGGGACATTATGACTGAAACAGGTATGATTACATTGCTCCGGCAACTGGGCGCCGTGCCGGAAATCGCGGAACTTGTCCGGCAGGTGAAAAACGGCGCCGGTCCGTCCGCTGTGACGGGCGTCCAGCCCGTACAACGGGCCTGTGTCGGGGCGGCGGTGGCGTTCGCCGCGGACCGTCCCGCGGTGTTCGTCTGCGGGGACGAACGCGAGGCCCGACAGCTTGCGGCGGACCTCTCCTCCCTGACGGGGGAGCCGTGCGCGACGCTCTCCGCGCGGGAATGGGACTTTCACCCGGGGGCGGTCGGGTCCCGCGAATGGGAGTGGCGGCGTATCGCGGCGCTGTGGCGCATGGCCTCCGGCAACGCCCGCGTGATAGTCGCCGCCGCCGATGCGTTGTTACAGCGTACGCTTCCCCCGGAACGTCTGCTTTCTCTGGCCGTGACGCTCCGCCGGGACGAACGCGCGGACCTCTCCGCGCTTACCGCGCGGCTGACGCTCGCCGGGTACAGTCGCTGCGCGGAAGTGGAAGGCCCCGGACAGTTCGCCCTTCGCGGCGGCATTCTGGACGTGTTCTCCCCGCAGATGGAACGGCCCGTACGCTGTGAATTTTTTGATGACGAAATCGACTCTATGGGCCTATTTGACCCCGCCACCCAGCGGCGGACGGAACCTATCTCCGAGGCGTTGCTTCTCCCCGCCGCCGAGGTGCTCCCGCGCTGTGCGGACGGCCTCCCCGCCGCGCTGGACAAACTCGCGGCCCATATCGCGCGGAGACGTCCCGAACTGTCGGAACGTCTCCGCGCGGACGCCGAACACTTCCGCAACGGTACCGACCCGGGCGGACTGGACCGGTACCTGTGCGCGGTCTACCCGGAAGTCACGACCGGCCTGCGCTATCTCCCGCGGGATGCGCTGGTCGTGCTCTGCGAGAGCGGGCGCGTGGAAGAACGTATCAAGGGCGCGCTGACGCGGACGCGTCAGGACGTGGAAACGCTCATGGAATCCGGCCTCATGGCGGGGGAGTTCGCCAATGTCCAGCTCAGCGCGGAAGAGTTCTATACGGCCCTGCGGGACTTCCCCGTGATGATGGCGGACTCTCTTCCCACCGCCCGATACCCCCTCCGGCCGCGCGGCCTCGTGCATATCAACGCCCGACAGCTCAGCTCCTACGGCGGAAGTCTCGAAACCGCCGCCTCCGATTTGGAGCAGTACCGCGGTTCGGGTACCGCCGTACTGGTCCTGTGCGCCTCCGACAGCCGCGCGTTGAATCTCCACCGGCTGTTAGAGGACCGGGGGATTTTTTCCGTACTGTCCCTGAAAGGCGTCGCCATGCCAAGCCCCGGGGAAATCCGGATCGCAATCGGCACGCTTTCCGCGGGGTGCGAGTGGCCCTACCTGAAACTGGCCGTCATGACGGAGGGACAACTGTTCCCCACCCCGAACAAGACCCCCAAACCGCGGAAAACCACCAACCGCCAGAAATTGCAGTCCTACTCCGACCTCTCCCCCGGCGACATCGTGGTACACGAACAACACGGAATCGGACGCTTCGCGGGGATCCAGCGTATGCCCGTGGACGGCGTGGAAAAGGACTATATTAAAATCGACTACGCCGGCGGGGACTGCCTCTACGTGCCCGCCACGCAACTGGACCAAGTCAGCAAGTATATCGGCGGCGGGGAGGACGCCGCCCCCGCGCGGCTGAACCGTCTGGGCGGCGCCGACTGGGCCAGACAGAAGAGCAGAGCCAAAAAGGCCGTACAGGACCTCGCCAAAGGCCTTACCCAGCTTTACGCCGAACGCCAGCGGCGTCCGGGCTTCGCCTTTTCGCCCGATTCCGTCTGGCAGAAGGAGTTTGAAGAGGCCTTCCCCTATGAGGAGACGGACGACCAGTTAAAGGCCATTGAGGAGATCAAGCGCGACATGGAGACCCCCCGCCCCATGGACCGCCTTTTGTGCGGCGATGTGGGATACGGCAAGACGGAAGTCGCCTTGCGCGCCGTGATGAAGTGTATTCTGGACGGCAAACAGGCCGCCATTCTGGTGCCGACCACCGTCCTTGCCCAACAGCACTACGCCACCGCCCGCGGACGCTTCCAGAATTACCCCGTCCGGATTGAGGTCCTTTCCCGCTTCACGCCCCCCAAAGAGGCGCGCCGCATTTTATCCGCCACGCGTACCGGCGGCGTGGACCTGCTGATCGGCACCCATAAACTGTTACAGAAAAATATGGCCTTCCACAATCTCGGACTGCTCGTCATTGACGAGGAACAGCGTTTCGGCGTCACGCATAAGGAACGCCTCAAGGAACTGAGCCGTCAGGTGGACGTGCTGACGCTCTCCGCCACCCCGATTCCGCGTACGCTGAACATGGCCCTGTCCGGACTGCGCGACATGAGCACCATTGACGAACCCCCCGCCGGACGCCAGCCCGTACAGACCTACGTCATGGAACACGACTGGGGCGTGATCGCGGACGCCATGCGCCGGGAACTCGACCGCGGCGGACAGGTCTACTACCTCCATAACCGGATCGAAAGCATTGACAGCGCCGCCGCGCAGATTCAACGTCTGCTCGGTCCGCAGGCCCGCGTTGTCGTTGGACACGGACGCATGGGAGAACAGGAGCTTTCCGAAGTCATGCGGCGAATGGTGGACGGAGAGGCGGACGTGCTTGTCTGTACGACCATCATTGAAACCGGCATTGACATTCCGAACGTCAATACGCTGATCATTGAGGACGCCGACCGCATGGGCCTCGCTCAGCTCCACCAGATACGCGGACGAATCGGACGCAGTACGCGCCGCGCCTACGCGTGGATGACCTACCGGGAAGGCAAACTTCTACAGGAAACGGCCTCCAAACGCCTTTCGGCCATCCGGGAATACGTGGAATTTGGCTCCGGGTTCAAAATCGCCATGCGGGATTTGGAAATCCGCGGTGCCGGAAACCTGTTAGGACCGGAACAGTCCGGGTACCTCATGACCGTGGGGTATGATATGTACCTGAAACTGCTGGAAGAGGCCGTGCTGGAAGAACAGGGAAAGCCCAAACAGACCGAATGCGCCGCCGATTTGACCGTAAACGCCAATATTCCGGAGAAGTACGTGCCCTCTCCGGAACAGCGCATGGACCTTTACCGGCGGATTGCGGCCATCCGGGAAGAAGAGGACGCTTCCGACCTGTTGGACGAGTGCATAGACCGTTACGGGGACGCCCCGAAACCGGTGCAGACACTGTTGGACGTGGCTTTGCTCCGCGCGGCGGCAACGCGGGAGGGCGTGTCGGACATCGCCCAGAAGGGGGACGACATCCGCTTTACGCTCGCGGAATTCCACGCCGAAGCGGTGGTGTCTGTGTGCGGACTGGGCAAGTACCGCCGCCGTCTGACGCTCTCGGCCGGACAGCCCCCGTCCCTGACGCTCAAACTGTCCAAAGGCGCCGACCCCCTCCGCGCCGCCCGCGAATTCGTGGACGACCTGCGTCTGGCTAACGCCTCTCCGGCTGGCTGAAGTCAATCACAAACAGGTCGTTGGGCGTGCAGTCCAGCACCTGACAGAGCGTTTCGAGCGTCTCGAAGCGGATTCCGCGGGTCTGCTGTCCGGCCATCCGGCACACGTTCTGATAGCTGATTCCCATTTGTCGACTGAGCCAGTAACGCGTTTTCCCGCGCCGTTCCAGCAGTTCGGTAATATTCAGGCGGATCATATGGCATCTCTCCATTATAGAACGTATAGATACCATATTTTATGTAAATTCACCCTTGCGCCGTACCTGTGCACATGATATCATGTAAAAATGTATCATGTGGGCATACCATAACGGAGGGATTTTTATGGCCGACTGGAAGGAAATGTACCTGAAAATGTTCCGGGCCTCGGAAAAGGCGATACGGATTCTTGAGGCGGCGCAACTGGAATGCGAAGAACTCTATATGCGGGACGGGGACGGAGAGGACGAATGTCCGCCGGACGAACCGCGCTCCGTCATAGGCCCATGGAAGCCGGAACCGGGCGAATAACCCGCGCCAATGGATGTCAGAAACGGTTTTGCCGTCTCTGGCGTCCGTTTTTTCATAGGATTGTTCTGGCAGTTCATAATTATTTTACCAAAGTTTTAAAGATAAGTCAAGTGATTTTGTACGATAGTAGAGTAATCTTGAACTTGTGAGGAAATCCTATGCTGAATTACAAACTTCATGAACAAATTCGGAAGTTGCGCGAAGCAAGGAAAATGAATCAGGTGGAACTTGGAAAACGTCTCGGCGTTACAAAGGCCTGTATTTGTAACTGGGAAAACGATAACGCGCAGCCGTCCGTGGAAATGCTGGTACGTCTCGCCTCCTTCTTTTCTGTCTCTACCGACTATATGCTGGGCTTTGAACGCGGGGAATACATTGATGTGACCGGCCTGCCCGATGAAGTGGTTGCCCATGTGCGGCAGATTGTGGAGGATTTAAAGGCGTCCGGCCGACCGGGCGGGGAGGGGTGAAAAAATTTTTCGGAAAAATTTGAAAAAGGGGGTTGACAAAGGGGTTGGGATGTGGTAGAGTATGCGAGCTGTCAGGGCGAAGGGAACGGTAAGCGGAAGCGGCCGGAAAGCCCCGAAAAAAAATTTGAAAAAGGGCTTGACAAACGGTCCGAGACCTGCTATACTACCGCTTGTTCCGCTGAGGCGGCGTGCACCTTGTAAATTAAACAACGTAACGAAAAGAAAGCACCATACGAACACGGTTCTGTGGAAGTTCACAAAGGCCCGGGAGGGCCGGAGGGGACGGACAGGAACGTGTCAAAACGTTCCGGCGGCGGGGTTG
>JAFSRH010000027.1 GCA_017446225.1 Oscillibacter sp.
AACACCGGGCTGTCCCCGGAACTGCTGGACATTGTGCGCCACCTCCGCGCCCGCGAACTGTTACAGGACGAAGAGGCGCGGGCCATTGCGGCGAAATGGCCGGAGGAAATCAGACAGAAGGTCAACCCGTATCCCTGTAAGACGGAAACGGATCTGCCGGAATACTGGCGCGTGGCGGACTACTGGCTGATCATGAAAAATATGCTCCGGACAGGCCGTTATTCCGATTTTCTGTTCCGCTTGAGCGTGCTGGCTCTCTATCTGGCGGAAGCGGAGTTAAAAGCGCAGTTCGCAAAGGCCGGACTTTCCTATGACGCGGTGACACGTTCCATGCCGGAATATGAGGAAGAACGCGGTCTATCCATGAACGCATTGAAGGCCGCAGACGCCGCCCTTTATGAACGTTTCTGCGCCACCATGAAGAGCGAGCCGCGAGATGATCGAAGCGTATTTCTCTATACCCGTCTTCTGAGATGTATGGAGACTCCCGAAGACCTGAAGAAGTTTTTCAAACTCTGCGATAAACTGACATGGAAGCGGAACAACATTGCCCATAGAATGTACGTGATTACGGAATCCAAGTTCATAAAAGCGGTAAAAAAAACGCCGCAAGAACTTGAACAGGACATTGAGCGCGTGATTGCGGCGGTTTATCCGCAGTGCGATGAGGACGCCTTCGCCCTGCATGAGCGCGCCCTGAGCTACATTGAGAGCCGCCGCCGCTAAGAGCGGTTATGCGGATTGAAAGCCTTGCGCAATTCCACGCCGGAAAGAAGTAAAACGTATGGCGCGCTCGCGAGGTCGCGGAGGCCGCGTTGCGGGGAAAGTCTACGATAACAGTCGAAAAAAGCCGGAATCTGTCATTCCGGCGTAAACAAAGGAGTGAGAAACATTTGGAAAAGTTCCTGTTAAAGCTGGAAGTCTCCCGGAAACAGGCTTACATTTTCAGCAGTAAGAGACTGCGCGATAACGCGGCGCGTTCGGCGGAAATTGACTTTGTCACCGGACACCTGACCCGTCTGCAACAACGCGATTTCTTCAAGGAAGCCGCCGGGGACCTCTACGACCGCGCGGAAAATCTGGTCTACACCGGCGGCGGACACGCCGTCCTGCAATTCGATGATGAAGAACAGGCCACAGCGTTTGCCAGACGCGTCACAAAAGCCGCTATGGAACGCTTCCACGGGATGGAACTGTTCGTAAAGCGTTTCCGGTACGATGAAAACATCCTTGGAGACGAGCGGCCGCCGGCGTTCCTCCGGAAAACCGGCGCGGCGAATTTGCGGGCGTTGTCGCGGCAGTTGGCGGAGAAAAAAGCCCTGCGGCGCAACGCCGTGGGACAGATCAGTTTCGGCGTGGAAAAGTTGAACCGGCACACGTTCCAGCCTGAGCCGTTGGAAAACGAGTGGGCGGAGAGTTTGGAGGAATCGGTAAAAGAGCCGGATGGGTGCGCGTATCCGTCACGGATTGAACATCTTTGCGGCGAGGACAATTTCATGGCGGTGGTTCACATTGACGGCAACGGCATGGGAACCCGCGTCAACGAGATTTACAATCAGGAATCCGAAACCGATTGGGACGGCTTGCGAAAGGAATTGGATGATTTTAGCAAAACGGTAGACGCGGCGTTTAAATCGGCGTTCCGCAGGACGGCGGAACAGGTCGCCGCGTATCTGGCAAAAAATCCGGAAACCTTGAACCACACGCCCAAGGCCAGCCTATCGAACGACCCGCCGCCCGCCGATGCCCTTCCCATTCGCCCGGTAATTTTGGCGGGGGACGATGTGTGCTTTGTGACCATGGGGAATATCGGTTTGGAATGCGCAAGACTGTTTCTGGAAAACTTGATCAATCCGGAGAACGGAAAGGGCTATTACGCTTGTGCCGGCGTTGCGCTGGTACACCGGAAATACCCGTTTCATAAGGCCTATAAATTGGCGGACGAACTGTGTTCCAACGCAAAGAAATTGGTCGCGGAGATTCGGGAAAAGGAACAGAAACTGGGCGTCAGCGCGATGGACTGGCATATCGAGTTCGGACAACTCCGGGGGGATTTGGACGAAATCCGGCGCGCGTACGACACCGAGGACAGGGACAAACAAGGAAAGCCCCGGCGCATGGAACTGCGTCCCGTGGTTCTGCTGGCGGGCGATGAGGACGAAAAAGACGCCTCAAAGCGCGTTGACATTGACAGCGGCGTATGCGGAGAAATAACCGGGGGCGTCAGGACTTATGACTATTTCAAGGCGTTATGTCAGGCCATGTGGGGAGAGTACGGACAGACGGCGCGCGGGAAAATCAAGGACTTGCGCACAGCGTTCAAACAGGGCGAAGTCGAGAGCCGCTACTTCTTGCGTAGCAGGGAAGTTTCCCATCTTCTGGATCAGGCGTTTCCCGCGAAATATCGCACGAAAGCGGAACAGTGGAACCAATTCAAGGACATTTCGGACAATGGAGAGAAGGTATTCTCCGGCAAAACGGCGTCTTTCCGGGGCGAGGCGTTTAAAGACGTAAATCGCGTGTCGCGCTGTCTGTTTTTTGACGCCGTAGAGATGATAGACCATTTCACCGCGCTGGAAACCCGTGAGGAGGCGGAAACATGACGAAACGGATTACGCTCGAAGTTTCCATGCGGCTGGTATCGGACGCCGTTTTCGGTTCCGGCTACAGCGATGCCGGAGGCGCGGACATTGTGGTCTGTAAGGACGTCCAAGGCTGGCCCTATCTGCGGGGGAGCGCGTGGAAGGGACTTTTGCGGGAGAGCATGGAAAACCTGCTGGTATGGTCCGCGCGCGCCAACGAGGACACTTTGGCCGCCCTCATGGGGGAGGCGGGCCGGAACTGCGCGGAGGACGCCCGGCGCGTTACGCTGACGGAACTGCGTCTCCGGGAGCGTCCGTCCGCCCCGGAGGACTGCTACCAGACGCGAACCTTTACCAGTCTTGACCCGATGGCCGGAACGGTCGCGGCGGGGTCTCTCCGTTCGGCGGAATGCGTCTGCCGGGGGCTGACTTTTGTCGGGGAATTGGAGTGCGCCGCGAAAGACAAGGATTTCGTAACGCAAGCCTTGCGGGGGATTCGCTGGGCGGGAACTATGCGCAGCCGCGGATTCGGCGAGGTAGACTTCACGGTTCGGGAACGGTATCCGGATTCCGAACGCTCGAAAACGGCTCTCTCTTCGGGGCATTGTATCCGCTACCGCTTGAAACTGGAATCCGCCGCCCTGATAACGGACTTGAGCCGCAGTCTGGACAACCAGTATGAAACACGGGGATACATTCCCGGCTCCGCTGTGCGCGGACTGGCGCTGGGAACTCTGGCGGCGGAGCGTCCCGACTGGTTCGCCGCCCACCGCAAAGAGGCGCTTTCGGACGCCGTGCGCTTTTTGGACGCTCTGCCCGTTCATGGGGAACAGGCGCCCATTCCTTCTTTCCGGGGATTTTATGAAAACAAGGCCAAAACTGAGTTTGTGTTCAAATTGACTGAGAACGCGGAGGAAATTTCAAAAGGCGGCTTGAAACCGGCGAAAATCGGCCAATTTTGCGCCGTGGTCTCAGACAATGCGGGCGGATATGTTCTCCGCTACTGGAAGGCCCGCACAAGCGGCGCCACGCGCATTTCTCAGGAACGTAACGCTTCCGACAGCGGCGCCGATAAGGACGGGATGTTTCAAACGCAATTTCTGCTTCCCGGACAGGAATTTGAAGGCTATATTCTGCTGGACGACCCGAACTTGGCGGAAACCGTGGGCGGGGCGATTCCGCAAACCGCCCACATCGGCGCGGACCGGTTCGCGGGTTTCGGCAAGTGTACGCGGACTTTGCTGGAAGTCACGGATACTCCCCGTTGGGCGGAGGCCTACGGCTACAGAGACGGGGACACGCCCGGCGAAACTTTGTATATGCTGGCCTTGTCGCCGTTCGCGATCCGGGACGGGAACGGGCGGATTCATGGATTTGACCGCAACGCCGAAAACGGTTCGCCCTTGGCGCAACTGGCGGAAAAATTGGGCGTGGAAAGCCTGACCGTGGAAGCGTGCGACACCTCTTTGGCGGAATACGGCGGCTATAACCGGATTTGGGGTTGTCATCTTCCGGCGGTTCGGATGTACGAGCGGGGAAGCGTTTTCAAACTTCGTTGCGGGGGCGTCCCTTCCTTGGAAGCCTTGCGGAAACTTCAGGCGGAAGGGATTGGAATCCGGCGGGAGGACGGTTTCGGGCAAGTCCTGTTTCTCCGCGAAACGTACTTTGACAAGAAAACGGGCGTCCGCGCCTCTCTGCCGGATGAGGCCGGAGAGCGTGAGGAAACCGCCGCCGCCGCGATTCGCCGCGTAAAGTACGGCTGGGTCATGCGAAACGCGCCGCGCGTAATGCAAAGCGCAATGTCGCCGAGTCAGATTGGAACCTTACAAAGTTTGTGTGAAGAAGCGGCGCGGCGCGGCGGGGATACTCAAAAAATTGACGAGTGGTTCGGACTGAACGAAAGCAAGAATGTCCGTCATAGCGTCCGATTCCCTGAAATTCGGAAACTGACGGAAACGGCATTGGAAACGCCGCTTCCCGAGACATTGAACCTCTCCCCGCCGCTGGAAAGCGCCTGTATGGATTCCAAAGAAGAGCGCCTGAAACTTCTGTGCATGCTGTTCAACTACAGCCGGCGGGAGAAAGAGGAGGCTAACGCCGGACGGGAAATCGGAAAGGAGGGCGGCGCGATATGTTGAAAGCCGCGTTTACGATGGCGGCATGGTACGAAGTCAGCGCGGAATGCCTGACGCCCATCCGAACCGGAGGAGCCGACAACGACCCGGAAACGCTGCTCGTAACGAAATCCTTGACGCCTGTCCGGCCCGAAGGAAACGGTACCGGCGCGGAAACGGTTTTCATGCGCGCGCAACCCGTTTTGTTATTGCAGGGAAGTTCCCTTGCGGGGGCGTTGCGCGGCTGGCTGGAGGAGAACGGCGGAAACGCCGATGGACTGTTCGGAAGTTCCGCCGTCAAGGGAAAGATTTGTCCGGGACGGCTTCGCGTATCTGACGGCGTGTTTCTCCCCGAAACGGAAACGGCGCTCCGTCCCCGCCTGAAGCTGGATTCAAGGAGGCGTACGGCGGAAAACAACAAAAAGTTCGATGTGGCGCATATTCAAACCGGAGCGCGATTCAGGTTCCGCCTCATCTGGCTGGGCACGGAAGCGCAACGGGACGAACTGGCGGTTGTGGAACGTATGCTCTCCGCTCTCCACAATGGGGAAATCCGATTGGGGGCGCAAAAAAACAACGGCTTTGGGCGCGTCTCTCTGCGGTACCAAAAGCGGGAGTACGTCCTTTCCGGAGAAAAAGACCGCCGCGACTGGCTGGACAAAACGCCGCCTTCCGGCGTTCCCGTGACGCCGGAAGCGTTGACGGACAACCGCCGGGTACAGTTTACTTTGCGTTTCCGCGCGGACAGTCTGCTGGTCAAGGCGGGCGCGGAGGCGTTCGCGGAGGAGGACGGCAAACTCTCTATGGTAACGGTTCCCATAGAAGAGGCCGGATACGCCGTGATTCCCGGCTCTTCCGTCAAGGGGGCTGTCCGGGCGAGAGCGGAGCAAATCGCCGCCTTGAAGGGCTTGCCCCTTGAGGAGACGGAATCGCTTTTCGGACGTACGGCGCGGGGAGACCATGACAATGGGAGAAGCGGCGTTGCGCGCTTTGAGGACATCCGGCTTTCCAATGAAAAGCGCGGCCGCGTCAGGCGTATCCGTATCAACCGCTTTACGGGCGGCGTTGTCACATCGGGCCTGTTTACGGAAGAGGCGGTATCGACCGCCGTTCCGGCGGAACTCCGGGTCAGCCTCCCGGCGGACCGTGAACGCGGCTGCGCCCTGTTGCTCTACGCCCTGCGGGACTTGGCTTGGAACCTCTACGGGCTGGGAAGCGGCCGTTCCATAGGCCGCGGAAATCTGGACGCCTCGGAATTGGAAATCCGTCTCCCCGGCGGCGGAACGGCGTTTTTCCGGTTCCGTGACGGTTTCCGCTGTGAGGAAAGCGGACAGACGGAAGTTGTCAGAGGCTGGCTTGCGGGATTGGAGGGGAAACCGAAGTGAAACAGGAAATCATGGAGGCGTCGCGGGCCTTGGCGGAGGGCCTGACGCTTCCCTACAGTCTGATTTTCGCCTATGGCGGCGTGACGTTGGGCGAAACGCCGGAACGCGTGGACGCGGAGGAACTCACGGAAGCGCGCTTCTTTTCGGCGGAACGGGAAATTCACGTCTACCGCGGCGGCGGGACGCTTCACGCCGCGTCCATCCGCGACACGCCGGAGGACAACGCCGTTACGGAACGCTATCCGCTCGACAACCCGCGTCTGGGCGACTGGATTGCCGTCCGGCGCTATCTGGATTACGATGAGGACGGACAGGCCTATGTGTCCGTCCGGCGTCTGGCGGGCTGGAAAGGAGGCGCGTCCAATGCCTGACACGCACGCTCCCTATAATTTCGTGCCGTTCTCTCACAAAATCCTTCTTCCCGCGCCTGATACGGAAACCCTGCTGGAAGAGGCCGGACACGACAAAATCCGTCCGGACAGGCTGACCGGAGAGATCCGCGTCACGCTGGAGGCGGAAACGCCGGTGTTTGTCTCGAGCGGGACGCCGGAAGCGGACAAAACGCTCCGCTTTTTCCGCAACGCGCAAGGACGCTTCTGCATTCCCGGCTCAACGGTCCGGGGACTGCTGCGGCAGAACATGAAGATTCTCAGCTATGGCGTCATTCGGCCGGGGGAGGACGTGGAGGACCAGCGGCTTTATTTCCGGGAAATGGCGTCATCGGGACACAGCGTCCGGGCGGAACTGAAAGAGTATTACAAAAATACGCTGGACATCCAACCCCATAAGGTGCCCGGAAGCGGCAAGGCCTACAGCATTCCGGAGAAGGTCGAATGCGGCTATCTCGAAAACCGGGGCGGGAAGTTCCGGATTGCGCCCGCCGTGACAAAGGCTTACCGGGTTTCGCGAAAGCACGAGGGCGTACGGCGGTTCGGGGAACGCTTCGCGCAGACGCTCCCCGTGGCCTATCGCGCCTTGGACGGCGAACGCGTCGCCGAAATTCTGCCCCTTGCCGAAAAACGCCCCGGTATGCGGGAAGGCGATTTGCTCTATACCGGCCACTGGGTCGGCAAAGAACCGAATCACCTTTACCTCTTCCCCCGGGAAACGCGGGAAGAGGACGCCTTTTCCGTGGAGGACGAGGACATCCTTGCTTACAGGGAGGATTTCGAGAACCGGAAGAACAGCCTGAAAGGAAACACATGGCGGATTCCCTATGACGTGGACTTCTGGAATCTCCCGAAAGACGGCGAACGCAAGCCCGTGTTTTACATCCGGCATGAGGGACATTTGTTCTTTGGAATGTCTCTGTTCCTGCGGATTGGGTTCCGGTGGTCCGTTGCGGCGGGCCTGTCCCGGAAACAGCGCGAAGCGGCCGACAGCCCCGCCTTGGACTATGCCGACGTCCTGCTTGGCTTTGCGCGGAAAGAGAACGCTTACGCCTCCCGCGTCAGCGTGGGGGACTTCCACGCGCTCGGAAAGCCCGTGGAATGCGCGAAGGTCTCCATGACCTTGGGCGGCCCGAAGCCCAGCTACTACCCCGGCTACCTCAAAGACGGCGGAAATTATAACGACCGCAAAGACAGCCGACAGGGCAAGGAATGGGAGCCGGGCTTCCAGCTCCGGGGACATAAACAGTATTGGCTCAAACCCGTGGAAACGGCCGCGCCCGTAAAAAATCAGAACATGAACAACCCCTTCCGCCCCCTCGCGGCGGGGACGCGATTTCAAGGCCTCATCCGCTACGAGAACCTCACGCGGGAGGAACTCGGCCTTCTGATCTGGTCGCTCCGCCTCAAACGCGACTCCGCGGACCCGCACGAGTACCGCCAATCCGTTGGCATGGGCAAGCCTTACGGTTACGGCAGAGTCAAAGTGACGCTTGAGAGCGTTCTGGCGTTCGACTTGGAGGCGATGTACCGCCCCGGGGGACTGTTCGCCGCGCCGAAAGAACTTGACGCCGGCACGATAGACGCCTGTGTCGCCGCCTACGACGCCCGCGCCGCCGGCGCGCTTTCCAACCCCGCAAGCGGAAAGAAAAAGGGGAAAAACAAACGCTCCCTGACGGACTTCCCGGAGATTCGGGACTTCCTGCGCATGAAACGCCTGATCGCGGAGGGCGGAGAGTTTTCTTACATGGCCCTGAAGGAATACCAGAATGTCCGCGCGTCCCTGCCCACGGCGCAAGAGCTTTGCGACAAACTGGAAGCGTCTCAAAAGCCGCCGGAGAACGACCCCCCGGACTGGGAAGCGTTGCGGAACAAATTCAAGCCGCTGTAAGCCCCCGTTTCCCTGACGGCGGAACGCGGGACCCGGAAACGGGTCCGGTCTCCGCGCGCCCGCAGTGCGAACCTCTGTCTCACGCCTTGCGCGGGCGCGCTGAAAAAAGAGGTTCGCGCCGGAAAAACCTGACGCGTTCCGAATTTTTCGCAAAATTTCTTGACTTTTCGCCGGGGATATGATACGATACCCGGCGAAAGCGTCAAGAAAACGCCCGCAAGCCCCGCGCGTTTTGTAGAACTTTGCCAACGCAACCCACGCCCCGCAAGGGGACGGTAACCCGCCACGGTCGAACCGGTCCTGACCATTCAGGATGAACGCAACCCACGCCCCGCAAGGGGACGGTAACCAAACGCCGGAGAGAACATGGAACCGCCCTGCTGAAACGCAACCCACGCCCCGCAAGGGGACGGTAACAATCGGGCAAACGAAAGGAAGGATTCCCAATGGCGACAACGCAACCCACGCCCCGCAAGGGGACGGTAACGCTGGGGAGAAACCGAAACGTCCTAAAAAGAAGAGGACACAACCCACGCCCCGCAAGGGGACGGTAACTTCGTGTAGTGGTACGTGATGGGATAGGTACCTATAAACGCAACCCACGCCCCGCAAGGGGACGGTAACCGCTGGTACGTGTCCGCGCCTGTCATACGCCCGAAACGCAACCCACGCCCCGCAAGGGGACGGTAACTCCGGCTTTGCATTCGTGTCCTTAAGACTGTTCAAACGCAACCCACGCCCCGCAAGGGGACGGTAACAGACGCCGTATAACAGCAAGTTTAAAGGAGCAATCGATGCAACCCACGCCCCGCAAGGGGACGGTAACGTCCGGTTGACCGGACGAAATAACCCACGCCCGCAAGGGGTTGAGAGACAGCGGCGGTCCCGCGCGCCCCTTGACGGCTTTCCGTAGATTTGCTATGATGGTTCCGGAGAAAGGAAGCGGGCCGCGAGGCCGGAAACGGCGGTTGAGGGGAAAGGGGTTCGGCGTATGAATGACTATATGAAAATAGCGTTGGAAGAGGCCAGAGAGGGAATCCATAAGGGGCATGGCGGCCCGTTCGGGTGCGTGATTGTAAAAGACGGGCTTGTCGTGGGCAGGGGGCATAACGAAGTGGTCAGGCGGAACGACCCGACCTGTCACGGGGAAATGACGGCCATCCGCGCCGCCTGTAAAACGCTGGGAACGTTCGACTTGACGGGCTGCGAACTGTACACGACCGCGGAACCGTGCCCGATGTGCTTGGGCGCGATCCGGTGGGCGAACATCCGGAAAGTTTACTACGGCTGTAACATCTCCGACACGGACGGAATCGGATTCCGGGACAAGGAGTTTTTTTCCCGCCCGCGGGACATCTCCGAGGAACTGGACCGCCCCGAATGTCTGGAACTCTTCCGGGAGTATCAGGCCCTCACGGACAAGACGCATTATTAAAGATACCGCCTCATTCCTGAGGCGGTTTTTTGCGCGTGCCGGAATTTTTCTTTGCAATCCGGCCCGGAATGTGGTATGCTGTGGGAGTATGAACCGCCTTGCGCGGACAAATAAGGAGTTTTGTTTCTATGGGACTTTTCAAGAAGCTGTTTGGGGACTACAGCACCCGCGAACTGCGGAGCATTACCCCCACTGTGGACAAAATTGAGGCCATGGCCGAGGAGTACAAGGCCATGCCCGACGCCGCCCTACAGGCCAAGACCGCCGAATTTAAAAAACGCCTCTCCGAGGGGGAGACGCTGGACGATATTTTACCGGAAGCCTTCGCGACCGTCCGGGAGGCCGCCGACCGCGTTCTGGGACTGCGGCCCTACCGCGTACAGCTTATCGGCGGCGTTGTGCTCCATCAGGGACGCATTGCCGAAATGAAAACCGGCGAAGGAAAAACGCTTGTCGCCACGCTCCCGGCCTACCTCAACGCCCTGACCGGGAACGGCGTCCACATTGTCACGGTAAACGACTACCTTGCCACCCGCGACAGTGAGTGGATGGGCAAGGTACACCGTTTTCTGGGCCTGAAAGTGGGCCTGATTGTCCACGGCCTCAACACCCGCCAGCGGCAGGACGCTTACAACGCCGACATCACCTACGGCACAAACAATGAAATGGGCTTTGACTACCTCCGGGACAATATGTGCATATACGAATCGGAGCTGGTCCAGCGCGGGCACGCGTTCGCCATTGTGGACGAAGTCGACTCCATCCTGATTGACGAGGCCCGCACGCCCCTGATTATCTCCGGACAGGGCGAAAACTCCACCCAGTTGTACGACATGGCCGAAATGTTCGTGGCCGGACTGCGCAAGCGGGTGGTCGTACAGGTGGACAATAAGGAGGAAGACGAGGATCTGGGCATTGACGCCGATTACGTGGTCGATGAGAAGGCCAAGACCGCGACTTTGACCGCCGATGGTATCGCCAAGGCCGAAGCGTTCTTCCATTTGGAGAATCTCGCGGACCCGTCCAACGCGACCGTCTCCCACCATATCAATCAGGCCCTCCGCGCCCACGGCACCATGAAGCGGGACGTGGACTATGTGGTCAAGGACGGGGAAATCATCATTGTGGACGAGTTCACGGGGCGTCTGATGTTCGGCCGGCGCTACTCGAACGGCCTTCATCAGGCCATTGAGGCGAAAGAACACGTCAAGGTCCAGAAGGAGAACAAGACCCTTGCAACCATCACCTTCCAGAACTATTTCCGCCTCTATAAGAAACTCTCCGGCATGACCGGCACGGCCATGACGGAGCAGGAGGAATTCGGCACCATCTACAATCTGGACATTATCGAGATTCCGACCAACCGCCCCAACGCGCGGAAAGACCATCACGACGTGGTCTACAAGACGGAAACGGGAAAGTTTCGCGCGGTCATTGACCAGATTCGGGAGTGTCACGCGAAAGGACAGCCCGTCCTTGTGGGTACGGTGTCCATTGAGAAAAACGAACTGCTTTCCAAACTGCTGAGCAAAGAGGGAATCAAGCACAATCTCCTGAACGCGAAGAACCACGAGAAGGAAGCGGAGATTGTCGCGCAGGCGGGCAAATACGGCGCCGTGACGGTCTCCACGAACATGGCAGGACGCGGTACCGATATCATGCTGGGCGGCAACGCCGAGTATCTGGCGCGCGCGGACTTGGTCCGGGCCGGATACGAGGAGGAAATCATTGTGGACGCCACCGGCTACGCCGAAACCGACAATGAGAAAATCTTAGAGGCGCGCGCCCTGTTCGCCGAACGGATGGCGTACCATAAAAGTATCATTGCCGCGGAGGCGGACAAGGTCCGGGAAGCGGGCGGACTGTTCATTGTGGGCACGGAGCGGCACGAGTCCCGCCGCATTGACAACCAGTTGCGCGGACGCGCCGGACGGCAGGGAGACCCCGGCGAAACGCGCTTCTACATTTCGCTGGAAGACGACCTCATGCGCCTGTTCGGCGGCGACCGCATCACGGCCCTGATGGACCGGCTCGACATTGACGAAGATACCCCCATTGAAAACAGAATGCTGACCAAGGCCATTGAAAACGCGCAGACGACCGTGGAGTCCAGAAACTTCCAGTCCCGGAAATCCGTGCTGGAATACGATGACGTGATGAACAAACAACGCGAAATCATCTACGACCAGCGGCGGCAGGTGCTGGACGGACGCGACCTCAAGGAAACCATCCTCAACATGATGCGTACGTCCATTGAGAATCACCTTTCCATGGCGTTCGGGGCCAAGCCGGTACTCACCGAGGCCGACATCCGGGAAACGCTCAAGGGACTGGAGGGGATGTACTTCCTTCCGGGCGCGGTGAAGGTGTCGGAGAACATGGACGAGGCGGCGTTGAGCGAAGCCTGTGTGGCGGCGGCGCTGGATACCTATGAGCGCAAGGAGCGGGAAATCACGCCGCAGGTCATGCGCGAGATTGAGCGGGTGGTTATGTTACGGGTGGTCGATGAATACTGGATGGACCACATTGACGCCATGGACGACCTGAAACAGGGAATCCGCTTGCAGGCGTACGGCAACAATGACCCAGTGGACGCCTATAAGCGGGAATCGTTACAGATGTTCGAGGAAATGATATCCGCCATACAGGACGAGACGGTCCGGAGACTGTACGCGGTACAGGTCCGGAAGAATCAGGAGGTACGGCGGGAACGCGTGGCGAAGGCGACTTCCGAGAATGTCGGCGGGGACGGCTCCGCGCCGAAGAAACAGCCGAAGAAAGTGGTCAAAATCGGACGGAACGACCCTTGTCCGTGCGGAAGCGGGAAGAAGTGGAAGAAGTGCACCTGTCCGGAATATCACCCCGACTTGAAGTCATCCGTCTGACCGCCGACAAAAAAGAACGGCCGCCCGGACTTGAAATGATCCGGTTGACCGCTCATGGAAAGGAAGCGTTCCCCCAGCCTGAAATCGTCCGTCCGACCGCTGACAGAAAGGAACCGCCGTCCGGACTTGAAATGATCCGGTTGACCGCTCATGGAAAGGAAGCGTTCCCCCGGCCTGAAATCGTCCGTCCGACTATTGACAGAAAGGAAGTGCCGCTGTGTCGTTTGTCACGCGCTCCGACCATGACCTCATCTGGTACACGTCCTCTAAACTTTCGGGCGTGCCGCACGGATTTTCCACGCGTCCGGGGGGCGTCTCCGGGCCGCCGTGGGACAGTCTGAACCTTGGACCCGGACGCGGAGACGTCCCGGGGCACGTTGCGGAAAATTACCGCCGCTTCTGCGCGGCCATTGGCACGGACCCCGAACGCGTGGTACTGGCCAGACAGGTACACGAAACCACCGTCCGGACCGTCACCGCCGCCGATGCCGGAAAAGGCCTGTACTCGCCCCGTGACTACACCGCGGACGCGCTCATTACCATGGAAACCGGTCTGCCGCTGGTCGTGTTCTCCGCCGACTGCGGAATTTTACTGCTCCATGACCCCGTGACGGGGGCCGTGGGGGCCGTACACGCGGGCTGGCGCGGGTGCGCGGCGGGGATTGTCGAAAAGGCGGTTGCGGCCCTGTGCGGACTGTCGGGGGCGGACCCGTCTCGGCTCCGGGCGGCCGTGGGGCCGTGTATCGGCCCGTGCTGTTTCGAGACGGACGGCGATGTGCCGGACGCCATGCGTACGGGCCTTGGTCCCGCCGCCGAAGCGTATTGCAAGTACGACAACGCGCGCGGGAAGTGGCTCATTGACCTTGCCGGACTGAACCGGGAATGGCTTTTACGCGCCGGGGTCCCGGCCGAACAGGCGGACGTACTGCGCCTGTGCACGGCCTGTCACCCGAAACTGTTCTGGTCGCACCGGAAAATGGGGGACGCCCGCGGGGCGCAGGTCGCCATGATTATGAAAGCGTAACAATAAAAAACGTCCCTCTCCGGGAATCCCGGGGAGGGACGTTTCTTTCAAGTCCGGACTTCCAGCGCCCGGACCGTTCCGTCTTCCACGTACAGCGTGGCGCGTTTGGCGTACACTTTCGCGTCCTCCAGTTTCATCCAGCGTCCGTTGTCGCGGTTGTAGCACAGGACATCTTCCGGTACTGTGTAAGTCTGTCCGCCCGCGCTGACGGCGCTTTTGCCCGTCCATGACGTGAACGAGACATTGTCCAGTTTTTGGAGCTTCTGGACCATGGAGAAGCCGTCCCCGCGCTTGTTGAGTTTGACGGCCACGAAGTCGCCGGTCTGGACATTGTCGCGGGTTACGGCGAAGGGTCCGAGCGTGCCGCCGTCACGGTGTACGCTCAAATTCAGGACGTCCTCCGTACGGGTTTCATAGGTGGGAATCCAGTCCTCATCATCCGGGGAGCGGCCGTCCTCATCCTTTACGGCCTTCCGGTCGGTACTGTGCGAGATTTTAATTTCGGCCCGTCCGTACAGTACGGCGGCGTCCGGCTGGCCGTTCAGCACGATCAGATCGACTTTTCCGGCCCAGTTGGTCCGGCTGGACGTGAGGACCGAGGACGGAAGGGTATCCGCGTTCAGGTCGTCACGCGAGACCAGCGCGCCGTCCCCGTCATAGACGCGCACGTTTTCCGCGAAGCTGGCGGAGCCGAGTTTCCGGGAATCGAAGTCGAGCGTCCCGGAGACGGCGTTGTTCAGGACGCGGAAACGGGGCGTTTTACTGTTATCGTTCCATGAAATCCGCGAGGCAACGCCAACGTCATCAGGTACCGCGCACTTGACCGGAATTTCCATCCCGCCGCAGAGCATACGCGTTCCCTGCGCGCCGCGGATAAAGACGGCGTTGCCGGTATTTTTACTGTCGGCGTCCACGGCCCCGGCAATTTGCCCATCGGCGCTCAGCAGAAAGGTGACAATCTGTCCGGGCCTGTAGGCGGAGAGCATATCGGCGGCGGTGGGCAGGACGGAAAAGACGGTGCCGTTGAGGAGTTCAATACTGGTCGGGGCGTCCGGGGAGGGGGAACAATTCTCATAATACGCGGTCAGGCGGGTGTCGCACACGGAAACGGCGTTGGTCTGGGCGGAATAGGTGGCCACATCGCCGGTCCTGAGGTCGCCCGTGGCGGCTTCCGCGCCGTTTTTATAGATACGGTAATCGGTCTGGCCGTTCGTCAGGGAGGCGAAGCCGCGCGCGGAGCGGTTGGACTGTACGAGTACCGCGCCGGTGGGGACGCTGGTCCGGCCCGCCGCCGCGGGAAGGAACGTCAACGCTTTCCCGTCCCGGAGGACGACCTGTCCGCGGCTTCCGACAAGGCCGGTAGAGGAGCGCGGGGAGTCCATGTCGTACGTTTTATCGGAGGTAACCAGCGTCCCGGCGGCGCCGTCAAAGGAAGTGAGCGTGGTTTCTTCGCTGAGGGTGTAGAACGCGCTACCGGAGGAAGTGGAGGCGCGGAGCAGGTTAGAGAACAGAATCGCGGCGGGACCGCGTTTCAGGGGGGCGTTGCTGTCCGTGCCGACCCCGTCCGTCAGGCCGGTGGAATCGGCCATGGACATATATCCGTCCGGCCAGACGCCGCCGACATCCTCGTCTTTGTAACCGAGCAGACGCAACAGAATGGTAACGGCCTGTCCAAGCGTCACGGTACGTTCGGGGTGAAACATACCGTCCGAGTAGCCCTTGATGATATTCTGTCCGCGCGCGGCGAGGTTGATGTAGGGCGCGGCCCAGTAGGACGGTTTCACGTCCGGGAACACGGTAATGACGGAATAGCGTCCAAGTTCGCGTTCGGTCCCGGTGGCGGTGATGACCATTTTACAGAATTGGGCGCGGTTGAGGCCCTCATCGGGCCGGAAGGTGCCGTCCGAGAAGCCGTCCAGCACGCCCATGACGCGCAAGGTCTCCACGGCGGCGGCGGTGGCGTTGTCGGCGATATCGGCGAACGAACTCGTGACCGCCGCGGACGCCCTGAGCGGGGACAGCGTCAGGAGTACGCAAAGCGCGCAGAGTAAGGACAGGAGATGTTTTTTCATAGTAAAGTCCTCCATGAACGGGACGATAAGTAAAAGTTACGTTTCCGCGTTATTCGGCGCGCAGGGCTTCCACGGGTTGCAGACGGGAGGCTTTCGCGGCGGGGTAACTGCCGAACAGAATGCCGATCGCCACGGAGAGCGAAAACGCGCCGAGCGTCACGGGAAAAGACGGGTAGATGGTCATTTTGAAAAGAATTTGGCCCAAAATCAGGCTCCCGCCGGTCCCGACCGCGATACCGACCAGTCCGCCGAATCCGCAGAGCATGGCGGCCTCTATGAGAAACTGCGCCACGATACTGGCCCGCTGTGCCCCGATGGCGCGCCGGATTCCGATTTCCCGCGTACGTTCCGTGACCGTAACAAGCATGATGTTCATGATGCCAATGCCGCCGACTAACAGGGAAATGGCCGCGATACCCGCCAGTACGCCGCCGACCATACCCAGCGCGGCCTCTTCGGCCTGTTGCCACTGGTCGTTGGAGTACACGTAAAAATTCTCGTTGGGCACAACGCCCTTTAAAAAGCCGTTGATACGCGCCTTGACTTCTTTCAGCTTGTTGGAGTCGCGCAGTTTGACGACAAACTCGTTAGGCTTCTCGCCGCCTAACATCCGCTGGTCCGTATAGGGAAAGATAATGATATTGTCAAGGTTGCTGTTGTAGCCGGTATTGTTGTCCTCCAGCCGGGGGGCGTACACGCCCACGACCCGGTAGGCGGTGCCGTTGACCATGAGGTTTTTCCCCACGGGGTTGGTCGTGCCAAAGAAGAGTTTTGCGGCGTCCGCGCCGAGCGTGCAGACCTGATTGTACTTCGACATATCCAGCGCGGCCAGATCGCGCCCGCGGACCAGCGTCAGATTGTTGCAGCGGCTGTACTGGTCACTGCCGTAATACATATCGGGGGGCGCTTCCCCGATCAGGTTGCCGTTGTCGTCCAACTGCCGGCGCATATTCGCGGTAGACTTCGTGCTGTAGGACACGGTGACGTTGTAAAGTCTGCCCTGCGGGGAGACGCCCTGTACTTCTTTCAGGGAGTTGCAGAACGCCCGCAAATCGGGAAAGTAATCCTTTGAGACATCGTTTCCCTGTTCGTCATACGACCAGTCGTAAATCGTCACGTTGATAATACCGGTGCCCATCGCGGAATACTGCGCGGTCATGGCGCGCTTGTAGCCGTCCATGACGGAGACAATGGTCATGACGGCGGCTATGCCGATAAAAATGCCAAGGATGGTCAGAGCGGAACGGCCCTTCTTGCCCCAGATGGATTTCCACGCCATTTTGACCGCCTGCCACAGATTCATAAATCCATTCCGCCTTTCTTCGCCCGTTGGACGGGCGCGTACCAGTCCACGTCCTGCGGATGGTCCTCCACGATTTTACCGTCCGTCAGGCGTACCACGCGGCGCGCCGTGGCCGCGATTCCGTTGTCGTGCGTAATCAAAATGACGGTACTGCCTTCGTTGTTCAGCTCCCGCAGAAAGGCCAGCACTTCCAAGCCGGTATGCGAATCCAGCGCGCCGGTCGGCTCATCGGCCATGATAATCGGGGGGCGGGTGGCAATGGCCCGGGCAATGGCCACGCGCTGTTGCTGTCCGCCGGACATCTCCGTTGGATGGTGTTTGATCCGTTCGGAGAGGCCCACGCGTTCGAGCGCCTCAAGGGCCATGTCGCGCCGGTCGATAGGGTCGATACCCTGATAAATGAGGGGCAGTTCCACGTTTTCCAGCACGGTCAGGGACTGTATCAGGTTGTATTGCTGGAAGATGAAGCCGATTTGTTTGTTACGGATACGGCTTAACTGCCGGTCGGAGAGTTCGCGTACGTCCGTACCGTCCAAAAGGTACTCCCCGCGGGTGGGGACGTCCAGACAGCCCAAGACGTTCATCATCGTGGACTTGCCGGAACCGGACTGCCCCACGACCGCCACGAATTCCCCGCGCTCAATGGTCAGCGACACGCCGTCCAAGGCGCGTACCTCGCTTTCCAGCCCTTCCCCGTAAATTTTGTACACGTCAAGCAGTTCTACCAAATGCGCCATACTGTCACCACGAATCATCAGAACATACTAAAGCTGAAGTCCTCTTCCTGCATTTGGGTAAAGACTTCCTGCCCCTCAGTCAAACCGGAGCGGATTTCCACGTTAAACGTATCCTGAATGCCGATTTCCACCGGCACGGGCCAGAAGCCTTCCGGGATATCCTCGGAGGCGGTCACGTTGTCCAGCGCGTTGTCGGGGCGTTCCCCGCCGACATAGACTACGCTGATACTCTCCCCATCCTCCGTGGAGGCGTTGCGTACGCACTGAATCGGGACCAGAAGGCAGTTGTCATTCTGGCTGGCCACGAGACTGTAGCGGACATCGCTGTTGACCTGAAAGTTTTCATCGGGGCTGTCAACGGCGATCACCATGGGGTACGTGGTCACGCCGTTCGTGCTCGTGCTCGACAGGCTGACGCTCTCCACGTATCCGGAAGCAAAGGCCTGATCCCACTGGTTCAGCTCCACGGGCAGACCCTTTTTGACATAGGAAATGTTGCGGGAGTCCACGGTAGCGTTGACAATAATGCTGGACGTGTCGGAAATGGTCATCGCGGCCGTATTGGCGCTGACGTCCGTGCCCTGCACGAGATTCAGGCCAATGACCTTGCCGTCAATGGGGGCGACCGCGTTGCATTTGTCCAACTCCTCCTGCGCCTTTTCGACCTTCTTCTGGGCCTCGATAACGCCCTGTTCGTTGTCGGTCACGGTTTTCTGCGCGTCCGTGACGCCCTTCTTCGCGGTCTCCACGCCGCGCAAGGCGGTGGTTACGCCGTCCTCCGCCTCCTGCACGCCCTTGCGGGCGGTGTCCACGTTTTTCTTGGCGTCCTCCACGCCCTTGCGGGCGGTGTCCACGGCCTTTACGCGGTCCTCCACGTCCTTTTCCCGGTCCTCCACGACCTTCTGGGCGGCGGAAATCTGTTCGTCTAACGTGTCGCTGTCCAGCGTCACCACGACCTGACCCTCCTTGACCGGAAGGTAGTTGACCAGCGCGCTTTCCAGCACGCTTCCGCCGACATCCGCCTTGAGGTCGGATGTGCGGTAGTATTCGAGTTTGCCGGAATCGTAGGGGGCGGCGTACTCGGAACCGGTGTTGACGGCGGCGGAAGCGACCATGTCGGCGGCTAATGCGCCATCGTTTTCCACCACGATTTCGGCGGAGAAGAGCCGGGACCCCTCCGTTGTGGGACGGCTGATCATGTGGACCGTTTCGACAACGCCGTCCAGTTCGGACATGAGCGCCGGAATCGAGACGCGCGCCGCCTGTCCGGCCTTGATTTCCTCGGAGTAGGCGTAACTGTAGTATTGCAACAGCCGGAAGCGGGTATCGTCCACGATTGTGGCGACTTTCGTGCCCTCGGAGAGTTTGTCGCCGGGGGTCAGCTTGCTGACTTCGAGCAGTTTTCCGGCGTAAGGGGCCTTCAACTGCAAATCGGCCAGTTTGGCGCGGACTTTTTCAAGGTCCTTTTTCGCGCTGTCCACGCGCTCCTGCGCGGACGTCACGTCTTTCTGCGCGGACGTGACGGACTCCTCGGCGGTCCGTACGCCGTCCTGCGCGGTGGTTACGCCCTCCTGTGCGGTAATGACGCGTTCGCGGGCGGTGGTTACGCTCTCTTCCGCGCTCCGTACGCTGTCCTCGGCGGTCCGTACGCCCTCCTTGGCGCGGTCCACGGCCTCCCGCGCCGCCGCGACGCCCTTTTCCGCTTCCGTGACGGCCTGCCGCGCGTCCTCGGAGTCAATGACGTAAAGGGGCTGGCCGGCCGTGACAAGGTCGCCTTCCTCAACCAGCACTTCCTTTACGGTGCCGTTGTAGGTGATCACGATGCTTTCACTGTTCTTGGCGCGGGTCATGCCGCTTCCCTCCACGGTGGCGGTAATGGGTCCGTAACGTACGGTATCGGTCAGGGGCATGGCGGCGCTCATGTTATCCCGTCCGCCGAAGAACTTCCGGTAGGCCCAGAAGCCGCCTCCGGCCAGAATCAGGAGTACGAGCGCAATCCGGACGACTTTCCGGCGTTTTTTCCGTTCGGCGGCGGAGCGTTTCTTTTTCGGACCGCGCTTCCACGGGAGCGGGACGCGGAACGTTTTTTTAGGCGTTTCGGACGCGGACGGCGTCCGGGAAAATTCTGTTTGTTCCATCTTCTCATCCATCACGGCGTCTGCTCCTTTTCAGAACGGATTGCGGTCCGATTGTCAACCACAGGCTTCATCTTAATGGCGCTTTCGGGCAAATGCAACAACAAAACGGTAACAGTTTTTGGCGCGCCTGACGGGAATTGCTACCCGTGGCGGCCCGTTTTTTGACGTATTGGCGCGGAAAAAGGTTCCGGGCGGAAATCATTTTGAAATTCCCACGTATGGACAGAGGGAAAACGGGCCATACTTCCCCATGGAATCCATCACGAGGAGGGTTTACATGGAACAGCCCAACAAGGACAAGCGGCAGACGGGACAGAGCGTCGCCTTTTACGCGGCGTTGGCGGTCTGCCTCATAGCGGTAGGAGTCGGGACATGGCAACTGCTCCGGACGGAGGAGCGCGGACAGGAGGTGTCAGCGGTTTCATCGGCGGTAGCGTTGCCGGGGGAGGCGGACCCGCCGCCCGAACCGGCGACGGAGGACGTGCCCGCGATAAAGGCGGAATCGCCGGACCCCGGGACGCCGGACGCGTCCGCGTCCGGTGAGAGCAAAGACGCGTCCGACAAGAACAAAACCGCGACCACGGACAGCAAAGCGGCGTCCGATAAGAAGACCGCGTCCACGGACAGCAAAGCGGCGTCCGACAAGAAAACCGCGTCCACGGACAGCAAAGCGGCGTCCGACAAGAAAACCGCGTCCACGGACAGCAAAGCGGCGTCCGACAAGAAAACCGCGTCCACAGACAACAAAACGGCGTCCGGCAAGAAAAGCGCGTCTAATGGCAAAAAGGCCGCGTCAGACGGGAGTAAAGGGACCATGGCGCGTCCGGTGGAAGGGAATACCGTAACGGGCTTTTCTATGGACAAACTGCTCTACAACGAGACCATGAGAGACTGGCGCACGCATGACGGCCTCGACATCGCCGCGGACGCCGGAACGGCGGTGGCCGCCGCGAAGGACGGAACCGTAGAATCCGTAACGGCCGACCCGATTATGGGTACCACGGTGGTAATACGGCACGAAGGGCCGTGGGAGAGCGTGTACGCCAGCCTCACGGACGCGCCGGAAGTGGAGGCCGGGGACGAAGTGACCGCCGGACAGGTGATCGGTTACGTGGGAGAGACCGCCGCCTCGGAATCGGCGCTCGGCCCGCATTTACACTTTACGGTCCTGAATGACGGAAAGCCCGTGGACCCTGAAACCCTGTTTCCCTGAGCGTTTTATCATAGCATAGCTTGCGCCGTTCGTCAAATCCGTTTTCGGACAGTCGGAACGCCTTCCCGTACGGGAAGGCGTCTTTGGTTCAGTATTTCGGCCGGAACCAGAGATTTCCGTCCACGTTCTTCCCTACGCCGTCCACTTTACAGCGTTTGCTGAACTGCCAGATGACCATATGGGGGTAGAACCTGCCGCTGGAAACGCGGTCCCCCTTGGACATATACCACGGATACCAGAGGCGGTACGCGGAGAGCGTGTCCCAGTCATAGCGGAGATCGGCAATTTCGTGACTGGTGTAAATCATGGGCGTGTAACCGGCCTCTTCGATTCTCTGGCAGAAGGCCAGCGCGCACGCGGTCGCCACATCTCCGGATACATGGTACGTGCGGTACGTGCGGTTCTCGACTTCCCAGTCATAGCAGACGGGTCCGTCAATGGGGTGCTCGCGCAGACAGGCAATGACCAGTTCGGCCTCGTCCAGCGCCTCTTGCACGGTAACGGCCTGCGAAAAGACATAGACGCCGGTTTGCAGTCCGGCCTTCATCGCGCCGTCAATATTCTGCCCGAAAAAGTTGTCAATCCAAAGCGCGCCCTCGCTGGTGCCCCGGATGGCAACGCGGATGATGGCAAACTCCACGCCGTCCGCCTTGGCGGCTTCCCAGTCAATTTTCTGGTCGCGGCGGTCCTCGGTCTGGTAGGCGGAGATGTCAATGCCAAAGCGCACATCGTACTCGTTGCCGGTATACGTCAGCCTGTCCCCGTTCCAGACAAAGTCGCTGTTCTGGAAGCGCATGGGGGCAATATCCTGAAAGACGAAGGCGGTGGTATTGAGAACGGGCGTCACGGCGCTGAGCGCGGGAAATTCCGGTTCGTTCAGGATACCGTTTTCTTCTACGGCGGAATAGTTCTCTTCCTCGTCAAAGGCGCGGGAAACCGCGCCGGAGAAAACGGAACGCGCCACCCCCACCACGGAGAGCGTGACAAAGAGAAGAATGTACAGCGCAATCACAAGACGGGTTTTCCGCCGCCTCCGGACATGACGCCCCAACTCAGCGAAAGCGCCGCGTCTTTTACGTCTTTTCCGGCGGGCGGCCTGTATGGTCACAATGCCTGTCTCCTCCAACCTGTTCGCCTTCCTTTCTGTCCGGCGCAACGCGCGGGACTTTACGCGCGCTGACAAACAACGGTCACGACAAAACAAAATGGGCCAGTCCCTTTTGTCTGGGACATTATAACCGATTCCGGAAGGACTGTCAATCAGTATCCGTGATTTTTTCCGAAAAATACTACAAATTGTTTCCGATTTGTGGAAATTCACGGCTTGCGGCGTTCCATTTGTGCGGCGGCACGGCCCGCAAAGGCGCGCTTTCTTGGGTATTTCTGGAAAAACGCGCCGCGCCCCCATGGACAAACCGCGCGAACTGTGGTAGGATACCGGTATTCCGTTCCGGTATCGGAGCGCAAACAGAGAGGTGGAACCATGATGAAAGAAGAATACAGAATCCCCCTCACGGCGATGGTCGGCGGCGTGGCGGCGCTCGTCCTGCGGATATGGAATCTGCGTACCGGTTTTGAAGCGGGAACCGGACTGCCGGTATCCGGCAGTCCGTCTTTCCCTGCGTTACTGGTTCTGCTGGCGTTGGTTCTGCTGGCGCTGTGGGTACAGGCGCGGCGCCTGTCGGACCACGGGAACCCCCGCTTTCCGTTCCGTGCGGACGGACCCGCGCTCCGCGTACTGCCGGTGGCGGGCGCGTTTCTGCTGACGCTCTCCGGCGCGGCGGACGTGTTCGAGGGCCTCAGCGGCTTGAACTTGCGCGCTCTCCTCTCCGGCGCCCCTTCCTACGGCTACGCCTACCCCGGACTGATTGCGGGGGAATCGGTCGGGATGAGCGCGGGCGTACAGTGCGCCTCCGGCTGTCTTACGCTGTTGTCGGCGTGGGCGGTGTTCGCGTGCGTACAGGCCTGCGCGGGGCACGCGTTGCCTTTCCGCGCGCTGGTTCTTGTCCCCGCGGTGTCCATGGCCTTCCGGCTCGTGACCGTCTACCGGATAGACTCCGTCAATCCCGTGCTGGAAGATTACGCGCCCGCGCTGGTGGCGTTGCTGTTCCATGTGCTGGGCTTCTACGTCTTTTCGGCCTTCCTGTTTGACAGCGGCGACCTTCGGCAGTTCGCGGTTTCCGCGGGCGGGGCCGTAACGCTGGCGTTGTGCGTCCTGACAGACGAAAGCGACTACATCTCCGCGCCCCTGATGTTCTGCGGAAGCGCGGCGGCGTTGGCCGGCTTCCTCATGCTGGCGTTACAGGCCCCGCGTTCCTGACTCCGGATCAGGCGGAGACGGTTTCCTCATTTTCGGGATTTTCTTCGTTTTCGGAGCTTTCGGACGGCGTCACGCGCGCGTTGATAGCGTTCTGAATCTCGACAAGGTCCTCTTCCAGCAGGACGCCCTTGTCGAACCATCCGGCGGCGTTGAGGATGATCCAGTAATCGCCCATCTTCCCAATAGCGTTCAGGAAGCCGTTTTTGATAAAATTCCGCATGGAAAAATTCATGGCACATTTCCTCCCAGAGATAAAATGACATTGGTGAGTTCCTCATAACACAGCCCGATGTCGGCGCGGTAGGTGACGGTTACGTTTCCGGCGTCCGTGGAAACGGCGTTGTAGCCGGAAAGCGTGGCGAGTTGCGCGGGCGTGAGCTGGTACGTGACGGGCGTGGTAAGGGGGGCGACATAATCAAACTCATGCGAAGCAATCCAAGTTTGATAGGTTTGCAAGGATGATATATCGTTAAGTTTCAATAAAACAACCATCCTTGCAGAAGTATCGGGACCGTTATAAACATTCAAATAATCGGTTCTGCCATCTGTCCAAGAACGGAGCGTCCGTATCGGGAACATCGAACAGAGACCCGCGACATACTCTGCCCTTAAAAAGTTAAGGGTCAATAATACGCCGTTATAATTAGTATTCCATGACGCCTGCGTGTTCATGTCAATATGACAACGTCCGTGCGTCACAGTCAACTTCCCGGTCGTCACGTCAAGCGTTCCGCCGTAAACGGTCAGCGGGTCGGAGCCGTCTGTCAGTTGCGCGGTGACGGTTTGACCTTGATAGGGTTCAAAGGAATCGGCGGAGATGTTTCCCTCGAACAATCCGCACTGATTGTAATAAAGCGTGGTTGTTCCGTTCGCAAACGTGGCTTGAACGCCGAGAACAGTTTTACCCGCCGCCGAGACCAGCACAGAAGTAGAGGGACTGTCGGCGGAACCGGAAATGTTGGGGACACCGCTTGTGGTTCCGTCCGTGTATTTGAAGCGGATATTTGTCGCGGCAGGGGTTTGCGGATTGTAGCCGCGCACAATCCACGTATACACGGTGTTTTCTTTGAACGGATAGTTGTCAAAGATGAGCGGACTGTGGCGAACGCTACCGCCGCTGAAAGTTACGGTTGCTTTTGACGTATCGAGCGTTGCGTTAATATCGCTTTCTGTAAGCCGCTCAACTAAGGCGGCCCCGCCGAAGAGATTTTCTTTGGTTCGTCTAACGCTGACGGACGAAACGCCGGTAATGGGACGGATATTGGAATAGGGGGCAAACATCGGGTCGGTGTCGGAGGCGAGGCGAATCATGGGGTAAAAGGTCAGATTAGAAACGGCGTGGTTTTTGTCAGTGATATACATGAGGATATCCCGTCCGGGGTCGGATTCGGACGGAGTATAGGAGAAGCCATTCCCGGTATCTCCCCCTATTGAAAAAATGACGATTCTCAAACCAGCCGGATTAGAAACCGCGCCATTCAAAAGATACGTTACGTTTCCCTCGAAATCAACGCGCCCCAAAAGAAGAGCGGCCGAGTTGCCGGTTAATTGCCCGTTCGTTGTGACGCTGACGACATTGCCGCCTCCGTCCGTATTCAGGGTGAATGTCATGCCGCCTTGCGTATAAGTGTTGCCGTTCCACGTGCCAATAGTGTTAAGAGATTTGATGTTTTCCGCTGTCATTGGAATCAGATTCTTTCC
>JAFSRH010000002.1 GCA_017446225.1 Oscillibacter sp.
CATTTCAAATCGTCTTTGTGGAAAATACAGGGATTTTCTACGCTTTCGCCGCGTTCTCTTTCCGGACGCGCTTTCCTTACCCTTTGCCAAGAAACTCTTTACACATACGGCAGAGCGTTTTTCTGAAAATTCCGCTTTACAAGCGGGAAAAGCTATGGTATAATCCGGCGTACGCCCGAAAGGCGCGGCCCCGGCGCCATGTTTCGCGGATTTCCCCTTGTCCCGGAACGCGGTCCCGATGGGTATCAGACAAGAAAGGTGGATTCTTCCATGCTACGCAAAGACCAGAAAACCGCAATCATTGACGCCAACCGTACCCACGAGAACGATACCGGCTCCCCGGAAGTCCAGATCGCCATTCTCACCGAACGGATCAACGTGCTGACCGAGCATATGCGCCGCAACCCGCAGGACAAGCACTCCAACCGCGGCCTCCTCAAGATGGTCGGCAAACGCCGCAACCTTCTTGACTACCTCCAGCGCAAGGACATTGAGCGTTACCGCGCCCTGATTGCCAAGCTGGGAATCCGGAAATAAGACAGACGGGGTGACGGAGCGGACCTCCGTCACCTCTTTGCGCCCGCTTTGGGAGACCTTTTTGTGTTTGAAACCGCGCCCGCGCGTCCGGACCCGGTTTCAAATGCGAAAAGAGCGCTCCCCGAAGCAGAAAAAACTTTTCATATTTAAGGAGTTTCTAATGTCAACCATCATTCATCAAAGAACTTTTCCGCACTACCGAAGCTATGAAATGAATCTGGCCGGACGCCCCCTGACGCTGGAAGTCGGCAAACTCGCCGAACTGGCCAACGGGTCCGTCATGGTCGGCTACGGCGATACCCGCGTGCTGGTATGCGTCACCGCCGCGCCGCGCCCCCGGGAGGGAATCGACTTCTTCCCGCTGAGCGTGGACTTTGAGGAGAAACTGTACGCGGTCGGACGCATTCCCGGCAGTTTCACCCGCCGCGAGGGCAGACCCGGGGAAAAAGCTATTTTGACGTCCCGTATCATTGACCGGCCCATCCGCCCCCTGTTCCCGTACGACTTCCGGAACGACGTCTCCGTGACCGCCACCGTCATGAGCGTGGAACATGACTGCTCCCCGGAAATCGCCGCGCTGATTGGCACCTCCGCCGCGCTGGCGATTTCCGATATCCCGTGGGCCGGACCCGTGGGCGCGCTGAAAGTCGGCCTCATTGACGGGAAACTCGTCCTCAATCCCGACAGCGAACAGCGCAAAGTCAGCGATTTAGACTTGACGGTCGTTTCCACCGGAAAGAAAGTCGTGATGATTGAGGCGGGCGGCAATCAGATCGACAACGAGACCATGTACCGCGCCATTGAGCTGGCCCATGCCGAAAATCAGAAGCAGATTGAGTTGATCAACCGTATGGTCGCCGAAGTGGGCAAGCCCAAGTTCGACTACCCCCACGCCGCGTTCAATCAGGAACTCTTTGACGAAATCGCCGACAGGTTCGGGGACGAAGCCAAGGCCGCTATGGACACGGACGACAAAAACGTCCGGGAAACGCGCTGGAACGCCATGGTTGACAAGTGGCGCGAAGCCTACCTTGACACGTATCCCGACCTTGACCAGTATCTGGAAGAATTCACGTACAAGCTCCAAAAGAAGATCGTCAAGGCGTGGCTGCTCGAAGGGCACCGCGTGGACGGACGCGCAAAGAATGAGATCCGCCCCTTGGCCGCGGAAGTCGGCGTACTGCCCCGCGTGCACGGGTCCGGCCTCTTTACGCGCGGTCAGACACAGGTTCTGTCCATTGTCACCCTCGACACCCTCTCCGCCAATCAAAAACTTGACAATATCTGGGAGGACACCGAAAAACGCTACCTGCACCATTATAATTTCCCCGGCTATTCCGTGGGAGAGGCGAAGCCGTCCCGCTCCCCGGGCCGCCGCGAAATCGGGCACGGCGCCCTTGCCGAACGCGCCCTTCTCCCCGTCATTCCCGATACGGAGACCTTCCCGTACTCCATCCGCGTGGTCAGTGAAGTGCTCTCGTCCAACGGCTCCACGTCACAGGGTTCCGTGTGCGGCTCCACGCTGGCCCTCATGGACGCCGGCGTACCGATTACCGCGCCCGTGGCCGGGATTTCCTGCGGCCTGATTCAGGATGACGACGGCTCCTTTACTACCTTTATCGACATTCAGGGCGTGGAGGACTTCCACGGCGAAATGGACTTTAAAGTAGCCGGTACCAAACGCGGGATCACGGCCATTCAAATGGACCTGAAAAATGACGGCCTGTCCATGGAAATCATCCGGAACGCGCTGGACATCACCTATGACGCCCGCTGTGAGATTCTCGACCAGATTATGCTTCCGGCCATCGGCGCGCCCCGGAAAGAGGTCTCCCGTTACGCCCCCAAGATGATTACCATGCACATCGACCCCGATAAAATCCGGGACGTCATCGGCAAGGGCGGGAGCGTCATTCAGAAAATTATCGCGGACACCGGCGCGAAAATTGATATCAACGATGACGGCACCATTTTCATCGCCTGTTCGGACGCCAACGGCTGTGACGCCGCCAAAAAGTATATTGACGACATTGTGTTTGTGCCGGAAGTCGGACAGCTCTATTACGGCCGCGTGGTTCGTATTATGGCCTTCGGGGCGTTCGTGGAACTGGCCCCCGGCAAGGACGGTCTCGTGCACATTTCCCGTCTCGCCGATCACCGGATCGACCGTGTGGAGGACGCCTGCCGAATCGGCGACATGATGTGGGTCAAGGTCATGGACATTGACGACAAAGGCCGCGTGAACCTCTCCCACCGCGACGCTATGCGCGACATCCGCAACCGGGAGCGCAACGGCGGCCCCCGTATGAAATAACGGCAACCGGAAACAGGACCCGGTTTCCGCGGTCCTTTCCCGTCCGGCAAGAAAGGTCAGATGAAGTATGAATTTTCTGAACAGGACGAACCTTGAACGGAACGCGGCACTGTTTCTGGCGGCGTTGCTTCTGCTGTTCCTGAGTGGTTGCGGCGGCGCGCCGGAGGAGACCGCCCTTCCGCAAACCGAAACCGGAGAAGAGGCCGCCGTACCGCAAACCGAAACCGGAGAAGAGGCCGCCGTACTCCAAGGCGAAACCGGACCGGAAAGCCCGGACAGTACCGAAATACGCGTGGCCGCGCTCAAGGGTCCCACGGCCATGGGACTGGTCAAGCTGATGTCGGACGCCGGAAGCAGCGGCAACTATGTCTTTACGCTGGCGGCGTCCCCGGACGAAGTCGCGCCGCGCCTGATTCAAGGGGAACTGGACGTTGCCTGTATTCCGGCGAATCTGGCGGCGGTCCTGTATAACCGCACGGGCGGCGAAATCGTGACGCTGGCCGTCAATACGTTAGGGGTCCTCTATATCGTGGAGAACGGAAACGCGGTGCAGTCTATGGAGGACCTGCGCGGCATGACGATCGCGGCGTCCGGGAAGGGCAGTACGCCCGAGTACGCGCTGTATTATCTCCTGCGTCAGAACGGACTCGAACCCGATATTGACGTGACGATTGACTGGAAGAGCGAACACAGCGAATGTGTAAGCGCGCTGGCTACGGGTAACGCTACCGTTGCGCTGTTGCCCCAGCCGTTCGTAACCGTGGCGCAAAATCAACTGGAAGATTTGCGCGTTGCGCTGGACTTGACGTGGGAATGGGACGCCCTTCAAAACGGCTCCGCCCTGATTACCGGCGTGGCGGCGGCGCGGCGGTCGTTCGTGGAGGAACACCCGGAAGCGGTGGCGCAATTCCTGAACGCTTACGCGGCGTCCGTGGAGTGGGTCAACGCGAACGTCACGGACGCGGCGGAACTGATTGGCGCGGCGGACATTGTCCCGGCCCCGATTGCCGAAAAAGCCCTGCCGTATTGTAACATTGTCTGTGTAAGCGGGGAGGAGATGAGGGCCATTCTGCCCGGATATCTGGAAACGCTGTACAACGCCGCGCCGGATTCCATCGGCGGCGCTCTGCCGGAGTCCGGATTCTATTACAACGCGTGAAACGGAATCCGCGCCTGTGGACGGCGTTTTTCTGGCTGGCCCTGTGGGAAGGGGTCAGCCTGCTTTTCGGTCAGCCGTTGTTACTGCCTTCCCCGCTGTCGGTTGCGGCGCGTCTGGCCGGACTGCTCGGGACGCTGTCCTTCTGGGAGGCGGTCGCGCGCTCGTCCGTACGCATACTCGCCGGGTTCGCGCTGGGATGCGCGGGCGGGATTCTGTTGGCCGTCCCGGCAAGCGCGCGGCCCCGGGTACGGCAACTGCTTTCCCCCGCCGTTGCCACGGTCAAGGCCATTCCCGTGGCGTCCTTCGTGATACTGTCCTTGGTCTGGCTCCCGTCCCGCGCGCTGTCAACGTTCATCGCGTTTCTGATGACGCTTCCCCCGGTGTATCTGGGCGTGTCGGAGGGAATCCGGAGCGCGGACCCGCAGTTACTGGAAATGGCGCGTGTGTTCCGGGTTCCCCTGTTGCGGCGGGCGCGCGGGATTTACGTCCCGGCGGTTCTGCCCGCGTTCCGTACGGCGGTTTCGCTGGCGTTGGGCCTGTGCTGGAAGGCGGGCGTGGCGGCGGAAGTGATCGGACTGCCCCGCGGCACGGTCGGCGAACGCCTCTACAGCGCGAAAGTATACTTTCTGACAACGGACCTGTTCGCGTGGACGGTCGTTGTCGTGACGCTTTCGGTCTGCTTTGAACGCGTGTTTCTGTCCCTGCTGGACGGCGTGTCGAAAAGGATGGGCGTATGAGCGTTACCGTGAAACACCTGTACAAGTCGTATCAGGGCCGCGCCGTACTGCGGGACGTGTCATTCCGCGCCGGACGCGGACGCGTCACCTGTGTGGAGGCCCCGTCCGGCGGCGGCAAGACCACGCTCTTCCGTATCCTCATGGGACTGGAATCCCCGGACAGCGGCGCCGTGACGCTTCCGGAATCGTGTACTTTTTCCGCCGTCTTTCAGGAGGACCGGCTGTTATCCGGCCGTGACGCCCGTTACAATCTCCGCTTCGTCCTCGGACGGGCCTATGACGAGACGGCGGCGCGTACGCTCTTGGACGCGCTGGGCCTTTCGGACGCGCTGGAAAAGCCCGTACGCGACTACTCCGGCGGTATGCGGCGGCGTCTGGCTCTGATACGCGCCCTGCTCATGCCGTCCGATGTCCTGATACTGGACGAACCGTTTACCGGTACGGACGCGCAAACCCGGCGTTGCGCGCTGGACGCCGTCCGGCGTTACGCCGCGGGACGGGTCACGCTCCTTGCCACGCATACGCGCTCGGACGCCAACGCGCTGGACGCGGATACCGTGCGCCTGCGCTGACTCAGCGCGACAGCATGAGGAACACGCCGTAAATCACGCTCGCCAGCGTGCCGTAGACAATCACCGGCCCGGCGACCGTGAACATTTTCGCGGCCATGCCCGTAATCATGCCCTCGCTTTTAAAGTCCATGGCCGGGGAGACCACCGCGTTGGCAAAGCCCGTAATCGGGACCAGCGTCCCGGCCCCGCCGTAACGCGCCAGACGACTGTAGAGGTTCAGGCCCGTAAGGAGCGCCGAGAACGCCACGAGACTGCATGACGTGGCGGTTCCGGCGTCCTGTTCGCTCAGGCCCGCGCGTACCCAGAGATTATGCACGGCCTGTCCCAGCACGCAGATCAGGCCCCCAATGACGAACGCCAGCGCGGTATCGCGAATCAGCGGCGACTTCCGCGCCCGTTCCGACACATACTCCCGGTATTCTTCCGGACTGATTTCCATGTTACCACGTCCTTTCCCGCACAGTATGCGCGCGGGAGGCCCGAATCATACGCGCCCTGTCCGTTTCTGGAAATTTCTTCCGTTACCGTGAAAAGGCCTTGCGCCTTACAGACGCTGTGTTTTGGTTGACCGGGGCGTTTTTTACCGGTTTTTCAGGTTTGTTTCGCCTTTTTTCCCAGTCTGTCGCTGTTCGTTCATAATTTGTTTACGGATTGTAATGAGAATACCCCTTGACAAGTTTTTGTTTTTCATGTAAACTGTAAAGCGTCTTGTAAAGGTGTGAAACTTCACAGAAATGAGGCGATAACCATTGAAAAACCAGACTTACAGAATGTCCATGCTCTATGATTTTTACGGGGAACTGCTGACCCCGAGGCAGCGGGAGTTTTTCGACCTTTACTACAACGAGGACCTGTCCCTTGCCGAAATCGCCGAAAACAACGGCATTACCCGGCAGGGCGTCCGGGACGTCATTGTCCGCGCCGAGAACACCATGCAGGAAGTCGAGGACAAAACCGGCATTATCAAGCGGTTTCAAGCCCAGCGGCCCTTGCTGGACGAGATTTCCGCCGCCGCCATCAAAATTAAGGAACTCAACGCGTTGCAGTATTTTGACCCCCAGATCGGGGAACTTGCCGACCGGATTTCAGACGCCGCCGGAAGCCTGAAGGAGTAATATTATGGCCTTTGAGGGACTGACTGAAAAACTCAGCGCCGCCTTTAAGCGTCTGCGCGGAAAGGGCCGCCTGACCGAAAAGGACGTCCGGGACGCTATGCGCGAAGTGCGCCTTGCCTTGCTGGAAGCCGATGTAAGCTACAAGGTGGTCAAGGACTTTGTCGCCGCGGTCACGGAACGCTGTGTGGGCACGGACGTGCTCGACAGCCTCACCCCCGCCCAACAGGTCGTGAAAATCGTCAACGAGGAACTGACGCAACTGATGGGCGGCTCCGCCGCGAAACTGTCCATGGCCCCGAGCGGGCCAACGGTCGTCATGATGGTGGGCCTACAGGGCGCGGGCAAAACCACGACCACGGCCAAACTCGCTGGACTGTTGCGCAAGCAGAACGGCAGACGCCCGTTGCTGGTCGCCTGTGACGTCTACCGCCCCGCCGCTATCGAACAGTTGCGCGTGGTGGGCGGACAGTTGAACTTGCCGGTGTTCGAGGAAGGGCAGGGCAACCCCGTCAAAATCGCCGAACACGCCTTGAAAGAGGCCAAGAATCACGGCTACGACCTTCTCTTTTTGGACACCGCCGGACGTCTCCACATTGACGCCGAACTGATGGACGAGTTGAAGCGTATGAAACAGGCCGTCCGGCCGCAGGAAATCCTTCTCGTTGTGGACGCCATGACCGGACAGGACGCCGTGAACGCCGCGACCGCCTTCGATGACGCGCTGGGGATTGACGGCGTAATCCTTACCAAACTGGACGGCGACGCGCGCGGCGGCGCGGCGTTGTCCGTCCGGGCCGCGACCGGAAAGCCCGTAAAGTTCGTGGGGACCGGCGAAAAGCTCGATATGATTGAGCCGTTCTACCCCGACCGCATGGCTTCCCGTATTCTGGGCATGGGCGATATGCTCTCCCTGATCGAAAAGGCCGAGGCCGCTTACGATGAAAAACAGGCCGCCAAATTAGAAGCCAAGCTCCGGAAAAACCAGTTTACTTTGCAGGATTACTATGAACAGCTCCGCCAGATGCGCAATATGGGCAGTCTGAGCAGTCTGTTGGGAATGCTCCCCGGGCAGTTGGGCCGACAGCTTCAGGACGCCAATATTGACGAAAAGCAGTTCAGCCGTACGGAGGCTATCATACAGTCCATGACCATGGAGGAACGGCAGAACCCCCAGATTTTAGGGGCCAGCCGGAAACGGCGTATCGCCGCCGGATGCGGTCAGGAGGTGTCGGACGTAAACCGGCTCCTGAAACAGTTTGAAATGCTCCAACAGCTCACCCGGCAGATGACCGGCCGCGGCGGACGCGTCCCCGCCGGCCGCGGCGGCGGCAGAATGCACGGATTCGGGCGGAAAAAACGCCTGAAATAACCTGTAATATAAGCGCCATACCCGCGTTTATAGATATTTGATTGATGGATTTTGGAGGTCTAACGCATTATGGTTAAAATCAGACTGCGCCGCATGGGCGCGAAAAAGGCTCCCTTCTACCGTGTTGTCGTGGCGGACTCCCGCTTCCCGCGTGACGGCCGCTTTATTGAGGAATTGGGCACGTACAATCCCTGCGTCTCCCCGGCGGAAATCAAGCTGGATACCGACCGCGCCAAGGCGTGGATTAAGTCCGGCGCTCAGCCGACTGATACGGTCCGTTCCCTGCTCAAAAAAGTCGAGGTTCTGAGCTGATTCCGGAGGTCCGGCATGAAAGAGTTATTGACCTACATTGCACGGAACCTTGTGGAACACCCCGACGCCGTCAACGTCACGGAAATTCAGCACGAACAGGACCTGACCCTTGAACTGCGCGTTGCCCCGGACGACATGGGCAAAGTCATCGGACGTCAGGGGCGCATTGCCCGGGAAATCCGGAAACTGCTCTACGCCTGCGGACAGCGTTCCGGCGTGCGCGTCTCCGTGGATATCGTGGACTGAGATTCTGGAAAGTCCTCTTGGGGACTTTCCACGATTTTTCAGAGAAAAAGGAGCGCGCCTATGGCAGTCTATCTCACGGGCGATACCCACCGGGACTTCTCCCGGTTTCAGGAGGACGTCTTTCCGGAACAGGCGGAGTTGCAAAAAACGGACGTTATGATCATCTGCGGCGACTTCGGCGGCGTATGGGACGGCAGTCCGGAAGAGGCCGAGTTGCTCGACTGGCTGGACGCCCGTCCCTTTACGACCCTGTTCATCTCCGGCAACCACGAAAATTTCACGCTTCTGTCGTCCTGTCCGCGGGAACGCTGGCGCGGCGGCATGACGCGGCGCGTCCGCCCGTCCGTACGGTTATTGGAGCGCGGGCAGATGTTCGACTTTGACGGCAAACGCTTCTTTACCATGGGCGGGGCCAGCAGCCGGGACATCCCGATTTTAGAACGCGCCGACCCGCTCTTTTCCGTCCGGCGCAAGTGGCACGAGTACCGGAAAAACGTCTACTGGATCCGCGGCGAAACGTGGTGGCCGGAGGAAATGCCCAGTGAGAGCGAATACCGGACCGCCCTTGACACGCTCGACCGCGCCCGGTGGTCCGTGGACTATATCGTCACGCACTGCGCCCCCACGTCCGTACAGAACCTTTTCGACCTGAAAGAAGCCCAGTCCACGGGGTCCTATCTGGTCAACCGGCTGACCGACTTTCTGGAAGAGGTCTCCCGAAAGTGTACGTTCGACTGCTGGTTTTTCGGCCACTATCACGGCAATTACGTCATCGAGGACCGTTACATACTCCTCTATGACCGTATCGTCCGGCTGGCCCCGTAAAATCAAGCGCCCTGTCCCTTTGCCGGGGACGGGCGCTTATTTTATCGTACTTCCTTTTTCCAGAGGCCCAGCAGGACGGCGGTCACAAGAGAGCCTGTCCCCAGCGCGAGGAGGTATAAGAGGGGACGTTCCATCACGGGCAGGACGAAAATACCGCCATGCGGCGCGGGAAGCCGACAGCCGAAGAGCGTGGACAGCGCGCCCGCCACCGCCGCCCCGGCCATGCAGGACGGAATCACCCGGAACACGTCCGTGAACACGTACGGCAACGCCCCTTCCGTGATGAAGGACAGTCCCATGAACAGCGTACCCGGACCGCGTTCCCATTCGTGCTCCGAATACTTCCCGCGAAAGAGCGCCATAGACAGGAAAATGCCAATCGGCGGCACCATCCCCCCCGCCATCACGGACGCCATCATGTCCGTGTTCCCGGACGAAATGCCGTTCACGCCGTACTGGTAGGCCACCTTGTTGAGAATGCCGCCCATGTCCGTGGCCATCATGGCCCCGGAGAACGCCCCCGCCGTGACGGGGTTCGTCTGTACGGCCAGATTCAGAAGCGCCGTGAACACGCTTCCCAGCGCTCTGGAAACGGGTCCGATCGCCAGCCATGAAACCAGCTCCATTAACAGCAGGTTGAACACGGGATAAATCACGATCGGCGCGGCCTTCCGGATGAACTTCGGAAGCCGTCCGGTAAACTGTTCGATTTCGCCC
Source organism: Oscillibacter sp. (assembly GCA_017446225.1). Lineage (GTDB taxonomy): Bacteria > Bacillota > Clostridia > Oscillospirales > Oscillospiraceae > Oscillibacter. Next base: position 9,904 of record JAFSRH010000002.1, read on the forward strand.
GTGATCACGCCCGCCGCGAATCCGGCGATAATGGCCCCGATAAAGCCGGAATTGGTGTCGATGGTCATGTAACCGCCCACGAACCCCGCCATAAACGCCGCCTCTCCGGAGATTCCGTAGGCCATGAACCCGGCAAAGATGGGAAGCATAAAGTTAAAGGTCGTACTCCCGATCCGGTTCAGGAGGGCGGCCGTGGTCGTGATGGAGCCGAACTGCGCGCGGGTTTCCATGGACAGCGCGGACAGGTCCAGCGAGGCGGCGTCAAAGAGGAACGCCAGCCCGATCAGAATGCCGCCGCCCGCCACAAACGGCGCCATCCAGCGTACGCCCAGAATGGTACTCCGAATCAGGTGTTCCCGTATGTAGCCCATAAAGCGTTTACGGAAACGGGTTTCCGCGGGCGCGGCGGATTTGAGACGTTCCGCCGCTTTCTTTGGAATCACCAGAGACTCGGCGTGTACGATTGCCTTTTCCACCGTGGACTTTGCCGCTTCCGCCACGTCCGATAAGGCCACGGAACCGGAATAGAGGCTTGCCCGGTTGCGTCCCGCCTCCTTGGATTCGTAAAGCGCCGAATCCGCCTGTTCCGACAGTTTCGCCAGCGGCATACCCGGCACGACCGGCGAAACGCCCGCGCTGATGGTCATCCGGAATCCCTCTTCCGGTTCCAGCCCCTCTATCACGCCGCACAGTTCGCACAGCGTTTTCCACGCCTCTTCCCCCGGCAGGGGCAGAACCCCGATGAACTCGTCGCCGCCCCAGCGTCCGGCGAATCCGCCCTTTTTACGTACCATGGCCTGAATCCGTTCCGACAGGAGTTGAAGGGCATGGTCCCCCGCGGCGTGGCCGTACTTGTCGTTAATCTGCTTGAAAAAGTCGATATCGAGCAGGAACAGGGACATCTCCGGCGGGTGTTCCGCGCTCATCATATCCGTGAAGACCGCGTTAAACGATTTCCGGTTGCACAGGCCCGTCAACTCGTCCGTAGTGGCGTAGCGCAGGATTTCCCGGCGGTACTTTGTGATGATGTTCACAATCAGCACGACCATAATGCCCATGAGAATCAGGTCCAGCCCCAACAGAAGAATCAACTGCCGTCTCTGCATGGCCTGAAAGGCTCTGCCCTGATGCGTGAGCGTCAGGAAGAACGCGCCGTTGTAGAGCGGCCGCACGACACAGCAGTCCTCCGCGAGAAAGAACACGCCCTTGCGTCCGCTCCGGAAGGCGGCGCTTCCCGTACTCCGGGCCTCTTCGAGCACGGCGTTGTCGGGGAATTCGGGGAAGCCGGACGCCTCCTCCCCGTTGCTGTCAAAGAGCACGCGCCCGTCCGGCGCGGTAATCCGGAAGCGCGCCCGGAACGAATTCGGCTCCTCCGGGAACAGGAAGCGTAAAGACTCCCCGGACAGGGGTTCCGAACGGATCTCTTCCGGCGTAAGGCTGTGTTCAATGCTCTTGACGAGGAAGGAAGAAAACATTCTGGCTTCCGTTTCGGAGAAAGCGCGCAGGGAGTCTGTGTTCAGCGCGGAGAAAATGAGCGTGTTACTGACAAAGGCGGCGGTGATGACGGCAAAGATCAGGAAGATTTGCGGACTCCAGTTTCGTACCTTCATAAAAACCACTCTCCCCGAAAACAGTTCTGATGAGCAGATTATAGCATAGCTTTTTTTCTTTGTACAGTCTGATTTATGGCGGTATCGTACGGTTACGGTATGGAAATAAGTGTCAGGCGGAGGCGTGTTCCGAAAAGCGCGGAAAAAATGGAATATTTTACCTTTTAACGTTGACTTTATGCGATTTTTGCCCTTGCGCCGTTGGAAAATCTGGTATAAAATACCCTCAGGTTACGCCGGACGCGCGGCGCGCCGCGTGTCTGAAAGACAAGGAGGTTTTCACGTTGAAAAGAAACTATGACCTGCTTCGGGTCCTTCTGACGGCGGCGCTTTGCGTCTGTCTGACGCTCCCCGCCGCCGCGCAGACCTTCCCGGACGTCCCGGCCAATCACTGGGCCTACCATTACATTGAGCGCGCCGCCGCGGACGGCGCGGTCAAGGGCTACGCCAACGGAACATTCGCTCCGGTCGCGTCCCTCTCTCTGGCGCACTTTACGGTCATTTTAGCCCGTTCGTTCTACGCGGACGACTTGGAACGCGCTACTTCCGGTTCCTCCGAACTCTGGTACGCGCCCGCCGAACGGGTGGCCAAGGCGCGCGGACTGCTCTCCGGCGTCAGCGCGGACATGGGCGATCCGCTTTCCCGGTACAACATGGCCGTGGAACTGTACAATGTCCTGCAAGACCACAAATGTACGGTGTCGGACAGCGCAATCTCGAAAAGCGCGTCCTCCATCCGGGACCTGTCCAAGTTTCCGAGCCAGTCCGTACGGGACGCGGTTTTGTACGTCTACGCGCTGGGCATTCTGGGCGGCTACTCCGATGGTACGTTCGGGGGCGACAATATCCTGAACCGCGCGCAGGCCGCCGCGATTTACTGCCGCCTGAAAGACGTCATCAAGGCGTTGCCGGAGAAGCCGGAAGAGACGGGACCGGTTGACGTGCCGACCCCGGGTAAGGACGAATCTGCCGACAAACGCGATGACAACGAAAAACCGATCTTTGCGCCGGAACCGGAGGACAAAGAGGAACCTGTTGTGACGCCGACCCCCACGCCGCCGGATGATAAAGACGACAACGAGAAGCCGGTTGTCACGCCCGAACCCAAAGACCCGGTCGTTACGCCGGAACCCGGGGACGACAAAGACCCGGTCGTTACGCCTGATCCCGGAAACGACAAAGACCCGGTTGTCACGCCGGAACCCGGGGACGACAAAGACCCGGTCGTTACGCCCGCTCCCGGGGACGACAAAGCGCCGGTTGTCACGCCGGAACCCGGGGACGACAAAGACCCGGTTGTCACGCCGGAACCCGGGGACGACAAAGACCCGGTCGTTACGCCCGCTCCCGGGGATGACAAAGCGCCGGTTGTCACGCCGGAACCCGGGGACGACAAAGCGCCGGTTGTCACGCCGGAACCCGGGGACGACAAAGACCCGGTCGTTACGCCCGATCCCGGGGACGACAAAGCGCCGGTTGTCACGCCGGAACCCGGGAACGACAAAGCGCCGGTTGTCACGCCGGAACCCGGGGACGACAACGATCAGCCGGTTATCGTACCCGAACCCGGGGACGACAACGATCAGTCGGTCGTCATACCGGGACCCGAAACGCCCGCTGTGATCTCCATACGGCGCAAGTAACGCCGGCATATTTCCGCGCGCGGCGGCATAGGTTGTCCGGTGAGGTGAAGCGCAATGAATGTAACATCCCTTGCCGGACTGCGCCGCCGGATATTCTCCGCGCTGTTAAGTCTGGGCACGCTCTGGACGGTCAGCGTAACCGCCGGGAGCGAAAACGCCGCCTCCGCCGCGCGGGCGTTACGGGAAGCGGCGTCCCAAACGGCCATGCGGCTTGAGTTTGGCGCGTACGGGGAAATGTCCCCGGCGGCCGTGCTGGCCTTGTCGGAGACGCCCTTACTGTATTCCGCGCGCGACAACGCGGACCTGTTCCCCGAGGCGGAACCCGATGACGCCCCGTCCGCGGACGAAACCGTACCGGACAGCGTCCCCGCCCCGCCGCCCGCCGAGACGCCTTCTGAACCCGTAAAAGACGCCGTTCCCTTGCAGGAGGCCGTACAGGAACCCGTCCGGCCCGTTGACAACGGCGTCCGGGCCAGAACCCTGATCCCCAAGAGCGCGGACGGCTATCTTGTCTCCGGACGCGTCTATATCAGTTCCAGCCGGAAAACCCCGCTGGACACGCAAGCCCTCCGCGATACCTTTGACGCCGAACTGACCGGCGAGGGACCCCAAATCCTGATTCTACATTCCCACGGGAGCGAAGCCTACACCCCCGCCCCCGGGACGGACCTTGTCTGGTGGGGCGACTCCCGGACCACGGATTTCCGTTACAGCGTGGTCCGCGTGGGCGATGAAATGGCCTCCGTCTTTGAAAACGCCGGTATTTCCGTCCTCCACGACCGCACCCTCTACGATTACCCGGACTACAGCGGCTCTTATGACCGCTCCCTCTCCGCCATTGAAAGCTATCTTGCGCAGTACCCCTCCATCCGGTTCGTACTGGACGTACACCGCGACTATATCGCCGACTCCGCCGGAAACCCGTACAAGGTTATTTCGGAGATTGACGGCGTGGGCACCGCCGCGCAGTTGACGCTTGTCATGGGCAGCGATGGAAGCGGCCTTTCCCACCCCCGCTGGATGGAAAACCTGAAACTTGCCGTTGCCATACAGGAACAGATTCTTTCCGATTACCCCACGCTCATGCGCCCCATGCTCTTGCGCAAGTCCCGCTACAACCAGCACGCTACCACAGGTTCGTTACTGGTGGAAGTAGGCGCGGCGGGGAACTCGCCGGAAGAGGCGTTGTTGTCGGCGCGGATATTCGCCGAAGAGATGACCGAAGTTTTACAGGCCCGGAGCAAGTGACGCGGCGTCCTGTTCTCCCCGGAGGGCGGGACGCTTTTCCTGTCATAAATCCCGCGGCCGCCGCATACATAAAGAGCGGAGATTCTACCGGAGAGAGGCAGGATTGCCATGAACGCGGAAGGAGTGCGGGCGGCATGGGACAAGTACAGATTCGCAATTCTGGTGATGGCGCTTGGCGCGGGGCTGATGCTCTGGCCGGCCGGACAGCGCGGCGGCGCGACTCCCCGGAGCGTCCCGCCGGTCCGGGACCTGCAAGGCGACCTTCAGGAAACGTTGAGCAAAATACACGGCGTGGGGACGGTCTGGGTCCTCTTGACGGAGGAGAGCGGCACGGCGCGGACGCTGGCCAAAGACACGAAGGTCTCTTTTCGCGGGGAGGAATATTCGGAAAGCTCCGAGACGGTCCTTCTGGACGACCAGAACGGGGATACGGTGATCGTGACGCGGACGGAGTACCCCACGTACCGGGGGGCGCTGGTGGTCTGCGAGGGCGGGGACGTGCCGGCGGTGCGGCTGGCCGTGACGGAGGCGGTCACGGCCCTGACCGGACTGCCCGCAAACCGGGTGGCGGTGGTAAAATGTCAGTGATTGTCTGGAGGAGGAAGAACGCCATGAAATCCAAATGGAAGCGTAACGCGGTAGTCGGGACGATGGTCGTACTGGTCTGTGCCGCGGTGGCCCTGAACTGGAAGTACGCCGGAAGTTTCGACACGTTTGACGCCGATCAGGTAGAGGCCGCGGCGGGTACCAAACTTCTGGGCGAGGCTACGCTGGTTTCCGGACAGGACGCCGAGGCGGCGCCGCTTTCGGACGCGGACGGCTCCGGACTGGTCACGGACGGCGCGGCGGCATACGCCGGCGCGGACTATTTCGCTTCCGCGCGTCTGACGCGGCAGCAGGCGCGGGACAACGCCGTTTCGCTCTTACAGGAGGCCGCGCAGCGTCCGGACGCCACGGAGGCCGCGCAGACAGAGGCCTCCGAGGGGATACAGGTTCTGGCGAACTACACCATGAAAGAGGCGCAGATTGAAAATCTGGTGACGGCGAAGGGGTATCAGGACTGTGTGGCGTTCATGGGAGACGGGAGCGTCAGCGTGGTGGTGTCCACGGGAGATGAGGCGTTACAGGCGGAAGATGTAGCGCGGATTGCGGACATTGCGATGTCGGAGACAGGTTTCCCGGCCAGCGGGGTAAAGATCATGTCGGCGAACTGAACATAAGCGTACTCCCCCGGTTGTCCCGGGGGAGTTTTGTTATTCGCGGCGTATGACTTTGGTTGTGTCTGGAAACGCGTCATTCTCTATTGTCGCCTTTGCCGGAACGCTGACGCTTTTCAGTTTACCGCAATAAGCGAAAGCCCGTTCTCCAATAAAAATCACACTATCAGGAATCGTGACGCTTGTCAGCCTATCACAACCCATGAAAGCCCCTATTCCAATCGAGGTTGCGCCGTCAAGAATCGTGATACTTGTCAAGCTACTGCAAGTATAAAAAGCCAAAAGCCCGATAGATGTTACATTGTCAGGAACCGTAACATTTATTAAGCTATTGCAAGAAGCGAAAGCCTCATTTCCGATAGATGTTACACTGTCAGGAATCGTAACGCCTGTCAATCTACAGCAACCATAGAAAGCCTCATTTCCGATAGATGTTACACTATCGGGAATCGTAACGCTTGCCAGACTACGGCATTTATAAAAAGTCGAACTTCCGATAGAGGTTACGCCTTTTTGAATCCGCACGGCGGAAATCATTTGATGTCTATTCAACCAAGGAGTCTTGCCGCCATAGTAACTGTCCATATCTCCATAGCCGGAGATGGTCAACAGGCCCTTTTCATCTAACGTATATATCACATTTTCTCCGCAAGAGCCGCTTTGAATGATATTTACAGGCGGTTCTTTGATTTTCGCGGGCGCGTCATCAAAAATTTTGGTGGGCGCGTCATCTTCATCCACGAATTTTGCGGGCGTTTTCCCGAAAAGAGCGGCAATTTTGGCGATGAGTTTCTCAATGTCCGCGTTTTCCGGAGAGTTACCGCCGCCGAATATTTGACAACGCCTCATATAAAACCCCATTTCGGGGTGTTTCGTAAACGTTCCGACTTGAAAGGGAACACGGACAGAATGATTTTTGCCGTTAAACGCCGTATAGGTTTCCGTAAGGCACCATTCGGAGTTGTTCGCGCCTTCGTCCCAGATTAAAAGAAAGACCTTGCAACGCAAAATTTCCTGTTCAATCGTCTGGACAAAATAGCCGGGGTCCGGGTCTTTGGTGTCGTACCAGCAGAAAATGCCTATGCGTTCGAGTTCGGCGGCGATACGGCGCACCAAGGCTGACGTACCCTCCGAGCGGTGATAACTGATGAACACGTCCGCCACAATGGCCGCCTCCCTCCCCGTTCGCGTTACGCGGACAGTCTACCACAATTTTCGCGCCGTGTCTACCGTTTTTTCGCCGTCCGGTAAAAATCCGGCGGGGCGGTTGTAATCGCGGGCGGGATGTGGTATAATGTGCCACGGCCCGCGCGGGCTGTCAAAGTTCCACGGAGAAGGAGAGTCGGAATATGGCTGAGAGCAGGGACTACATGACGCTCCCCGAAGAAAAGGGAACCGTCAATATTTCAGAAGAAGTGCTTGCGGCGGTGGTCGTGGGCGCGGTACGGGAAGTCGAGGGCGTGTCCGGGATGATGACCGCCATGGGCAACGGCGTAACGAATCTGGTATCGAACACCAAAAACGCCCGCAAGAGCGCCAAGGGCGTAAAAATTGATATGTCCGGGGACGCGCTGAAACTGGATATCTACCTTATGGTGGAGTACGGCCACCCGATTCCGGAAGTGGCGGAGAAGGTGCAGAACGCGGTATTCTCGTCCATTGAGGCCATGACGGGCTGTCCTGTGGAGGCGGTCAATGTGCACGTGGGCGGCGTGTCGTTGGGGTGAGGCGGCATGACGCGCGACACAGCAAGAGAAATTGCCGTTCATCTGGCCTATGAACTGAGCTTTGCCGACCGGCCCGTTTCCGAACTTCTGGACCGGCGGCTTTCCAAGGAGACGTTCGCCGGACTGGCGGACGAGGACCCGCTTTACCGGGAAGCCCCCGGCGCAAAACAGGGCGCGTATATCCGGCGCGTGGTGGAGGGCGTCAGCGTCCACGCCGCCGAGCTGGATTCGGATATCGAACGCTATGCCGTGGGCTGGAAGTTCTCCCGGATACCGCTGGTCGCGTCCGCGATTATGCGCGTGGCGATGTACGAGGTGCTGTATATGCCCGAGATTCCAAACGCCGCGGCCGTCAATTCCGCCGTGGAAATCGCCAAGAAGTACGAGACCCCCGAAACCGTACGCTTTATCAACGGCATTCTGGGCAGTTTCGTCAGACAGGAGGCCGCGGAGGGGTGAACGTGGAACAAACGGTGTTGAGCGTATCGGAAGTAAACCGGCATATCAAGTCACTGCTGGACCGGGAAGCGGTTTTGCAACGGCTCCATGTGCGCGGGGAGCTGTCCAATTATAAAATTTACCCGTCCGGGCACCACTATTTCACGCTCAAAGACCCCGAAGGGGCGTTGCGGTGCGTGATGTTCGCCGGGGCGGCGTCAAAACTGCGCTTCCGGCCCGAAAACGGGATGAAGGTCGTGGTATCGGGGCGGGTGTCCGTGTTCCCGCGCGATGGTTCGTATCAACTCTACTGCGAGACGCTGACCCCGGAGGGGGCCGGCGACCTTGCCATAGCCTTTGAGCAGTTAAAGGCGAAACTGTACGCCGAAGGCCTCTTTGACCCGGCGCGCAAGAAACCGCTTCCGCGTTACCCGGAACGTATCGCCGTGGTGACGTCCTCCGCCGGGGCCGCCGTGCACGACATGATCCGCATTTTACGCCGCCGCTATCCGGTCTCGAAAGTGATTCTGCTGCCCGTACGCGTACAGGGCGCGGAAGCCCCGCCGGAAATCGCCGGGGCCATCCGGTACGCCAACCGCTGGAACGTGGCGGACGTGCTCATCACGGGCCGCGGCGGCGGGTCCATGGAGGATTTATGGGCGTTCAACGATGAGCGGGTAGCGCGGGCTATTTACGAATCCCGGATACCGGTCATTTCCGCGGTCGGGCACGAGCCGGACGTGACCATCTCCGATTTTGTCGCGGACGCGCGGGCGTCCACGCCGTCCAACGCGGCGGAAATCGCCGTGCCGGACAACGTACAGTTGCGCCGCTGGCTTCAGGACTGCGCCGCGCGTATGGCGCAGGCCCAGACGGGCCGCTTACAGTATTCCCGAACCCGTCTGCGGCAGTTGTCCGAAAAGCGCGTCCTGAAAGACCAGCTTGCTTTCGTACAGGACAAGCGGATGTTGCTGGCGCACTTGCAGCGGCGTTTGGGGGACCTGTCCATGGGACTGCTGACGCGGCGGCGGGCGAAATTCGCGGCGCTGGCGGCGGCGCTGGACGCCATGAGTCCGTTAAAGGTCCTCGGGCGCGGCTACGCCATGGTACAGGACGCGTCCGGAAAGATCCTGCGGAACGGCGCGGACGTGTCGCCGGGGGACCGCGTGACCGTGACGCTGGGGCAGGGCGGTTTCCGCGCCACCGTGGACGCGCCGCCCAAACGCCGGGGCCGTCCGCCGAAAACGAAAATGGGGACTGAATGATATGACGTTTGAACAAAAAATCGCGCGCTTGGAGGAAATCGTGGCGCGTCTGGAACGCGGGGACGCGCCGCTGGCCGATTCCCTGACCCTCTTTGAGGAGGGGACAACCCTAATCGCGGACTGTTCCGGCGAACTGGACCGCGCCGAACAGCAGGTTGTCAAACTGATGAAAGGCCCGGACGGCGCGCCGGTCGAAACGCCCTTTACGGACGGGGAGGCGGCCGTATGAACTTTGAACAACAGTATGACGAGTACCGGCGGGCGGTAGAAACGTACCTGAACGGCCTGTTCGTTGCGCGGACGGCGTGGGCGGACCTGTACGAGTCCATGAGATACAGTCTGCTGGCGGGCGGGAAGCGTATCCGGCCCGTACTGACGCTCGCTTTCGCGCGTCTGGGCGAACCCGACTGGCCGAAGGCGTTGCCGGTGGCCTGCGCGCTGGAACTGGTCCACACCTATTCCCTGATCCATGACGATTTGCCCTGTATGGACAACGATGACTTCCGGCGCGGACGTCCGGCGAATCATAAGGCGTACGGGGAGACGCTGGCCGTACTGGCCGGGGACGCGCTACAGGCGGAGGCCTTCCGGCTGATTGCGGACGCCCCCGGACTGGACGCCGAAACGCGTATTGCGTGCGTACGGATTCTGTCGGACGCGTGCGGGGCCGCCGGCATGGTGGCCGGACAGGTCCTCGACACGCTCCACGCGCCCCAAACCCCGGACGAGCTTCAAACCGTACACCGTCTGAAAACGGGCGCGATGATTGCCGGGTGTTGCCGGTCCGGCGCGGCGGTCGCCGGAACGCCCGGACTGCTGTCCGTGGCGGAGGCGTACGGCTATCAACTCGGCCTCGCCTTCCAGATACGTGACGATGTGCTGGACGTGACCGCGGACGCGGACGAGTTCGGCAAGCCGGTCGGTTCCGATAAGGAGAGCGGCAAAGTGACGTACGTGGACCTGTTCGGCGTGGAGAAGTGCAACGAACTGGTTCGTACGTGTACGGAAGAAGCGATTGCAAGTCTGGCGGCGTACGATACGGACGGCTTTTTGTCGGCGCTGGCCCGTTCGCTCTCCGAACGGCGGCATTGACGCCCTGAAACGTCCCGTTCGTTTTGGGATTTGCGCGGGGCGATTGGTAACGAAAGGGGGGACGTGTATTGAAACGTGCGTCCCGAATGTTTCTCCGCGCGCTGTCGGCCCTGTCGCTGGCCGTTGCGCTGACGGCGTTGGCGCTGTGGTGTCAGCCGAACCATATGGACGAAGTTTTGGAGAGTTTCCGACAAAAGCCGGTCCTGTACGCCCTTAACGTCCTGCCGGTCCTGCTGACGCTGTCGGGACTGGCCTTTCTGTTCCGGAACCTCTTTCTGGGCGCGGCCGTGACCAACGCCTTGATCGGCGTACTCTCCATTGCGAACCGTATCAAAATTGAGGTCCGGGACGAGCCGGTGTTTCCGCGGGATTTGGCGTTATGGAAGGAAGCCGGGGACGCGTTGGGCGCGTACCATCTCGATCTGCCCGTGCCGGAGACGTCCGCCGTACTCTGCGTGACGCTCGTTCTGGCCGCGCTGGGCGTCCTGACGGCCCGGCGTGGAAAACGGCGGAACCGTTACGGCCATTTCCTCCGCGCGGGCGTATGTTTTCTGCTCCTCTATGTCCTGCTGGTCAGCGTGTACGCGTCCAATACGCTGTACGATACGCTGGAAGTCTCAAACCCTTACCGGCTTTCGGTAGTGTTCAATGAAAACGGCTTTCCGTACAATTTCTGCCACCAGTTCACAAAGTATCAGGTGGACCGCCCCGCCGGATACGACCGCGCCCGCGCGAAGGCGTGGGACGAGGCCGCGCCCAACGTCCGCGACACGCCGAAACCGGTTCATGTCGTACTGGTCATGAACGAAGCCTTCTCGGACATCACGGACGACCCCGCCTTTGCCTTTACGCCGGACAATGACCCGTTGACGCGCCTTCACGCCCTGCGCGCCGACCCCCACGCGCTTTCATTGCGTCTGGTGGTGCCGGGATTCGCGGGCGGGACCGCGAACACGGAGTTTGACGTCTTTACCGGTATGCAGACGAACGCGCTTGGCGCGGGGACTACGTCCGCCATGCGCACCGTCAACCGCAACCTGAACAGCCTTTTTCGCGTGTTCGCGGCGGACGGTTACCGTACGGCGTTCTATCATCCCGGAAACGCGTGGTTCTACAACCGGGAGAACGTCTACCGCTGGTTCGGCGCGGAGGAAACGGTATTCATTGAGGACATGGAAAATCCCGTCTACAGGGGCCGCTGGGTCGCGGACGACTACCTTGCCGGACTCATTGAGGACGCGTTTTCGGCGTCCGTGGAAGAGGGGCGTCTGACGTTCCTTGCTTCCACGAGCATTCAAAACCATATGGGGTACCCGTATTCCAAGTACGGGGACGGGTACGAGTACGC
>JAFSRH010000028.1 GCA_017446225.1 Oscillibacter sp.
ATCGCCTTTGGAGCGTCATTCGCAACCAGATTAAAAAGTCCCTTTCGGCTGTCCGCCCCGGACGGCGCTTTTGTCGCGCCCCTAATTCCGCTTCTCATTCCTGCGTCCACGCCAGAGCTTGCTTAAGTTAATGACATTGGGATGAACCCGGCTGACCGGGTGACGCTCCCACGCATCGAAAAGAAGGAACTCCAGCCCCTGACGGATGAGCAGGTCAAAGCGTTTCTGCAAGCGGCTGAATTAGACCCGCTGGGAAGTCTCCTGATTGTCATTCTTTTTACGGGCTTGCGGGAATCGGAGGCCATTGGGCTGACGTGGGACTGCATTGACTTCCGCGCCGGGACGGTCAAGGTGTGCAAGCAACTGCAAAAGCGTCCTTTGAAGGACGGCGGCACGGTATTCGCGCCGTTGAAGAACAACAAGACCCGTATCCTGAAACCCGCGCCCTATGTCATGGACATTCTGGCGAAACAATGGACTATCCAGACGGAACAGCGTATCCGTGCGGGGGAGTTGTGGCGGGCTTGGACAAACGAGGAAGAGCGTCAAACCGCGCTGGTCTACACCATGCCGGAAGGAAACGACGTGTCCCCTACCAGTCTGCGCTACCACTTCAAGAAGCTGGTCACGGCTATCGGCGCGCCGAACGTCCGCGTCCATGACTTGCGCCATACGTTCGCCGTGCTGTCCCTCCAGAACGGCGATGACATCAAGACGGTGCAGGGCAATCTCGGACACGCCACCGCCGCGTTTACCTTGGACGTGTACGGTCACGTCTCGGAGCGCATGAAGGACAACAGCGCCGCAAGAATGCAGGCGTATATCGACAAAACGATGGAATAAGGCCAAAAATAAGGCTAACAAAATCCGGTCGATTCCTTTTCCTAACTTTATGACGGGGAATTTTGGCGCAAGGCAGGAAAAATCCCCGGAACCGCAACGATTCCGGGGAAACTCCGTGGCAGCGGGTGAAGGATTCGAACCCTCACATACAGAGTCAGAGTCTGCTGTGCTACCCTTACACAAACCCGCTATGAAAAGTGAACAAAAAATATTATACACGTCTTTTCCTGTTTGTCAAGTGCTTTTTGCGCTTTTTCTGAAATTTTTTGAAAATGTCCTACGCTTCCACAAGGTCAGGCCTGAAATCGGGACCCGGTCTTGTGGCATTTGTCCATTGTATCCGGGGGAACGATTGTATAAAATACAATAAGAAAGGGCCGTTGCGCGGCCTGTGCGAAGGAAAAGGAAACGCCTATGAAAAACACGTTTGTGACAAAAGAACGCTTGGAAGCTATTGCCGCCGAGTGGCCTACCCCCTTCTACCTCTACGATGAAAAAGGAATCCGTGAAAACGCGCGCCGTCTGCGGCAGGCATTCGCGTGGAACCCGGGATTCCGGGAGTATTTCGCGGTCAAGGCCACCCCGACCCCCGGCATTTTGAAACTGCTTTACGAAGAAGGCTGTGGCTGTGACGTCTCCTCTATGGCCGAACTGCTCCTTGCGGAACGGTGCGGAATTACCGGAAAAGACCTGATGTTCTCCTCCAACAACACCCCCGCGGACGAGTTCCGGAAAGCCGCCGAACTGGGGGCCATCATCAATCTTGACGACCTGACGCTGGTCGATTTCCTCAAAGAAAGTATCGGCTATATTCCGGAGACCGTCTGCTGCCGGTACAATCCCGGCGGGACCTTTACGCTGGGCGCGACCGGGGAAGGCTTTCAGGTCATGGACACCCCCGCCGAGGCGAAATACGGCATGACCCGTCCGCAACTCTCGGAAGCGGTCCGGAAGCTGGCGGACATGGGCGCGAAGTCGTTTGGCTTACACGCTTTTCTGGCCTCCAATACCCTTTCCAACGAATACTTCCCCACACTGGCACAGATTCTGTGCCGTCTGGCGGCGGAACTGCGTCAGGAAACGGGCGTCAACATCACCTTTCTGAACCTCTCGGGCGGAATCGGGGTCCCCTACCGCCCGGAGCAGACGGAAAGCGATATCTTTGCCATTGGCGAGGGCGTACGGCGCGCCTGTGAGAACGCCGGACTGGACAATGTCGCCATTTACGCGGAACTGGGCCGCTATATGCTGGCCCCCTACGGCGCGCTGATTACCCGCGCCACCCATGAGAAGCACATCTATAAGGAGTATATCGGCGTGGACGCGTGCGCCTGTAACCTCATGCGCCCGGCCATGTACGGGGCCTACCACCATATTACGGTCATGGGCAAGGAACACGCGCCGTGTGACCACCTCTATGACGTGGTGGGCGGACTGTGCGAGAACAACGACAAGTTCGCCATTGACCGGCCCCTTCCGGAAATCGTCCCCGGCGACCTCCTCTTTATTCACGACACCGGCGCGCACGGCTTCTCCATGGGCTACAACTACAACGGGAAACTCCGCTCCGCCGAATTGCTCTTGAAAGAGGACGGAAGCGTGGAACTGTTGCGCCGCGCCGAGACTATGGACGACTATTTCCGGACCGTGGTCTGGTAATCAAAAAAGGGCTTGCGCGTTTCGTGAAAATTGCGTATAGTATGGGGGACGCACGGAAGGAGGTTTTCCAACTTGAAAATCCGCTCTACACAAGCCATTCTGGAATGTCTGCTGGAACAGGGCGTGGACACCGTTTTCGGCTACCCGGGAGGCACGATTCTGAACCTTTATGACGAACTCTACCACTACCGTGACAGAATCCGCCACATCCTGACGTCCCACGAACAGGGCGCTTCCCACGCCGCGGACGGTTACGCGCGCGCCACGGGCAGAGTCGGCGTCTGTTTCGCCACGTCCGGCCCCGGGGCCACCAATCTGACAACCGGCATCGCAACGGCGCATTTGGACTCGTCCCCGGTGGTGTTCATCACCTGCAATGTCGGGGAAAACCTGCTCGGCCGGGACGCCTTTCAGGAAGTCGACATTACCGGAATCGCCATGCCCATTACCAAGGCCACGTTTTTGGTACGCGACCCGTCCGAAATTGTCTCCGTCATGCGGGAGGCGTTCGTCATCGCGGCGTCCGGACGCCCGGGGCCGGTCCTGATCGACTTTTTGAAGAACGTCACCGCGCCCACGCAAATGGTCGACTACACCCCCGTTCCGGCCGCGGAACAGGGCGACAGGCTCCCGCATATTCGTTCCCTGCGCCGCCGTCTCAGCGCGCCTCAGCCCAATGAGGACGATATTTCACGTCTGCTGGAACTGATTGAACAATCGGAACGTCCCTTCCTGATCTGCGGCGGCGGCGTGGTACGCGGACGCGCCGGGGGAGAGTTCCTGACTTTCGCCGAAAAACTTGACGCCCCCGTTGCTGTTACGGTCATGGGCGGCGGCGGTATCGCCGGAGACCATCGGCTGGTGTCTGGCATGATTGGTATGCACGGCTCCCACGCTTCCAATACGGCCTGCGCCGAATGCGACTTGCTCATTGCCGTGGGGTGCCGCTTCTCCGACCGCGTGGCCACGGACCCCGCCACGTTCGCCCGTCAGGCCAAAATTGTACAGATTGACATCGACCAGTCCGAGATTGACAAGAACCTGCCGACGGACCTGCATATTGTCGGGGACGCCAAGGCGGTACTGTTCGCGCTCAACGCCCGGATGGGACAAATGGAGCATACGGACTGGAAAAATAAAATTCTGTCGCTTCGTCCGGCGGAGGATCCGGCCCCGTCCGGCGGTCCGCTGACCCCCGAACAGATAATGGACATTATCAACCGCGCCGCGCCCGATACGACCATCTTTTCCACGGACGTCGGACAGCACCAGATGTGGGCGATTCAGTCCGTACATTTCCACTACCCCGGCCAACTGCTCACCAGCGGCGGATTCGGCACCATGGGCTTCGGACTGGGCGCGGCCATCGGCGCGCAAGCCGGTTTTCCGGACCGCCGCGTTTTGCACCTCACCGGGGACGGCTGTTTCCGGATGAACTGTAACGAGCTGGCCACCGTGGAACACTACGGCTTTCCCGTGGTTACCGTCATCTTCAACAACGGCTGTCTGGGCATGGTCCGGCAGTGGCAGAACCTCATTTACGGGAAACGCTTCTCCGAAACCACGCTGGACAGAGGCCCGGACTTCGTAAAACTCGCGGAAGCGTACGGCCTCCACGGCTACCGGGCCACGACCGCCGGGGAGTTTGAAAGCGTATTCCGGGCGGCGCTGGACTGCGGCGGCGGGGCCGTCATTGACGCCGTCCTGAACATGGATGAAATGGTCCGGCCCATGGTCGCCGGCGGCTCTCCCGTGACGGACTTCCTGTTGGACTGAATGGAGGAACGCATATGAAAAAGCAATTTGACGTTTCGCGCAAGCGTTACACCCTCTGCATTCTGGTTCAGGATATGCCCGGCGTACTCAGTCAGGTGGCGCGGCTGTTTTCCCGCAAAGGGTACAATATCGAGTCCATTGTCTCCGGGGCCACGGACCGCCCCCATATTACCCGTATCTCCATTGAACTGATAGCGGACGAAATGATGATTGAACAAATCGCCGCGCAGTGCCGGAAACTGCTCCCCGTGCTGGCCGTCAAGGTGCTTGACAGTGAGGGGGCCATTCATCGGGAAATCGCGCTCATTAAAGTGCGGACGGAGGACCGGGACGGCCGGGAGGAAGTCATTCAGATTGCCAATATCTTCCGGGCGAAAATTATCGACATCTGCCGGGATTCCCTGACCATCGCGGTATTCGGAACGCCCGTCAAGAATGACGCCCTCATTGATACGCTGGCGGATTTCTCCATTCTGGAAATCGCCAAGAGCGGTACGCTGGCCATGGAACGCGGTCCGGATACCATCTACCAGACCCTTCGCGAGGACTTTTGAAACGGTATGTGTAAAGTTTTTCTTGGCAAGTAAATAAATAAACTAAAAGCCGGGGGGCATGGGTAGTCCTCCGGCGTTGCCTGTGGTATCATGTGATTGTCGAGAACACAGAAAGCAGGCGAGTAAAATGAGTATAGCATATGA
>JAFSRH010000029.1 GCA_017446225.1 Oscillibacter sp.
CTGAAAGAACTGGCTGTGAGCGACTGGGACACTACCAGCTTAACGGACATTGGCGGAATATTCGGCGACACCGGCATAACGACAATGGATTTGAGCAAGTGGAACACTTACGGCTTCACCGACGTACACGGGGTATTTACGGACTGCGCCGCGCTGACGGAAGTGCGCGTAAACAACTGGGATACCTCAATGGTGACGACATTTGCCGCAACTTTCCGGAACTGCACTGGCCTGACAGAGGTGGATTTGTCCGGCTGGGACACGTCTAAAGGCGCAAACCTCGCGCAGATGTTCATGGGTTGCGAAAACCTGAAGACCATCCTTGTTTCTGAGCGTTTTGTAACTCCGAACGCGACGCTGGTGGAAAATATGTTTACGGGTTGCGCATCGCTGGTGGGCGGCGCCGGAACCAAATACAATGCCGAACGCACGGATAACGCTTACGCACGGATTGACAGTCCCGATGCGCCGGGATACTTCACGCTTGCGGGCGCGGAGACGCCGGAAGCGTATGTCGTGAGTTTCAACGCCAACGGCGGCGGCGGGTCCATGGACAGCGTCACGGTTATCAAAGGCGGCTCCTTCACGCTCCCGCAAAACGGATTCAGCGCGCCCTCTCAGAAAAAATTCCGTATCTGGGCGGTCGGGAATATCGAATACGCGCCGGGAAGCGTCCTGACGGTGAACGCTCCCGTGACGGTCACGGCGCAATGGGAGAACGCGTCCGCGTCCGCGCAGGGCTGTTATGTGGCCACTTCGGTTTACGGCTCCTATGACTGTCCGGAGGTCTGGACGTTGCGCCGCTTCCGCGACAATGTGCTTGCAAAGACGTGGTACGGACGGCTGTTCATCCGCTTCTATTACGCCGTCAGCCCCACGGCCGTGCGGCTCTTCGGCGACTGCGAATGGTTCCAAAACTTCTTCCGGGGCCGTCTGGACAAGATGGTTGACGGCTTGCAGTCCAGCGGCTTTGCCTCCACGCCCTATCAGGACAAAGACTGGTAAGCGGTCACTGAAAACAGGGGGATGTTTCGGAACCGGCCAATAGCCTTTTCTCTGGGAACGTCTCCCCTGTTTCCGGGACTGTCTCACAACGTTGAGGCAGTCCCGATCCTCAAATTTTAGCGGGGCCTTTCCGTGTGGCCCGTAATGAGGAGAAAATTGTATGAAAAAGAAAAGCAAAAAATCGCTTGTTCTCAAGATTCTGCTTGTCCTTCTTGTTTTGGCTCTGCTGTGGGTTGCGCGTATCGTGTTCTTCGTGCTCCAACATCAGGCCGGCGCGAATGAAACGGCATTGGAGGCCATGAAAGGCGGCGGAGGCGTTACGGTAGAGGAAATTCCCGAGGGCTGGCTGTTTGACGGGCCGTCCGGGGATACGGCCCTTGTGTTTTATGTCGGCTTCCGGGTAGAGGAAGCCGCGTACGCGCCCCTTCTCCTGCTGGTCGCTCAGGAAAGCGCGGACGTGTTTCTTGTGAAAATGCCGTTGCTCATCTCCTATCTGGGGGTCGGCAAGGCCGATGAGATACGCAACGCCTATTCTTACGAACACTGGTATATTGCCGGACATTCCATGGGCGGAAACGCGGCGGCAAGTTACGCGCTTTCCGCCAAAAATCCGCCGGACGGCCTGATTATGCTTTCCGCCTTTCTGAGAAGCGGGACGAAAATAAATACCAGAACGCTGGCGCTTTACGGCTCCCATGATCAGGCCATTGACGTAAGTCAGTTTGAACCCATGCGGGCCTTCCTGCCCGAAGGTTCGGAGGTACACTGTATCGAGGGCGGCAATCACGGGCAGTTCGGCAGTTACGGACAGCAGACCGGCGATGGGCTTCCCGAAATCACGCCGGAAGAGCAATGGCGTGAGGCGGCCGACTGGATTCGCTGGTTTATCCGGGACGGCAACGCCGCTTCCGCGCCGGACGCCTGACCGGGAAACGGCGTTACAGCAACGCATGGGGTGAAAATGGCATGAGCCACAAAAAACGAATCGTTTGCTTTTTTATGCTTATCGTCCTGTTCGCGCTCTCCGCGTGCGCTTCCGGACAGAACGCCGCTCCCGAACAGCCAAAGGATGATACCGCGGCGGAACTTTCCGTTGTGGCGACAGGCGGCGAGAAAATCGTACGGCTGGGCAGTTCGCCTTACGCCCTGCGGATCTCCGCCGAACTTTCGCCTTTACGCGTATCCAATGAGGATTGGGCGGACGATATGGTAGCCCATTATTGCGACAACGACAAACTGTTGGATTTTTCGGTCTACCAGTTTTCCAAAGAGGGCTACCCGGACACGCTGAAAGAGTTTGTCGAACAGGAAGCGGAGGAGTACGAAGCCACGGAAATGGTAACCGATATGACTGTCAACGGAATCTCCATAGGATATTACCGCGCTATGGATAGTTATGACGGCGTGTTTCGCGATGGCGTTACCTATGTGCTGGATAACCATGACGAGTATATCGAGATTGACTTCTGGTTCATTGGCTATCAGTCGGAACAGAAAACGCGGGAGATTATCAATACGCTGACCGTCATTGAAAGCGACGTCCTTCCGTTAGGCGCGTACCGGATACGGCTTCCGCGGGATTTTACGCTTGTCTCCGCCGCGGACGCGAATCCCGCCGTTTACAAGAGCGGAAATATGTCCCTGTGCCTGTATATCAGCCGCTTTCCCGCGGCGCAAACGTCCTTGGCGGATTTTGTCCGCGCGGAAGCCTCGCGCAAAAACGGCTCGAATCTTGAAACGGACGCGGAAATTAACGGCATTCCGGCGGCGTCCTATTGCGCCGTGGAAGTCATGGACGGCGCGTTTCACAGTACATTGACCCGTGTCCTGAAGGACGATGGCGGCTTTACGGCGCTGACGTTCCGTCTGGACGGAATCACGGCGGAGGCGGAGGCGGCGAACATCTTAAACACGCTCGGCGCAATGGAACTTTGAAAGGGGTTACACAATGGCATTGTTGATTGACATGAAGCGCAACGGCGACAGCCTGACGGTTTCTCCGGAAGGAAGGCTGGACACAAGCACCGCCCCGAACTTGGACGCGCAACTCCGGCCTGTTCTCAGTGAGGGCGTGAAGAATCTGGAAATAGACCTGAAAGCGCTGGATTACATTTCCTCCGCCGGACTGCGTCTCCTGCTTTCCGTTCAGAAAATCATGAGCGCTCAGGGGAACATGGTCGTGCGGAACGTCAACGAATCCGTGATGGAAGTCTTTCAAATCACGGGGTTTACGAACCTTCTGACCATTGAATGAACCCGTATCCCATCGGCAACGCGGCCGATAGAAAGGAAATTTATCTTGGAATACAGCATTCAAGAAATGATCTTCCGGAAAGGGCGCGCTCCGGAAGAGACGGATTATGTCAACTCTAATGAGAGTATGTTAAACTTTCGCCTGTTTTCCGGGGACTTTTACGAGTGGAACGGCGGCAAACTGCGCTTTAAGCAGTGCGCCGATGTGATGGATTTTGAACAGGCGGCGAAAGCCTTTCCGCCTTTCGCGGGCATTACGTATAAGAACCGGGAGAAATTTCCGTACTTTGTCGGCGGTCTGGACCTGTTGGCCGGGTCCATGGAACGCGGGGAACCAATCGCGGTGGAAGGCGGGCCTTGTCTGTTCGGGGAATATGAGGTGACCGTTTCCGTCCGGCTGAAAGACGGACAAACGCGCCTGTTCGACTACGCCAACGGGAAAGCCTATCTGGAAGAAACCGAGTTTGAGGAAACCGACGATCTGGTGTCCTATCTGCGCACGAACGGGGAGCGCGTGGAGGAAATCCGCTTCCGGCAGAACAAATGGGACCTGACGCCGCAGGAATATTTGAACCTTTGCTACCCGTTCGAGATCGCCGCCGCCCTTCGCGGTCCGCTGGTCATTCCCATTCCGGATATGTCCTACCGGAAGTATCTGTTCTACGCGCTGGAATACGTCCCGGAGAAGATCCGGGCGGAGACCATGGAAGCGTTCGATGCCATCCTGAACCGGATTGCCGATGTTTATCTGAACGTGATCGCGAAATTACAGGCGCGGTTTCAAATTGAGCGTTTCGCGTGCGTCCACCGGCGCGACCCGGAAGCCCTGAAAATCTGGTACGAAAAACGCGTCCCCTACATTGAGCGCGGAAAGGTCCTGCGGAGCCTGACGCGTCTGCCGGAAAAAATCGAACCCATCAAGGACTATATCTCTATGCCCGCACTGCCGTTTTACCTCTTCGGCTCGACCAACCTTCTGCAAGTGGACAGCGTGGACGAAACGGACTCGTACCGGAAATGCAAGAAGGCGCACAAAAACGCCTGTCAAATGGGCTGCTTCCTGATTCCGGAACTTCTCAGCGGAGACGGCGTCCATACGCTCTACAGCGCGCCGTTACAGTGGAAGGAGTACGGCAATTACAATGAGCCGTGATAAGGGGGATTGGTTTATGTTGCGAACGCTCCAAGAGAAAGCGCGAAACGCCTTCCGCGTTTTCAGGGAGTACCTCTTCTCTCGCGGACTGAAGCCCGCGGATTTGACGATAGCGCTTCTTGCCGTGGCGCTGGTTTTATTCTGCTGGCTGTTTTCCATGCCCTTTTCGGAAGTTGTGACGTCCACCATGGATATCACGCTGGGCTACAGCGCGAAACAGGACGAGCAGGGGCTTTATTACGTTGTGGACGATGGGCACAGCCGCCTGTTTTGCTTCAATGAGGAAGCCGACATTCGATACGCCATTGTGAATCCTTCGGACGGCGATGGGAACCTTTATATTGATGATTTCGCTGTTGAGAACGGCCTTGTTTACCTCTCCGCCACGGAATGGAACGGAATGCTCTTGTCAAGAGAAGTCATTGTCGTTTTCAAGAACGGACGCTACCTCCGTACGATTGCGGAGCGGGATTACAGCGCCGTGCTGGTGAACAAGCACCGCTTCCACGGAATCACGGTCCGGGACGGCGTGCTGTCCTATGTCGAATGCGAGGACAACGCGCTCATTCCCCATTGGATTACGTTGGCGGACGGGGAGGAGCGCACACAGAAAATTTACTTCGATAACGCCTTTAACGCGGTCAGCGACTGCGCGTTTTACGGCAACGGCTTCTACGTCATGGAAAAGAACGGGCGTATTACGGCCTTCGAGGACGGGCGGCGGACGCTGGCCTATTCCACCCGCTGGAAAGGCGAGGAAAGCCGCTTCCCTTACCGTATGACGCTTGACCCGCACGGCACGATTTGCTTTATAGATCTCCGCGCGGAAGAAGCGGTAAAAGTTGACAGCGCGCTTCAACGGAGCGTTTCCATCTGTGAGGAAACGATCTCTCAAACCGTTCATTTCACACAGGACGGAACCGGGGCCTTGTATCTGGAAGAGGACGGCTTACACGTGCTTTCCGACACGGGAACGAAAACCTACCTCACGTTACACAAACCCCTGTGGCGCATTGCGTTGCAAATCGTATGGTGCGCGGCAATGGCGGTACTGACGCTTCTGCTCGCCACGCTCCTGCTCCGCGGCGTCATTGCCTTCGTGACCCGGAAATACACTACGGTGCAGTTAATTTCCTTCTGGGTCATTGGCACGGTGTCCACGGTTTCGGCCTTGCTTTGCGGAATGCTGATCGGCAATTTCAGCGACATTTACCGGACCCGGATTACAAGCCAGATGGAGAACAGCGCCCGGATTGTGGCCAATCAGATTCCGTATGGGGTCATTGCCCAGATACAGCGGGCGGAAGACTTTGACGGCGAGGCCTACGAAACCCTGTGCAATGTCATGGAACAGGTCTTTCCTATGGACTTAGACCTCAACCGGCAGCTTTACTGTAACATTCTGCGTCTCTCGGAGGACGGCTCCATGGGTTTTGCCGTGGCGTATCTGGATCAGTCCATAGGGACCTATTTCCCGCTGGACGAAAGCGAACTGGCGGAAATGCGGGAAACGTACCAAGTGGAAGGAAGCGCGCAAAGCGTATGGAATAACGAGCTGGCGGATGTTTCCGGTACGTATCTTTCGGTGACAGTCCCCGTTTATGAAAACGGGAAAGTCAGCGGCATTGTGGCGGTCGGAACGGAAACGAAGATCATCCAAGACATCATTACGCGTCTGCAAATCCAGATTTTCCTCTCCATTATTGTTATCATGATGCTGATCTGGCTGATTATCTCCGAGGTGATGGCATGGTTCAGCAACCGGGGACTGTACCTGCGCACAATCAACGAGGGAGACCTCAGCGCCCTGCCCGGGCACATGGTCCGTCTGCTGGTGTTCGCGGTGTTCGCCTGCTACAATATGACGACAACCTTCCTGCCGGTCTGGATTCTGCGTAACAGTGAACTCTTCCCGGAAGCGTCGCGGGATTTCATGGCCTCCCTGCCGCTGACGGTGAATATCTTTGTCATTGGCGTGATGTCCCTGTTTACCTCCGCCGCCGTGCGCCGTCTGGGACTGGGAAGAATTATGACGCTCAGCACGCTTTCGTCCCTCTGCGGAAATCTGCTGATGTTCCTGTTTCCTTCCTATTACGCCATTTTCGCCGGACTGCTGTTGGACGGTATCGGCGTGGGCCTGATTACGAACGCGACTTATGTTCTGTTGACGTATATCAAAGATGAGGTCAACCAGCAATGGGGTTTCACCCTCTACAACGCGGCGTATCTGTCGGGAATCAACTTCGGAATGCTGTTAGGCTCCCTGCTGGCCGTGGGAATCGGACAACGGCCCGTGTTCCTGATAGTGGCTCTGGTGTGGCTCTCCCTGACGCTGATCGGGAACCTGATGTTACGGCAACTGTCGGGACTGCTGAACTCGGAGACACAGGAAGAGGAAGCGCAGGAAGCCGGGATTTCCTTCGGGCGGTTCCTGTTCAACAAGCCGGTGATGAGCTTTATTGTCATGATTCAGAACCCCTATATTGTCTTTAACAGTTTCGTGTTCTACTTCGTCCCGCTGTTCTGCGGCAACATGGGCTACGATGAGACCATTGTCTCTATTTT
This sequence comes from Oscillibacter sp., assembly GCA_017446225.1. Taxonomy (GTDB): domain Bacteria; phylum Bacillota; class Clostridia; order Oscillospirales; family Oscillospiraceae; genus Oscillibacter. The sequence continues at coordinate 6,977 of JAFSRH010000029.1, forward strand.
GATTATGCTGTACTCGGAAGTGGCCGTGCTGACGGGCGATATGCTCACGCACCGTATCGCAAAAGCGCTGGGCAATAAGGGAATGTACGCCGCGTACCTGACCAATGTCCTTGCCGTAATGACCTTCGCGCTGACGCGTAATATGCTGGGCGTGGTGCTGGCCCTGCTGATGATGGGAGTCGCCGCCGCCTACGGAAAGACCCTGCAACAGACATGGTTCCTGAAACAAAAACAGGTCCGGCAATACGGCGAGGACCGCGCTATGGGCGTTTACAATTTCACGGAAAATATCGGCGAATCGCTGGGACCGATTGTGTTTGCCAATCTGATGGCGCGGCGTCCTCTTCTGGGCGCGGTATCCTTGTTCTGCGGCGGGGTTGCCGCGCTTGGCGCCGGACACTTTGCCCTCAATCGAAAGGAGCTGAAAGAAAAATGAAAACATACCGGAATCCGCTCCGGCGCAGTATTCTGTTCGGGTGCGGGATGTTCGTAATTTTGCTGTGCCTGACGCTCTCCGTGCTGGGCTTTGCGATCTACTATAATGGGATGATGGAAAAGTACCAGACCTACATCGGGGACGCTTTGACCCTGACCATGACGGAAATTGACGGGGAGGATTTGAAACGCTGTATCGAAAGCGGGGAAAAATCCGAACAGTTTCAGCATACGCAGGACTTTCTCAACCGGGTTATGGATCGTTACGATTTCTATTTTTTATATATCGTAAAGCCCTTGAACCTGAACAAAACCGACAACATGATGGACGTAATGGCAGGTATGACGGAGGCGGAACGGGAAGCGTTAAACGGCGTCAGCTCCGTTACGCTGGGCGGACTGACGGGCGAGAGCTATCCCCCGAAAGTCGCGCAATTCTATCTGAACGCTATGGACGGCGGACAGAAAATCAGTTACTACCTTAACTACACGGAGTTCGGCTTTATGTATACGGGTCTGGTACCTGTTTTGGACGCTTCCGGAAACGCGGTCGCAATTCTGGCGGCGGACTTAAGCATCCGTGAGGTGGTAGACGTATTTCTCCGCTACGTTCTGATCGTGCTGGCGGAAATCGTGATTTTGTCAACGCTCTTCCTGTTCATTCTGTACCGCTGGCTCAACCGGCGTGTGATCGCGCCCATGACAAAGCTGGAGCGTTCCGCGCAAAGTTTCGTTTTGAGCAGTCAGGGAGAGGAGAACCCGGACGCGCTCACGTTCAAGGACCCGGAAATTCATACCGGCGATGAACTGGAATCTCTTTCCAGCGCGCTCAGTTCCATGTCGTATGACATGAAACGCTTCATGAAAAACCTGTTGAAAGTCACCGCCGAAAAGGAGCGTATCGGCGCCGAACTGAACGTGGCCACGAAAATTCAGGCCGATATGCTGCCGCGCATTTTCCCGGCGTTCCCGGATCGCAAGGAGTTTGACCTTTACGCGACCATGACGCCGGCCAAAGAAGTCGGCGGCGATTTCTACGACTTCTTCATGATTGACGATGACCGCCTTGCCATGGTTATGGCGGACGTATCCGGCAAGGGCGTGCCCGCCGCGCTGTTTATGGTGATTGCCAAGACGCTGTTGAAGAACCGCGCGCAACAGGACGCCGGAAGGGAAATTCATCCCGGCCAAATCCTCGCGGACGTGAACAATCAGCTTTGCGAAAACAACGATGAGGAACTGTTCGTAACCGTATGGCTGGGCGTGCTGGCGATTTCCACGGGACATCTGATTTCCGCGAGCGCGGGCCACGAGTACCCCGCTTTCTACCGCGCCGGGGCGAAATTCGAGCTGCAAAAGGAACGTCACGGCCCGCCGCTGGCGACCTTGTCGGGGTTGCGTTACCGGGAGAACGAGACGGATTTGGGCCACGGAGACGCGCTGTTTATTTATACGGACGGCGTGACGGAGGCGACCAGCGCGCAGGAGGAATTGTTCGGCGAGGAACGCATGATCAACGCGCTCAACGTCCACGCGGAAGACGCGCCGGAAACGATTATCAGCGATGTGCGGAAAGACATTGACGCGTTCGTGAAGGAAGCGCCGCAGTTTGACGACATTACGATGCTTTGCCTTCGCTATCGCTGACGGTTGGACAGGAGGAGATCGTATGTCTGAATTGAAACTTGCGGCAATGGTCGAAAACTTGGAACCGCTCACGGCCTTTATAGACGAACAACTGGAAGCTCACAACTGTTCCATGAAGGCCCGGACACAGCTTGATATTGCCATAGACGAACTGTTTACCAATATCGCCCGTTACGCCTACGGCACGGAGACGGGAGAGGCGGTCGTTTCCGTGGAGTTCCCGGACGGCTTCGCGGAAATCACGTTCCGCGACTGGGGAACGCCTTACAACCCGCTGGAACATGAGGACCCGGACGTAACGCTTTCGGCGGAGGAGCGGGGCATTGGCGGACTCGGTATCTTTATCGTCAAGAAGACTATGGACGCCGTTTCCTACCGCTACGAAAACGGGCAAAACGTCCTTACCATTCGCCGGAAACTGTAACGGACAGGGAGGCTTTCATGACTACAGGAAGCGTAGCGCGCAGACTGGCAACGTTAGCCCTGATCATTGGGGTCATATGGCTGTGGGGCGTCCGCGCGCTGGCGGCTTCCGTGGATTCCGACACGAAAGCCGTTGTAAAAGAGGCGCCTGACGGGGACTACAGCGGGAAAACGGTCATTCTACACTCAAACGATGTGATGGGAGCCGTGGAGGGCTATCCGCGTATGGCATGGCTGAAACAGGAATTTGAACGGCTGGGCGCGGAAACGATTCTGGTTGACGCCGGGAACTTCAGTACGAGCGCCATTTACACGGCCAGTAAAGGCGCCGATGCCGTGGAACTGATGAATCTGACGGGCTACGATGTGGCCGGAATGGGCCGCTTTGACTTCTCTTACGGCTATGACGCCGTACAGCGGAATATGCGCCGGGCGGCGTTTCCGATCCTGTGCGCCAACGCCTTGGAAAACGAGGAAGTCATCTGTACGCCAAATTACAGCCATACGACAAAAAGCGGCCTGACCGTTGGATTTTTCGGACTTATCACGCCGAAAGCCGAAGCCAATATGAACCTCATGAGTACCCGCAATGTTAAAATTTTGGAACGCTGGCATATTTACAAATGCGTGCAGGCTCAAATTGACACGCTCCGCCAGTCCGGAAGCGTGGTCCCCGGCGCGGATGTGGTCATTGCCCTTAGCAGTATCGGGACACAGAACGAGTCGAACGCCGCCGGTTACAGTTCGCTGAACATCTTCTCCAAGGCGCGGGGCTTGGATATGATTTTGGACGTCATGACAGAAAACGCCATGACGTCCGGGCCGCAAGGCGAGCTTGTGCAGGCATGCGGCGAAGCGTTCGCCCATATCGGCGTGATCGTCATTGACAACGCCACAAAATCCGTCACGGATCATTACCTGATCGCCGCCGATACTTTGGAATCGGATGAAACCGTGTCGCAAGCGGTGGAACGGCTTCAGAACCGTTACCAAGAGGGATACAACGCCATATTGGCCCGGACGGAGACGGATTTGAACGGCGATCACTGTACGCGGGAAACCAATCTGGGAAACCTGATCGCGGACGCAATGGTCTGGACGGCGCGTCAGAATTTTCAAACTCCGTTCACCGATGAGGCGCATATGATTGGACTGACGAACGGCGCGGCGATACGGGCCGAAATTTTGGAAGGGTATATTACCAGAAACCATATCGCCGCCGTATACCCTTACAATGATCAGGTTTGCGTGGTCCGCTTGACGGGCGCGGAACTGCTGGAAGCGTTGGAGGCGGCTACATGGTGCCTCCCGGAGAAAGACAACAGTTACCCCCAAACCAGCGGCATTTCCTTTACCATAGATGAGCGTATTCCTTTTGAGGCGGAGGAGCTTTACCCGAATTCCAGATATTACCGCCCCGCGGCCGTCCGCCGGGTACACATTGACAGCGTACGCGGACAGCCATTCAACCCCAAAGCCCTGTACGCCGTGGTAACCAACAGCTATTGCGCAAGCGGCTTCGGCACGTTTTATCTCCTTGGCGCGGCGAAAGAGCGTTACGATTCTACCATTACCATGGAACAGTCCATTACGGATTATATCCATCTCGGGCTTGGCGGCGTGGTGACGGAAGCGGCGTACGGCAAGCCCAAGGGAGAACATACCATTCTGTCTTGAAAGAGCGCCGCGCCGGTTTAAAATTTGAAATTCCCGTTGCAAGTTTTTGGTTCGTGTGCTATGATGAGGCCATCATAACGAACATGGGAGCGTGAGACCATGGAACAAACGATAAAGCGTAAAAACCGTCCCGTGTGGCGCGGACTGCTGTCGGCGACGTTGACGCTGTCGGTTATACTCTCGGGTTGCGGCGGCGGTCCCGATGTGAGCAAAAGCCCCGATATCGAACCGGCCCCGGAAGTCGTGGACACGCCGGAACCGGCCGCGCCGGCGGTTCGTCCCGTGCTGGGCCTGACCTTGAATACGGACTACCACTATGACGAAGGCCTCGGTATGGTCGTCAACAGCATGGAAACGTATCTGCCCGGGGCGGACGCCGCCACACGGGAGGAGTACCCGGAACTCTGCGCCGCCCTTGACCGCTTCCGTGAGACCGCCCTTGCCAACGCGCGGGAAGCCTATCAGGACCGGGAAGCCATGCTCCCGCCGGAGGACCCCGGACAGGCGTTCGGCGGGGAAGTACGCTCCCTGATTCGCAGAGCGGACGCGCGCGTTGTTAGCATTGTCAATTACTGGTGGGACTACTCCGGCGGCGCCCATATGAGTTACGGCTACGGCGCGGCCAACTTTGATACCGCCACCGGCGCGGAAATCACGCTCGGCGATATCCTGACCGAAGAGGGCAAACTGACCATTAACAGCCGGATCGGACAGGAACTCAATACCGTTTACGCCTCCCTCTCCCCCGGCGGTATGGTCGCCGACTACCTGTTAGACGATTATACCTTCTCGCTGGAGCCGGACGGCGTCACCTTCTGGTTCAACCCCTATGAAATCGCCTCCTACGCGGACGGTCTGCTGACTGTCAAACTCTACTTTGACCGGGACGCCGATTTGTTACGGGACGCCTACAAGGGAGATTATGACGCGTGGTTTGTGGAAATCGGCACGGAGGCCCCGTACCGTTTCGCCGCCGCGGACGGGAACGCGTTCCGGACCGTGGAGGCGTGGGAAATCGAAGAGCCGGATTACCCCGACTGGTACAGCGCCTTTGCGCTGGAATTTGACGCCCCCCAAGGTTCCGAACGCTGGGCGGACCGTCCCGCGGCCGAAGATCTGGATACCGACTGGGCCGCCCCCGAAGGCCGTAACATTGTGCTGGACAACACCGGCTTTTTCGATGGAAACTACTATTACGCCCATCTTCCCGAAGGGGATTACGTGATTGTAGATCTAAGTATGGAAGATGACTCGAACGGAATCATTATGTACGGCGCGGACGGCGCTTCCGTTGGAACAATGGAAATGACCAGACTCGGCTACTTTTCCTATCCGGAACCGCCGGAAGATAGCAGTACCGTGGATGACTGGTCCCTGTATGTCTTTTACAATGCTGTCCCAACGGACCCGTACAACGTCCCGCTCTATACGCGCATGGACCTGTTCGGCACATGGTCCGCTTCCGGGACGTACCGCCTGACCCCCGCCGGATTCCGCCTGATGGGCGACCTGCTCTATCAGACCGGAGAGTATGTCCTGACGCTCCAACAGGATTTGACCGTCACGCGCCGCGCCGCCGACAACTGGACGGTGTCCATGGAGGAGGACGTCACGCTTCCGGCCGGTACGGAAGCGGAGGTTGCCGCCACGGACGGAAACGGCACGGTATTTTTCCGCGCCACGAACCCGCCGGAGGAGTTGTCAACGGATCTGATTTTCGCGCTCAAGTATGATGACGGCCCGGAGGAATGGTCCCGTAACGTGGGCGGCGTGCCGGAAGACGAACTCTTTGACGGCCTGCTCTACGCCGGATAATCTTTCCGTAAGGACTATGGACTTTTTCCGTTGCCTGTGCTATACTGTTTTCCGCGTTCCATACGCCATCCGATTTCCGTATTCCACAACGAAAGGAGTTCCGAACTATGGGACTGATTCATGCCGCGATCAACTCTCTGACCGGCGAGCTTGCCGAACAGTACAAGGAGTATTTCTACTGTGAGGCGTTGCCCGCCGATGTGCTGGCCGTCAAGGGCGTAAAGCGCAAGGACCGGCGTTCGACCAACAAGGGCAGTGACAACGTCATTACCACCGGTTCCGTCATTGCCGTGGCGGACGGACAGTGCATGATGATTGTCGAACAGGGCAAGGTCGTGGAACTGTGCGCCGAAACGGGGCATTACGTCTATGACGCCTCTACGGAGCCTTCCATCTTCGTGGGCAGTCTGGGGCAGAGCCTTAAGGACTTTTTCGCCAAAGTCGGCGAGAGAATCACGTTCGGCGGACAGAAGGCCAAGGACCAGCGCGTGTACTATTTCAACACCAAGGAAATTATCGGCAACAAGTACGGCACCCCCAGCGCGGTACCGTTCCGCGTGGTCGATGAGCGCGCCGGGATTGATATCGACATTTCCGTCCGCTGTTTCGGCGAGTACAGCTACAAGATTACGAACCCCATGCTGTTCTATACGAACGTATGTGGGAACGTGTCCGAGGAGTACACCCGCGACCGGTTGGACAGTCAGTTAAAGAGCGAGTTCTTGACGGCCTTGCAGCCCGCCTTTGCCCGTATTTCCGATATGGGTATCCGCTATTCCTCCCTCCCCGGCCATACCGCCGAACTGGCCCAAGCCATGAACGAGGCGTTGTCCGGCAAGTGGCGCGACTTACGCGGCATTGAGGTTGTCAGCGTGGGCGTTTCGTCCGTGAAGGCCAGCGAAGAGGACGAGGCCATGTTGAAGGCCATGCAGAAGGACGCCGCCTACATGGACCCGCGCCGCGCCGCCGCCGCCCTCACCGGCGCGCAGGCGGACGCAATGCGTACCGCCGCCGGAAACGCGGGCGGGGCCGCGGTTGGATTCATGGGTATGAACATGGCCGCCCAGACCGGAGGCGTCAACGCCGCCCAGCTCTACCAGATGGGCCAGCAACAGCCCTCCGTAGCCGCCGCGTCCGCCGATACGTGGACCTGTCCGAAATGCGGCAAGCCCGCGCGCGGGAAATTCTGCACGGAGTGCGGGACCAAGAAGCCGGAGACGGAAGCCGGATGGACCTGTCCGAAGTGCGGCAAGGTCAACACTGGGAAGTTCTGCATGGAGTGCGGCGCGCAAAGGCCCTCCGCCGTGACGGCCTGCCCGAAATGCGGGTGGGCGGTTCCGAATCCGGCACAGCCGCCGAAATTCTGCCCAGAATGCGGCAACGCGTTCTGAGGAACCTTACCGGGAAGGAGTGACGGAAAATGCCCTCCCAAGTTACTAATTACAAGTGCCCCGCGTGCGGCGGTCCTTTGCGTTTCGCGGAGGACAGCGGAAAGTTACAGTGCGATTACTGCGGGAGCAGTTATGACGTCTCCGAGTTTGAAAAGAGCATGGAGAGCGCCGACGCCAAGGCGGCGGAAGCGTTTCGGGACAACGGCACGTGGGACACGTCCGAAATCGGTCAGGACTGGGGCGCGGACGCCTCCGAAATGAAGGCGTATTCCTGCCCGTCCTGCGGGGCCGAACTCATCTGTGAGGCCTCCACCGCCGCCACGAGCTGTCCCTACTGCGGCAACAATACCATCGTGCCCGGACAGTTCGCCGGAGACCTGAAACCGGACTACGTCCTTCCGTTCAAACTGGACAAAAAAGCCGCGGTCGCCGCACTGAAAAAGCATTATAAAGGGAAGTTCTTCCTTGCAAAGGCCTTTTCGGACGAGAACCATATTGAAAAAGTACAGGGCGTGTACGTGCCGTTCTGGCTCTTTGACGGGACCGCGGACGCCGATGTGCACTTTGCCGCCACTACGGAAAGTTCCCGCCGGGAAGGCCAGTATGAAGTGACCACCACCCGTCACTATGACGTGCATCGCGCCGGAAGCGTGGACTTTGAGCGCGTGCCCGTGGACGCGTCCAAGCGTATGCCCGATGACCTTATGGACTCTATCGAACCGTTCGATTACGGCGAACTCAAGCCCTTTTCTATGGCCTTCCTCCCGGGGTTTCTGGCCGACAGATACGATGTGACCGTAGAGGAAAGCGCCCGCCGTGCCGATGAACGCTGTATGAACACGATTGTCAGTATGCTGGAAAACACGGTCAAGGGTTACGCGACCTGTTCCATCACCGCGAAAACGGTCAACCTGAAGCGCGGCAAAGTACACTACGCCCTTTTGCCCGTCTGGATCCTCAACACAAAGTGGAAGGGGAAAGACTATCTCTTTGCCATGAACGCCCAGACCGGTAAAATGGTCGGCGACCTGCCCATGAATTACGCGAAATTCTGGCTGACGTTCGCCGGGATTTTCGCGCCCTTGGCCGCCTTCCTCTACTGGTTCCTGTATCTTTGAAAGGGGGCGTGGAACGTGAAGCGTTTTTATGCTCCCGCTCTGGCCGGACTGCTTTTGCTCTTCTGCCTGACGCTGAGCGTACCCGCGGCGGCGTTTGAAGGCGCGTACGTGCTCGATGAGTCCGGCATTCTCTCCGATGAGGAGGCCCGGACGCTCGAGGATCAGGCCGCGTCCATGGCGCAAACGTACCAGTTCGGCGTGTATCTGGTCACCGTGGACGACTTTACCGACTACGGCTTTGATGACGTCTACGACTGCGCGGTAGCCTTTTACGAGCAATCCGAACTCGGTTTCGGCGATGACTACGATGGCGAACTGCTCTTTATGAGCATGAGCAACCGGAAGTACGCGCTTGTGTACACCGGCTACGGCGACACCGCCTTTACGGAACTCGGACGCGATCAGCTCGAAGAGGCTATGCTGGACTGCTTCCGTAATGACGACTGGTACAACGGATTCAAGCAGTACATGGACTGGAGCGAATACCTTCTTTCGGAGGCGGCCAACGGCGAGCCGGTCGGCTGGGATGAGTCCGGCGACTACCACCCCAATGACGCCGATTACGATGACGGACCGGGACTGTTTGAAATTTTAATTTTTGTGGGCGTACCCCTTCTGATTTCCGGGGTCGTGTGCGGGATGCTGGCCTTACAACTCGTCACCGTGCATGAGGCCGCGGAAGCGCGGGAGTACGCGGTAGAGGGGAGTTTACAAATCCGCGCGAAATCCGACCGCTTTACCCACGCCACCGAAACCCGCGTCAAAATCGAGAGCGACAGCGATGGCGGCAGTTCCCATCACAGCGGCGGCGGCCACTCCGGACGCAGCGGAAGTTTCTGAGGACTTGCCCAAAAAACGGACGCCGTACGCAAACAACAAAACCCTCCCGAACGGGAGGGCTTTTTGTGCTTACGCTTCTTCCGGGAAGCGTAAGATAAGGTTATAGCAACGGGAAGGCGTTTTGTTTTTACGCTTCGTCCGGGGGCGCGTCCACTTCCGCCAGCGGACGCTTGATTTTACGCGTGGCGCTCTTGAGGAACGGGTACTTCCGTACGACCAGTTTCGTAATGGCCCGGTACGTGGGCTGTCTGCGGTTGTAACGGTCCAAAATTTCCTGTAAGGCGCCCTGTACGGCGTCCGCGTCCATGCCGCGCTGTTCGACATAGTCCGGGTCCGGGTAAATCCGCGCCGTCAGGCCGTTGCTCTCTCCGGTTACGATGACTTCGGAAACCAGCGGTTCCAGCGCGAAATTCCCTTCCACTTCCTCCGGCGACACGTTCTCCCCGTTCGACAGAATGATCAGGTTTTTCAGGCGTCCCGTGATGAACAGGAAGCCGTCCTCGTCCAGATGTCCCAAGTCGCCGGTATGGAGCCAGCCGTCTTTGAGCGCCTCGGCGGTCTCGGCGGGCATTTTGTAGTAGCCCTTCATCACGGACGAACCGCGTACCTGTACCTCTCCGTTGACAAAGCGGACTTCCGCGTTGTCCAGCGGACGGCCCACGGACCCCGGTTTGTTGCCCAGTTCGTTATTAGAGCTGATGGTCGGCGAACACTCCGACATCCCGTACCCTTCGTAAACCTCTATGCCGTACTTCTCCATGGCCCCAATATAGTAAGGGTCCAAATGCGCGCCCCCGGCGTACACGCGCCGCAGATTCGGGCCGGTAATCGCCCGTACGGCGTCCGGGCCTTCCTTCTCGGCGGCTTGCAGACGCTTGCAAAGCGTCTCAATCATCAGGGGGACCATGAGCATGATGTTCGGCCGGAAGCGGCCGATGTTGCGAATCATGTGGAGCAGGGAGTCGTTGATACAGAGGGTGGCGCCCTTGTTGAAGCCCATCAGCCAGTCCATGACCAGACAGTAGGCGTGATGAATGGGCAGGACGCTGAGCATGACCGTCCCCGGTTCTACCGTGACGTACACGTTTTTCATGTTGTCGTAGAGGTTGCGCTGTGTCAGCATGACGCCCTTGCTCTTGCCGGTGGTGCCGGACGTGTAAATGATGGTGCACACATCGTCTTCACCGGGCGGGTCGGCGCTTTCGGAATCGGAGGCTTCCGCGAGAAGGTCGCCGAACGTGACCGCGCCCGGAACGGTCTCTTCCGTCAGCGAAACGATAAGGCGCACATTGGGACAGGACTGTTTTACAACGGGCGCCAGACTGTCCAGTTTCGGACTCAGGAAGAGCGCCTGAGAGTCGGAGCGGTTCAGCAAATCGACCAGTTCCTCGGCGGGAAGTCCGGCGTCCAGAGGGACGGCGGTAGACTTGCCGCTGACCAGTCCCAGATAGGACGCGATCCACGGATAGGAACTCGTACCAATCAGCGCGACATGCGCGCCGGTAAAGCCCCGCGCGGCCATTGCGTTCCGGACGCGCTTCCGGTCGGAGTCGAGCCGGGCATAGGAGCGTTCTTCGGTATTCTTGCGTACGGCCCAGCGGACGGCGGGCAGGTCAGCGTACCGTTCCGCGCTGCGCCGGATGATTTCGGGAATCAGCCTCTGTTCGGACATACGTTCCTCCTTCGGTTGCGCTTACGCTTCCTCCTGCGTGAGTTCTTCCAGATAGTCCAACGCCTCGGCGACAGTGGTCAGCGTGACGGCCTTCTGTTCGTCCAGTTCCACGTCAAACGTATCCTCGATATCGCCCAGAAACGCCATGAAGTTCAGGGAATTGAATCCCAAATCCTCCCGGAAACGCATTTCCGGCTTGAGGTCGTTTTCCGGCATTTCGCAGTATTGCGAGATCAGCCCCAGAAACTCTTTTTTCATTTGTTCGCTCATTGCTTACTCTCCTTTTCTGAAATTCCGCTCAAATGTAGGTGATGATTTCGCCGATGGTCATGTCCGGCTCCGCGATACCCTTATAGATAATCTTCATCATATAATAATACAGCAGTTCCATATCGTGGTAGGTCAGGGACGCCTTCTGATAATGGAAGTCGAAAATCAGTCCGCCGTCATTGGTACTGTGCGTGACGGTGAGGTAAATTTTCTTGGTGGCCGCGCCGTTCGGGTACCACACGCTCCGGACGTTGATTCCTTTCAGGTGCTCGTTCTTCATCCGTACCGGCATGGGCTGGTAGGTGAGGGACATACTGATATACTCGGTATCGTCCGGCGTGGGATACAGTTCCTTCATCATGGCCTTGACCTTCATGGGGTCGTAGTTGCTGTGGAGGTAGACGCGGTTCTGCACGTCCTGTACTTTGTAGGCGGCGTCCAGAAACTCGGTGTCGGGGGTGATGATGGTCCGGCAGGGATAGGACAGCGTCCGGCTTCCGCCGCAGGTCCACTCTTCCCGCGTGGAACGCCGGGAAACGAAGTTCCGAAGCGTAATGTCCTGTTGTCCGCCGTTCATCTTGGAAAGATAGGTCCGCATGGCCAGCAGAATCAGGTTCGTCATGGAGATGTTATGATTCATGCAGAAGTCCATCATATTCTGTGTGGCCTCCGGCTCCAAATGGAAGTCGGCGATTCCAACGGAGCGGTCTTTCTTCTCCACGTCCGCCGCGCACAGGGTACGGTCCCCGTGGGCCTTGCGGCTGGCCCGAAGCACGCCCGGACCCTGAATGTCGGAGTAAATCGGCTCTCCGTGTTCGGTCAGCATATCGCGCCAGAATTTTTCGTCCTTGGCCTGACGCTTACTGTTGCCGGCTTTTTCAAGGTCCTTTTTGAGCACGTCAATAAAGGACGCCAGCGGCGCGGGGTACTCACTGCCGAAACGGTAGTGGCAGTAAATTTCCATGATGTCATTGACGGTGACGATCAGGGCGGTGGAGTCGGTCAGGCGGTGGTCAATGTGGATATACAGGCCGTTGTAGCCCTCCGGCATTTTGACCATCGTAAACTCGGCCATGGGGATGTCGGGGGCGTTGAACTCCTCATAGGTCTTGCTCTGCAAGTACGCGTCCGCCTCCGACATGGTCATGCCGGACAGGTCCAGAAACGGCACGTCCCGGTCGTCATGGTCGACAACGTACTGCATGACATCGCCGTTTTCATCGGGAGCGGTGAAGCGCAGACGCAGACAGTCCGCGCGCTGAAACTCGTCCTGTACGGCGTGTTTCAGAAGCCCGAAGTCGATCGGCGACTGAAGGCCGCAAAACACGCTGATGTTGCAACAGCGCTGTGTGCCGGTCTCCTTGATGGGAAGGTATTGCAACATCTGGCCCACGTTTAACGGGTAAAGTTCCTTTTCCATAAGTCCTCCCAAGCCTCCGCGCAAGTTTTGTAAAGGGACGTCCTGCCGCCCGAAGGCGGAAAGGGTCAGCGTGATTATATCGCCTGTTGAAAGAGCCAGTCCCGCATCTCCTGATTGTGGTAACAGACCTCCCACGCGAAATGCCCGGACTGCCAGAAAATCATGCCGGCGGGATAACGGGTCAGACGGTACTTGACGCCCGCGTTGTCCATGGCCGCCAGACACGGGTCAAGCGTCCAAGACGGGGCAATGAGCGGGTCATCATCGGAATGGAAAATCCACATGGGGATTCCTTTTAACAGGTTGATTTTGTCGGGATTGGCCGCGCAACTGACCGGGACCAGTCCGGCGAACGCGTTGGGGTGCTCCATCGCCAGCACGTACACCGCGAACCCGCCGGACGAGACGCCCGTCAGATAAATCCGCCGCTCGTCTACGCTGTACTCTTCCACCAGCTTCCGGAGGAGGTTCCACACGGCCTTGAGCTGGGGGAAGGGCCAGAAGGGGGAATTGGAGTGGCCGTTCACGAACTGGATTAAAGACGTCCAGTTGTCCTCCTGATTGTAATGCACGCGGCACTGCGGGACCAGTACGAAACATTGATTGTGTCCCCGTTCGGAGTCCTCGGCCCACGCGGTGGCCATGGCCATTTTTTCCAAAATGGCCTCAATAGGTTCTTCCCGCTCCCCGGTGCCGTGCAAGGCGACCACGATCGGGTAGCGCTTGGACGGGTCGTAATCGGAAGGCATATAGAGGGCATAGGGGACCGTGACCTGATACTCGGTATCGTCATAGACGCTCTCCCGGAAGAGCTTCCGGACTTCGCAAAGGGACCTGCGCAGAAGATGAATTTCATACGCTTCCTCGCCGAACTCATAGGAACCGGCCCGGATATGAATCGTCATGCGCATATCCTGCTCAAAACAGGACTGGCGCTTATCGAGGCGGACAATATAACCATCGTAATATTCGTAATAGGGGACTTCCGTCCCGGCGATATAGTCCCCCATAGCGGGGTCAAGGTCTTCAAAGCCATATCGGCCCGCGTCATGGTCCGCCCGGATACTGATATAATAGGCGGGGTTGTAGTCCAAGTGAAATTTCAGGGCAAAGCAGTCGGGGGGGACTTCTATTTCGTACTCTCTCACATCCGGGTCGAACGGAATCAGACTTTCCGTGGAAGCGTTAATACGGACTTCCATCTTGTATATTGCGCTCATATTCGGTTACTCCTGACGAAATCGTAATGCGGCCCGCGTCCGGGCGGGACCGTGCGGGAAGTGCCTACAGTATACCGGAAAAAGACGGGGATTGCAACAGTCCCGTGATATTTTTCCGGCTCCGGCGTCACGGCGCCGGGGGGTACTCGCCGCACAGAAGCCGGTAAGGCGGTTCGTCCTCCTCAATGGTGGGGAAGCGTCCGACCGGGGGGTTGAAACGGTTGTCGGTGTTGTCATCGTTGCACTGGCTGACTTCCCCCAGTAAAACCGGCCCGGTGCCCGGCTCTACCGTGAAATCGTGGTAGAGCCTCTGTTGAATGTGAATGCTTTCGCCGGGAGTGAGGCGGATTTGCGTCCCGGCCGGGACCGCGTACGTCCGCCCGTCCGTGTGCACGGTCACGTCCGAATTGCGGTCGATTTCCTCATCCGGCAGGGAGTTGTAGACGCGGATCAGGACGTTTCCGCCGGCGCGGTTGATGATGTCCTCCGTCTTGTACCAGTGGAAGTGATTGGGCGAATACTGGCCTTCTTTCAAATAGAGCAGTTTTTCGGCGTAGACTTTCGGGTACTTGTCGGGCATGGAGCGGTTGCCGTTGCGGATGGTAATCAGGGAAAAGCCGACTTCATTGAACTTGCCAAGGCCGTAGTCCGTGATATCCCAGCCGAGCATACAGTCCCGGACCTCGTCATAATCGTGTCCGATGGTCCGCCACTGTTCCGGGGTAAACCCGCAGAACGGCGGCAGGGAAATGCGGTAGTCTTGAATCATACGTTCCATTTCCCGGAGCGCGGCGTTAATTTCACTGCGTTTCATGTGGGGCACCCGCTTTCTTTTGAATTGCGCGGAACGGTCCGCCAGTCCAGTATAGCGTGTTTGGAGGCGAAACGCAAGGGAGAAAATGTCAAAGGGCATGACGCGAAAGCGGCAACGGGCCTTCCGCGGACCATCAAAAACGGACCGGTCCTGTTCGGACCAGTCCGTTGTGACCGTATCGGGGGATTCGGACCGCCGTTCAGGGAAGGTCCAGCTTTTCCGGGAGCAGGTAAAAGGTAAACGTTCCGCTTCCCAAAAGCTGGCCGCGCTGGTCGGTAACGCGGACCTCAAAGACAGCGGTTGTGTTTCCGCGGTGCAGTTCGGCGGCCACGGCCGTGAGAATGTCCCCGGGGCGCGCGGCGTGGTAGTAGTGATAGGACGCGTCCAGTGTGACGGTCTTGTAGCCGTACGTATGGGCGGCGGATCCGGCGGTACTGTCGGCAAGGGTGAAGTAAACGCCGCCCTGCGCGTATCCGAGCGGGTTCGTGTCGTCCACTTCCACGGTTTTCCGGGCCAGCGCGTAGCCCGTCCGGAGTTCCTCCAGAACGATTCCCAGCCGCGTACTGAAACGGTTGTAACGGTTGCGGTACGCAATCAATTTTTCAAAGTCCATAGCGGCGCCTCCTGACATCAGAGCAGTTTTTCAAAGTAGAAGTAGGTTTCGTCCTCCGCGATGCGGCGCATACAGGACGATAACATCTTATAGGAAGCGGTATTCTCCCGGAAACATTTTGCGATCACGCGGCTGAGATGTACCCGGTACAGGCCCCACTCCGCCACGGCGGCGAAGGCCTCCGTACCGTAACCCTGCCCGGCGTATTCGGCGGCAACGCGGCAGCCTAATTCCGCGCTGCCCCGGTAGTCGAAATTGTACAGCACCGCCTCCCCGACAAAAACCCCGTCCAGACGAATGGCGAAGTTCGCGGCCAACCGGCGTTCAAAGTCCTGTTGCGCCACGTTATAGAAACTGCGTACGGACACCGGCTCTTTCAGTCCGGCAACGTCATCGTAACCCCACCAGCGGTTCCGGTTTTCGTCAAGGACGAGTTTGTTATAGGCGGGAATATCGTCCTCCGTCAAGGCGGAGAGGGTCAGGCGGGCGGTTTTCAATTCGGGGATGGCGTTCACGTGCCGCAAAAGCTCGTTTTGCGGCTCGAAACAGTATTTGGGCGCCAGCCGTACGGGGGAGTATTGCAGTTTGGACGTACGAAGTCCGCGGTCCGCCGCATCGTCCTCCCGGTTGATGACGCGGCACCCCTCCCCGAAGGCGTTCGCGAACTCCTGTACCAACGCCGGATAGACGCCGATGTAGGAATACAACGCCTTTTCAACGTGGATGATCAGCGTACCGCCGCACCGCTCCGCCAGAGCCAGCGCAATGAGCCGTTCCCCGTCAAAGAAGCCCCCGGAGAGGAACCACGGCCTGTCAATCAGCGTCAACATCCGTTTGGCGTAGGACAGTTCTTTGACGGCCTTTTCGTTGTCGCCCTTTGGAAACTCCGCCTCGAACTCCGTCCAGAATTGTTCAATGGCGGGGAAGTCGTTCCCGTCCAACGGACGAAACAGCGCGTCCGGACAGCGCGCGCGGAACTTCTTGATATGGTTCCGCTGTCCGGAGTAACGCCGCCCGCTGAAGAGGCGCAAGTCGCACGGGTCATAAAGATAGTCCTGCCACGTGCGGATATTGCTCACCCGGACGTAGGGGTAGCGCGACATCAGATACGCCGCTTTACGCTCCGGTACGACCGTAATCCGAGGCTGTACGCCGTTGGACAGGCACTCCCGTTCAATGGCGCACAGCGCGGCGTCCTCGTTCCCGTCCGGTCCGGCTACCGGGTAGTCAAAGACCCAGTGTCCCTCGTCCTCGTTCCGGATGACCAGACAGCCCGCCACTTCCGCCCAGCATGGTTTGAGTTTCTCGCGCCACATCAGTTTTGTTCCCAGCGAATACTCACATAATTCATAGTCGCAGTCCGCGTAATACCGCCGCAAAAGGTCGGCGTCACTTTGACTCACAGGTTTGAACGCAATCATGTGCAAGCCCCTTTTCTTGTGCCATGGAAAATTTATCCGAATCGAACCTTCTCAGCGCAGAATGTACACCCCCGCCAGTACCAGCGCAATCCCAAGGACGCCGGTCCATCCCATGGTCTCGTGAAAGACCAGCACGCCGGTTAGAGACGCGACAACCGGTTCAAGACTGGCCATAATGGACGCGTGTCCGGCTTCAACGCGGGCCAGTCCGGCGGTATAGAGCAGGTACGGCAGAAGCGTGGAGAACACGACCAGTCCGAGCGCGGCGGCGAGTACGGGCGGCGAACGCAACGCGGCCATGCGCGCCGGACGCAGTAAAAACAGCGACGCGCTCCCGGCAAACAGAAACGTCCAGACGGTAACCGTCATGGAGGACGCGGACGCCAGCGCGTAACGTCCGAAGATACTGTAGAGGGCGTAAAAGAACCCCGCGCCCAGCCCGTACAGGACGCCCGCGGCCGTGACGGTCAGGCCGTCCGCGGTCAGTCCGCACACCAGCGCGCAGCCGCAGAGCGTCAGGGCCAGCGCCAGCGTTTTCGGACGCGTGACCGGCTCCTTCCAGAGCAGGGCCGAGAGCGCAACGACAAAGGAAGGCGCCGTGTAGAGCAGGACGGACGCCACGGAGAGCGAACAAATTTTCTGACAGGAAAAATAACAGACCGTGAAGAACAGTACGCTGACCACGCCCGTACCGAAAAAGTACGGCAAAACGGCGGGTTTCACCCGGAACACGGACCGGTCCCGGAACAGAAACAGCCCGGACAACAATACCATGCCCCCAAAGTTGCGGATTACCACAATGTCCGTGGGCGACAGCCCCGCCGACAACAGTCGACGGTTCCATAACCCGATGATCCCCCACAGGGCCGCGGCGGAGAGTATCGACAGCGCGGCACGTTGTTCCGTCCCGCTCATGTCTGCCCCCTTAATTCTATAATCCGGTCCCGCAGGGCGGCCGCGTATTCAAATTCCAGCATTTTACTGGCTTCCCGCATGGCCTTCTCTAATTTCCGGATCTCCGCGTCCCGTTCGGCCTCCGTCAGTTTGCGTCTCTTGCGTTGCGTGACCGTCTCCTCGTCCGCCGTCTTGGCGATTTCCAGTATCTCCCGCACGCCCTTGACAATCGTTTTCGGCTCGATTCCGTGGGCCTTGTTGTAGGCCTCCTGAATCGCGCGCCGCCGCGCGGTTTCGTCCATGGCCCCGCGCATGGCCGCCGTTACCTCGTCCGCGTACAGGATGACAAGGCCGTTGGCGTTCCGGGCCGCGCGGCCCGTGGTCTGTATCAGGGACGTTTCCGAACGAAGGAAGCCTTCCTTGTCGGCGTCCAGCACCGCCACGAGGCTGACTTCCGGCAGGTCCAGCCCCTCCCGTAACAGGTTGATTCCTACCAGTACGTCAAACTCTCCAAGGCGCAAGTCCCGGATAATCTCCATACGCTCTATCGTTTGCACGTCCGAGTGGAGATAGCGGACCTTCACGCCGGCCGCGCTCAGGTACTCCGTGAGGTCCTCCGCCATTTTTTTGGTCAGCGTGGTGACAAGTACCCGCTCTTTGCGCTCCGTCCGGAGGCGGATTTCCGACAACAGGTCGTCAATCTGTCCGGTCACGGGACGCGTTTCCACGCGCGGGTCCAGCAGTCCGGTCGGGCGGATGACCTGTTCCACAATGTTGTCGGCCTGTTCGCGCTCATAGGGTCCCGGCGTGGCGGACACGAACACCGCCTGACCGATACGCGCTTCAAACTCTTCAAACGTCAGGGGCCGGTTGTCGTAGGCGCACGGAAGCCGGAAGCCGTACTTTACGAGGCTGTCTTTCCGCGCATGGTCGCCGTTATACATGGCCCGGACCTGCGGAAGGGTGACATGACTTTCGTCCACGAACAGTAAAAAGTCTTTGGGGAAGAAATCCAGAAGCGTCATGGGCGCGGAGCCTTTCGGACGGTTCGAGATAATCCGGGAGTAGTTTTCGATTCCGGAACAGTAGCCCAGTTCGGATATCATCTCCATATCGTATTCCGTACGCTGGCGGATACGCTGGGCCTCCACAAGCTGGTTGCGGTCGGTGAAATACTTGACCTGTTCCTCCAACTCCTCCCGGATTTGGACAAGGGCGCGGTCCATTTTCGGCCGGGTGGTTACGAAGTGGCTGGCGGGGTAGATCGCCACGTGCTTCAGACGCCGGTTGACGGCGCCTGTCAGCGGCTGGAAGTCGCTGATACGCTCGATCTCATCCCCGAAGAACTCCACCCGGATGGCGCGGTCCCGGTAATAGGCGGGGTAAATTTCCACGGTGTCGCCGCGCACACGGAATTTGTTCCGCTCAAAGGCCACATCGTTCCGCTCGTAACGGTTCTCCACCAGACGCCTTAACAGTTCGTCCCGGTTGAACTCCGCTCCCACGCGGAGGGAAATTACCAGCTTTGCGAAGTCGTCCGGCTCCCCCAGCCCGTAGATACAGGACACGGACGAGACCACAATCACGTCCCGGCGTTCCAGCAGCGCGCAGGTCGCCGAAAGGCGTAAACGGTCGATTTCATCATTGGTCGCGGCGTCCTTGGCAATATAGGTGTCGGTGTGGGGGATGTACGCCTCCGGCTGATAGTAGTCGTAGTAGCTGACGAAGTATTCCACGGCGTTGTTTGGGAAGTATTCTTTGAATTCCGCGCACAACTGCCCGGCCAGCGTCTTGTTATGGGCCAGTATCAGGGTCGGACGCTGGACCCGTTCAATGACGTTGGCCATGGTAAAGGTCTTGCCGGAACCCGTGACCCCTAACAGGACCTGATTCCGCAAGCCGTTTTCAAGGCCTTGCGCAAGGGCGTCAATGGCCTGCGGCTGGTCCCCGGAAGGACGGTATTCCGATACCAGTTCAAAACGGGACATACTCAATGATCCTTCCTTTCTGTGTCGCGGAGACGCTTTCCGACAGGGAGACAAAATCATCGTCCGAAACCACCAGATAGTCCCGGAACGATACCCGGACGGTGTCCAGCGCGGCGCGGAGATTCTCCGCGGTTTCGGCGTCTTTTACGGAGAGGGTGAGCAATCCGCCCGTCTGACGGCGGCATATGGCCACGTTGTCCGCCGCGGACTCCAACGCGCCTTCCACGCTGTGCCGAATCAGGTCCTGTCCGCCATTGGGGAGCGGGTAACAGGCAAGGAAAGCGTTTCCGCTCAGGCAGAGTTCGTAAAACATTTCCCGGGACTGTCCGTGCACCAGCTCCATGAAATAGCGTCCGATATCCGGCACGCCCGCGAAGGTGTCGGGCCTCCGCTCCATGCTTTCCAAAAATATCTGCCGTCCGGTCTGGGCGATCAGCGCGAGAAACACGGCGGCGGATTCGTTCAGTCCGCCCACGGCCTTTAGCTGGCCAACGGAGGAGAAGAGCAGATTTTGAATGGAGCCGTACTTTTTCAGGACGCTTTCCGACAGGGCGCGGTTGTCCGACCGCGGGAAAACGTAACTCAACAGCAGTTCCAAAATTTCCTGCGCGCTCAGGGCCTCGATACCGACCGCAATCAGACGCTGACGGATGTCTTTCAGACGGGTTCGGGACGTTTCTTCCATTATGTCCACTCCTTCGGGGATACGGCAAACCGGGGAAAGGGCAACCTCATTCCTGAAGTTGCCCGGTTTTCCCGCCTCATACGAGATATCGTCCGAACGGTCAGTCTTTTTGGAGCGACTGGCCAAATTTGAGCGCTTCCAGATGGGGCGCGGATTCTGTCCCTTCCGTTTCCGGATGTACGTCTTTCTGTCCGGACGGCGTTTCCGCGTCCTCCTCCTCCGGGAGCGTCACGTTCACCTGCATTTGCGGCAACTGTTCCAGAAATTTCAGTTCCTGCGAACAAAGTTCCCGGCCGGAAGCGATAAACCGCGCCATTTCCGTACGGCCCCGGCGCATCCGTTCCTCTAATTCCGCCACCTCTCTGCGGCAGTCGTCCCGCCGCGCCAAGGCCTCGTCGCTGGCGTTGGCAAGGATTTCGTCCCGCCGGGTTTCGGCGTCCTTGAGGATTCCTTCCGCGGTTCTCTGCGCGGCCAGCAACGCCGAACGCATGGCTTCCTCTGTGGCGCGGTATTCCTCCACCTTGTCAACCATGACCTTCAACTTCGATTTCAGGTTTGCGTTCTCCTTATGCAGCGCGGCGTAATCCTCCGCCACGGCGTCCAGAAACTCATCGACCGCGGACATGGAGTACCCGCGAAAGAGCGCCTTCGTAAAAACATGGCCGGAAACTTCCTGTGGTTTGAGCATAACGTATTCGTCCTCTCTTTATTGTTGAATTTCGCGCGCAACGGCGCGGAACCGGTTAGAAATACAGACCGCTGCTTTCGAGTTCGTCAATCAAATCCCCCTCAATTTCCACGTGATAGGGGGTGATCAGGTAGGTATTGGCGGCGATTTTCTTAATTTTGCCCTCCCCGGCATAGGCCACGCCGGAGAGGAAGTCCAACAGCCGCTTCGCCTCCTCTTTCGGCGTGGATTCCAGATTCAGCACCACGGTGCGGCGGTCTTTGAGGTGGTCGGCGATTTCCGCGGCGTTCTCAAAGCGTTCCGGCTTGACGAGCATGACCCGTAACTGAGTGGTGGCGTGAATGCTGACCAGCTTCCCGCGGCGTTCCTCGGCTCTGGGGCGGCGTTCCTCGTAGGAGCCACGACCACGCGTGTCGGTTTCCTCATCCTCATATTCATCGGAATATTCGTCCTCATCGGCATAGGGGTGAGTAATCTTTTTCAGCTCCTCGAAGATGTTCATATCTTAGCGCCTCCTGTATCATAATGGCGCGCCCCGAAAATGGCCGTGCCCACACGGACCATCGTTGCCCCGGCGCGGACGGCGTCCTCATAGTCGCCGCTCATCCCCATGGAAAGTTCCATAGGCACATTATGAAACAATTTTTCTCTGATGTCAACATAAAGAGCGCGGACTTCTTGAAAATAGTGGCAAGTGGCGAGACGGTCGGCGTTGGCGGGCGGGACGGTCATCACGCCGCGCATACGGACATGGGGCAGGGAAAGGGTCCGCTCCGCGGCGCGGAAGAGTTCCGAAGGGGCAAAGCCGCTTTTCGCGGCCTCCGCGCCGATATTGACTTCCAGAAGCACCGGCTGAACGAGATTTCGCGCGGCGGCGGCCTTTTCGATTTCCAGCAGAAGCGCCTCCGAGCCGACCGACTGTATCAAGGCAACCTGTCCGACCACCTGCCGGACCTTGTTCCGCTGTAAGTGGCCGATAAAGTGAAGGGGGACGCCGTCATAGGCGCGTTCGGCGAGTTTGGCGCGCATTTCCTGCACGCGGTTTTCCCCGAGCGCGTCAATTCCCGCCGCGGCGGCCGCCTGACAGGCGGCGGCGTCCGTCATTTTACTGGCGCCCACCAGCGTGATATCACGTCCTGTCCGGCCCGATTCGCGGGCGGCGGCGTCAATTTTTTCGCGTACCAGCGCGATATTTTCCGCAATGGACATTCGTCCCACTCCTTTTGATTCTTTTTCTACTCAGCGCGCCATGTCGCCCAGACCGGTCAGGATTTTGCCATCGTAGAGGTCCCGCGCGCGCACAATGACCTCGTCCCCGGCGCGTACGCGGAGAATGTCGGACGCCTCCGGCGCGGCCCGTACCAGAAGGAAGTCCTCCCCGGTATAAAACACCTCCACGGGCTTGAAGCGGGCTTCCGTGCCCATGACGCAGTAGACGCCCTGCCGTTTTTCCTCGTCCTCCCCGGCGGGGAGCAGCCGGAGCGCCTCCCGGGGGACCCGCAAGCCCTCCCGGCTTCCGTATACCAGCAACGCCTTCTGACGCCGCAACAGGGTGACGTCCGACAAGTATTCCTGACAGCGCAGTACAATGACGGCGCGTCCGTTTTCCTCCTCCCCGACAAGGTACAGCTCCACGGGGAAGTCGCGGTCAATGCCCCTTGTGAAGCGCAGAAGCAACGGCGCGGAGACGGCACGGGCGCGCAGTTCCTCTATGCGGTCCGTGGGAAGGGCGGCGGCGTAGTACCACGCGTCGCCGTAGACCATCTTTCCGGCGGGGGAAATGGCCTGTTCGTCCGGGTCCAGCGCGGCAAGGCCGGACGGCGTCAGGTCCCGGAGCGTTTCGGGGGTCAGGACCGCCTCATAGCCGTCCGTAACGGACGAGTACAGCCCGGAACGGGACGCCGTGATTTTGCGGACTTCCCGTTCCGTGCGGTCGCGCAGGGTTTCGAGCGAGTTTTCCAGCTCCCCGATTTCCATATCAAGATTGTTCAGGTCGGCGGGGGCGTAGTCACGCTTCAGGATGAGCGTCCGCAGCTGAGAACCCTCTTCCCGGGCGCGGTCGAGACGGTCCGCCGACAGCGCGGCGCGGTACCGCAAGAGACATTGAAAAATCTGGCTGTCCATCTGGGACGACACCTCCGCGCCCGTGGCGGTATCCCGCGCGTAGCGCAGTTGTTCCAGACGGCGTTCCACCGCGTCCATCTCCGTCTGCATATTCAGCGCGGCTTGGTCCGCGTACACCCGCGCTACGGCGCCGTGTACCGATACCCGCTCCCCCTCCGCCCGGCCGGAACGTATAAAGGCCCCGTCCCCGGCCGGAAGCGCGGCCTCCTCCCGGATGACACATCCGTTGAGTTCCACGCTCTCCTCGAAGCGGTAAAGCCAGACCGCCGTGGTGGAAAACGGGTCGGCGAAGTAACGGACGGTCTGGACTCCGAAGTAAACGGACGACAACAACACCAGCAGGCCCACCAGAAGGCGGAACCCTAAACCGCGTGTGTTCATACGCGAAAACTCCTCTCTGTCTTTGTTCCTCACGGTTCATAAAGCCCGGAGCGTATCGGGGCTTGTCCGCGACCGCTCCGGAATGTAGGTTCAGGTCATAAAAAGGCGTTTTCTTCGGTCAGGTCCACGGGCCGGGACGGGGCAATGGTAGAAATTGCGTGCTTGTAAATCATCTGCTGGCGGCCCTCGCTGTCGAGAATGACGGCGAAGGCGTCAAAGCCCGTGATGATTCCGCGCATTTGAAAGCCGTTCATCAGGAACATGGTAACGGGCACCCGGTCCCGCCTCGCGCGGATGAGGAAGAGTTCCTGTAAGTTTGCCTTGTTCTGCATGTGTATCGCTCCTTTTTCTGTTTTTCGGCCCGTGACCGGAGACGGGCGCGGGGAACTTCTCCGCCCGCGCGGCGTCCGCCGGAACAGTCCCAACCGCGGACGGGGGTTGTCCGCTGTCTTTAGCATACGCCATGGCTCAAGAGGTAATTTGTCGAAAGCCGGCCTATCTCCGAAAAATCCTGTCCCGTCCGGCGTTCCAGCCAGTACATTTCCGGATTGCGCCGGAACCACGTCAACTGCCGTTTGGCGTACTGCCGGGTACGGAGTTTGACTTCCGCAATCCCTTCTTGCAAGGTTACGCGCCCGTCCAGCACGGGCAAAAGTTCCTTGTAGCCGATTGCCTGTAGCGCGGTGGCGTCCGGCGGCACGCGGGCGGCGAGCGCGCGGACTTCTTCCAGCAAACCGTCCGCCATCATCCGGTCTACCCGGCGGTCCAGCGCGGCCTTCATTTCCTCCCGGTCGTGGTAACGCAGTCCCAGCCAGAGGGCGCGGTAACGCGGCGGCAGGGCCTGCGTTGCGGCATTGTGGGCCGTGATGGTCCGCCCGGTCTCCCGGTAGACTTCCAGCGCACGGAGCACGCGTTTTTTGTCGGACGGGTGGATTCTGGCGGCGGCGGCCGGGTCCGCCGCGCGCAGTTCGCGTAACAGAGGTTCGATTCCGTCCCGGAGCAGTTCGGCCTCCAAGGCGCGCCGGACGTCTCCTCCGCTCTGTCCGGGGGCGAATCCGCTTTGACGAAGCAGGGCTTCCATCCAAAGTCCGGTACCGCCGACCACAAACGGACGTTTCCCGCGGGCAAGAATGTCATCGACCACCGGGGCGGCGGCTTGCACGTAACGCGCCACGGACCACGCCTCCGAGGGGTCCGCGACCGCGAGCATGTGATGAGGAACGCCGCGCATTTCCTCCGGAGTCGGCGCGGCGGAGCCAATGGACATCCCCCGGTAAATCTGCATGGAGTCGGCGGAGACCACTTCCCCGCCAAAGCGCCGGGCCAGCAGGACGCCTAACGCGGTTTTCCCGCACCCGGTCGGCCCGGCGACACAAATCAGCGGTTCGGGCACATTCTCACGCTCCTTTCCCGTATGGCTACACTCCATATAATAATTCGTAAAACCGGGGAAATTTTTCGGGGTCGGCCAAGAAAAAAATTAGGAATTGCACAATCAAAATGCCCGCGCCGCCGTCCGGACAGCGTTCCCCGCCGAACGGCAAGCCGATTTTATACCCTTTTAAAAAGTTTTTCAATCTCAAATTTTGTGATTTTTATGGCGACCGGCCGCCCGTGCGGACAGTAACGCACCTCCCCGCTCTGCACTTTGTCCACCAGCGCGCGCAATTCGCGCGGGGACGTCTCCTCCCCGCCCCGGATGGCCGACTTACACGCTATGGTCCGGTACATCGCCTCCCGCCGCTCTTCCGTACTGTGCCCGGTCCGCAGATTCTCCGACAGTTCCTCCAGCGTGGCGGTGAGGTCCGCGGGGTCCATGTCGGACGGAATCTCCCGGACCAGTAACGTACTCCCGCCGAAGTCCTCGCACAGAAAGCCCAACTGTTCCAAGGCGTCCAGATGGTCCAGCAGAAGCGCGGCGTCCTCGCGTGACAGTTCCACGGTGGCGGGTTGAAGGAGCGTCTGCCGCATGGGGGACGCGTCCCCCGCCTGTAGACGGTCAAAGCGGATCCGTTCATGTACGGCGTGCTTGTCGATCAGGTACAGGTTCCCGGAACTGTCCTCACAGACAATGTACGTGGCCAGCGCTTTCCCGACAATCCGCCAAGGCGCGGTACGGGGTTCCGGCAAGATATCGCGCTGTCCGGGGATTTCGTCCCGGCGTGGCCTCTCCGGACTGCCGGACGGTTGCGGCGTATCGGAAACATGAAACGGTTCCGGCGTATCCGGATTTTGCGGCGTATCGGAAATGTTGGACGGTTCCGGCGCGGTCTGATTTTGCGGCGTATCGGGAACATCGAACGGTCCCGGCGCGGCCGGATTTTGCGGCGTATCGGGAACATCGGACGGTCCCGGCGTATCCGGATTTTGCGCCGTATCGGAAACGTGGAACGCTCCCGGCGCGGCCGGATTTTGCGGGCGTCCCGGCGTACGCGGCGGCATGGTTTCCGCGTCCGAAAAGCGGTTGACGGTGGTCCGATTCTTTCCGGAAGCGTCCGCGGCCTCCCGCCGGTACGTTTGCGCGTCCACGTTCCGGAAGAAGTCCGTACGCGGCGCGGCGGACGCCGTCACGGGGCCGCCTTTCGCGTTCAGCTCGTCCAGAACCGTGTGATAGACCGCCCGAAAGACGTCCTGCTCCTTGGAAAACTTGACTTCCGTCTTGGCCGGGTGTACGTTCACGTCCACCATGTGGGCGGGCATGGTCACCGACAGCACGCAGCCCGGGAATTTCCCCTTCAACATCTGGTTCCGGTACGCCTCTTCCAGCGCGGCGGTCAAAATCTGGGACTTGATGAACCGTCCGTTGAGGAAAAAAATCTGCATGGCGCGGGACCCCCGGCCGAATACCGGAAGCGTCACAAAGCCCGATACCGCGATATCGCCGCCGCGGCCCTCCGCCGCCAGCAGGGAACGCGCGAATTCCCGTCCGTACGCCGCGTACACCGCCGACAGCAGATTTCCGTCTCCGGGGGTCTGGAACACGCTCACGCCGTCCTTCTCGAACCGGAACGAAATATCCGGATGTGACAGGGCCAAATGCTGTACGAGGCCGTTAATGGCGGCGGTTTCCGCGCTGTCCTTGCGCATGAACTTCAACCGCGCGGGCGTGTTATAGAACAGGTTCCGAACCGTGATGACGGTCCCCGCCGGCGTTCCGACTTCTTCCGGCGCGCCAAACTGCCCGCCTTCCACGCACAGACGCGCCCCCGTTTCCGCGTCCCGCCGGCGGGTCCGCGCCTCCACCCGGCTGACCGCGCAAATCGCCGCCAACGCCTCCCCGCGAAAGCCGAGCGTCTCAATTTGTCCAAGGTCATCGGCGGAGCGTACTTTGCTGGTCGCGTGACGTAAAAACGCCGTGGAAAGGTCCTCCGGGTCCATTCCGGTTCCATCGTCCCGGACCGTAATCGAGGCCATACCGCCGCGCCGTATCGACACGCTGATGTTGTGACTTTGCGCGTCAATGGCGTTCTCGACCAGTTCCTTGACCACGCTGGCCGGACGTTCCACCACTTCACCCGCCGCGATCAACTCCGCCACATGATGGTCCAATACCTGAATCTGTGCCATGTTCTTCCGCCTTTCCGTGGTTCAGCGCGCTGACCAGCGTTTCCAAGGCCTCCGCGTCCGGGGAGCGCAGAAGCGTGTTTTTACGATTGGTTTCGATATTGACCACCCGTCCGGGGCGCGTATGGCCGAAGGCGTCCCGGTTGGGCCAGCAGTACACCGCGCGGATCGAGGCGCGCGGAATCGTTTTGCCGTCAAGGACAAGGTCCGCGTCCGTCAACTCCCACGCAATCAGGCGGAGCGTGCCGGACGGGTTCAAGGCCCCGTACACGCCCCGGCACAGGACGTACGCCGTCAACGCGGCGACCGCGCCGCGCGCCTCCATGAAACGGAACAGGACCAGCGTCAGCGCGAACGTAACCGCCAGCGCGGCAAACTCCGCCTTGAGGTTTCGCTTTTGAATACGGATTTCCCCCGTCATGCCCGTGCCTCCTTTCTGTGTCATCCAAACGCGGAAACCGGTGTACAGAGGTAAACGACATGAAACGCGCCCAGCGCGCCCAGCTCCATCAGGAATCCCGATACGCAGTAGGGGCCGATTTCCTCTTCCGTCAGCCGGTCCCGGCCGTACAGCGACCACGCCCGCAGAAAAATTCCCACGCCGCACAGTAACGTTACCGTAACCGCCGCCAGCGTCACTTTCCCGGAGAGACGGAAGCCCGTTTCGGGTCCGAAGTAGCGTACGAACACGCGAAACAGGAGCAACGCAATCATCAGCAGGACCGTAAAGAACAGCGAGAGCGCGGAGAGCCAGTTTTTACGGGTCCTGTTCATATTCCGCGTTGCGAGAAGCCCCAGCAGCCAGCAGGACAGCGGAATGAGTACCGGCGGAAACACGCTTTGAAGAAACCATGGAAATTTCATGCGCGCAAATCCCCTTTCATCATTGGATGTTATGTCAGCAATCCAAGACTTGATTTTTTGAGAAAATCAAGTATCCTATTCTTCGGAGAAAGGAGGGAAAACGAATACGAAAAGGACGGATCTCTGTCCCTTTGTCATAATGATTGTTTTCCGAAAGCGATTAAAATTCCTGATGATTATGTGGGTTGAAATGATGTTATGTCAATGATTTTTTCCACTCGTACAGTAAACTCATGGCCTCTATGGGCGTCAGGGAATCGGGCTGACAGCGGCGTAAGGCGTCTATCACGGCCTGTTCCGCCATGGATGTCATGGAAACCTGTGTGTTCTCCTGCGCGGGGGCCGGACGCGGCTTTCCGGCGTCCGCCTCCAGTTCTTTCAGAATCACGCGGGCGCGGTTCAACACGCGCGGCGGCAGTCCGGCCAGTTTGGCGACCTCAATGCCGTAACTCCGGTCCGCGCCGCCCGGTATGATTTTCCGTAAGAATACGATATCCTCGCCCCGCGCCTTGACCGCTATCGTGTAATTGGCCGTGCCGGGAAGGGTATGCTCCAATTCGGTAAGCTCGTGGTAGTGCGTGGCAAACAGGGTCTTTGCCCTGATTTTCCGGGCACAGTGTTCGAGTACGGCGCGGGCAATGCTCATACCGTCATAAGTGGACGTGCCGCGCCCGATTTCGTCCAGTATCAGCAGAGAACGGGACGTGGCCGAACGTAAAATGTCCGCGACTTCCGTCATCTCCACCATAAACGTGGACTGTCCCGCCGACAGGTCATCACTGGCCCCCACGCGCGTAAAGATACGGTCCACAACGCCGATACGCGCCGAGGACGCCGGAATGAAACTCCCAATCTGCGCCATTAGCACGATTAACGCCACCTGACGCATATACGTGGATTTCCCCGCCATGTTCGGCCCCGTGATAATGTCAACGCGCTGTTCCGTCTCTCCCATAAAGGTATCGTTCGGGACAAACAGGGCGTCTTTCAACATCTGTTCGACCACGGGATGACGCCCGTCATGGATTTCAATCACGCTGGATTCGTCCACTTCCGGGCAACAGTAACGATTGGCCACGGCGACCGCCGCCAGCGACGCCAGCGCGTCCGCGCCCGCAATCGCCTGCGCCGTCCGCGTGACGCGCGACACGGCCGAAGTCACTTCCTTGCGGAGCCGTTCAAAGAGTTCGTATTCCAGCGCGGAAACCCGTTCGGAGGCGGTCAGAATCGACTCTTCCAGATTTTTCAGTTCCTGCGTGATAAAACGTTCCCCGTTGACGAGCGTCTGTTTCCGTACATAGCTTTCGGGCACTTGGTCCTTGAACGAGTTCGAGACTTCGATATAATAGCCGAACACCTTATTATATCGGATTTTCAGCGTACGGATTCCGGTTGCCTCCCGTTCTTTGGCCTCCATTTCGGCGATAATCCCCTTGCCGCCGTTCAGGATATGCCGCAAGCGGTCCACCTCCGGATCGTAGCCGTCCCGAATAAACCCGCCTTCCCGTACGGACATGGGCGGCTCATCGCCCAGCGTTTCCGCAATCCGGGCGGACAGGTCCTCCAAAGGGTCCATAGCGTCCATGACTTCCTTGATCAGCCGGTCCGGAAACGCCGACAGACAGCGGCGGATTTCCGGGACTTTCTCCATGGCCGTCCGTAGCTGTACGAGTTCCCGCGCGCCCGCCGTGCCGTACACGATACGTCCCGTCAGGCGTTCCATGTCGCCCAGCCCGGACAACGCCGCGATCAGTTCCTCCCGTCCGATATTGTCCGAGACCATCGCCGACACGGCCCCGTTGCGGCGGCGGATATCCGTCACCCGCAAGAGCGGACGTTCCAGCCAGCCGCGCAGCAGCCGCGCGCCCATGGGCGTACGCGTCCGGTCGAGCACCCATAACAGGCTTCCGCGCCGTTCCCGGTCGCGGTACGTGCGCGTCAGTTCGAGGTTCCGGCGGGCGTTGAGGTCCAGTTCCATGAAACGGTTCTGCTCATCGTAGTCAATCCGGTTGATGTGGGACAGGTCGGTTTTCTGCGTTTCGTACAGGTAGCTCAACAGCGCGCCGAGGGCCAGTATGGCGGCCTCTTTGCCGGTGAGGACCGCCGCGCCGTTTTCGCCGAACTGACGTTGTATGAGCGTTTTTGCGGCGGCGGGGTCGAAACGGTTGAAGCCGTTTTCCATATGGCAGGCGTAGCGGTCGCGGAGCGTCACGACCAGCGGCAGACACGAATACGCGCCCGCGCTCAGAATCGCCTCCACCGGGGAATAACGTCCCAGTTCGTTGGTCAGGCGCCGCACGCGGTCCGGGCCTTGAAAGGAGGCCACGTGTACCTCTCCGGTGGACAGGTCGCAGAACGCCGCTCCGGCGGATGCCGGAATCGGAGGAAGTACGCCGTCCTGAGGCGCGGACTCCGGCGCGTCCTGAAAGAATTCCCGGTAAAGTCCGGAATCCTCCGCGCCTATGACCGGTTCGTCCGCCAACTTCCGCCCCGACTGGATGTGCCGCGACAGGTCCTCATCGGAGATGGGGTTGTCCAGATACAGCGCGCAGAGGTAGTTACTGTGACGCTCGTCCAGTGAGGCCGCGTCCATGACCGTCCCCGGCGTCACGACCCGCAGAATGTCGCGTTTGACCAGTCCCTTTGCCGTGGCGGGGTCCTCCATCTGCTCGCAGATCGCGACTTTGTAGCCCTTCGCAATCAGGCGGGCAATGTAGGCGTCGCAGGCGTGGTACGGTACGCCGCACATGGGCACGAGTTCCTGTTGCGCCTTTTTTGATTTGCCGTGATTCCGGCTTGTCAGGGTGAGGTCAAGTTCCCGCGAGGCAATCTTCGCGTCATCGTTGAACATCTCGTAAAAGTCCCCCAGACGGAAAAATAACAGGCAGTCCGGGTGGGCCTTCTTGATTTCCAGATACTGTTTCATCATAGGGGTAAGGTCCGGCATAGCTCCCTCCGATTTCGTTATGTCTCCGCCTCGCCGTACAGGGACCAAGTGGTGTTTCCGGTGATGGCAACGTCCGTAAAGCCGCCAATGAGGTCCGGACTTCCGGTAAAGCGTACCAGCCGGTTTCCCTCCGTGCGTCCCGTGAGGGGGTAGGCGGGGTCATCGCTCCGGCCGTCCGCAAGTACGCGGAGCGTCCGGCCAACGCAGGCCGCGTGCAGGGCCGCGGACCGCGCGTTTTGTACGGCAAGGAGTTTGTCAAACCGGCGCTGTTTCTCTTCGCGCGGGACCGGGTCCGGCATGGACGCCGCTTTCGTCCCCGGGCGCGGGGAGTACAGGAACGTGAAAAGCGCGTGAAAGCCGACTTCCTCTACTAAAGAGATGGTATCGTCCGCTTCGGCTTCGGTCTCGCCGGGGAAGCCGATAATCACGTCCGAGGTCAGGACGAGTTCCGGCATGGCCGCGCGGGCCGCGGCAATCAGGGACAGGTACCGCTCCCGCGTGTAACGGCGGTTCATGGCCTGTAAGACGCGGTCATTGCCGGACTGAAACGGCAAGTGTAATTGTCGCGCGATGTGTTCGCCGTTGGCCATGGTCCGGAAGAGTTTGTCCGAGGCGTCGCGCGGGTGACTGGACATGAAGCGTAACCAGTAACGGCCGGGAATGCGGTCCAGACGGGCCAGCAGGGTCGCAAAATCGCAATCGGTCCCGCGCCCGTAGGAGTTGACGTTCTGCCCCAAGAGCGTAATGTCCTTGTAACCGGCCTCCACGAGTTCGCGCACTTCGGCCTCCACCGCCTCCGGCGTACGCGACCGCTCCCGGCCCCGTACGTACGGCACGATACAGTACGAACAGAAATTGTTACACCCGTACATAATCGACACCCAAGCGCGTACGCCCGCGTTGCGTTCGACCGGCGTCCCCTCCGC
Organism: Oscillibacter sp.; assembly: GCA_017446225.1. Lineage (GTDB taxonomy): Bacteria > Bacillota > Clostridia > Oscillospirales > Oscillospiraceae > Oscillibacter. Next base: position 38,814 of record JAFSRH010000029.1, read on the forward strand.
GATGGAACCGGCCTCTTCCTCCACCGCGAACACGCGCGTTCTGTGTTCGTAGACCTCCCATAACAGTTCCGGGAACCGCCAGAGCGCGTGCGGGCCAAAGACAAGGTCCACGTGGGAATAGGACCGCCGCACGCGTTCGCTTACGCGCGGTTCCTGTGCCATACAGCCGCAGAGCGCGATAATTTGCGCCGGGTTTTCGCGTTTCGTATGCGTCAGCGCGCCCAGATTTCCAAACACGCGCTGTTCGGCGTGTTCGCGTACGGCGCAGGTGTTGAGAAGGACAAGGTCCGCTTCGCGCGGGTCCTTCGTGAACGAAAAGCCCATGTTTTTCAACATCCCCGCCAGCCGTTCTCCGTCCGCTACGTTCTGCTGACATCCGAACGTGTCCACCAGCGCCACGGGGTGCGCCTCCCGTTCCTCAAACCGCGCCCGGATGGCCCGCTCGTACTCCCGCTGACGGGATAACTCCGCCTCCGTGATTTGTCTTGTTTCGTTCATGCCTACGCCTCCCGCCGTGCCGTAAAAATCTTCGCCTATCATACCACAACGCCGGAAAAAAACAAGGGCAAAGTAACCGCCGTCAAAGTCTCCGGTCCGCGTGGAATGTCATATTCTGTCAATCCGTTTATCGCTCTCCGTTCGCCGGATTATCACAGGCGCCTTTTCGCGGCCCCGCCCGCGGGAGTAAAAAACGGCTTGTCGTAAAACTGCCGCGGCGGCCGTTCGGGCCTGAATTTTGGTTTGCGTACGCCTAAAACAGTCCCGCAAAGCCGGACGGCCCCGCCCGGGAGAAAACGCCCTTAAAAAACGGAAGAAAAAAATGAAAAAAAGTTGAAAAATTTCAAAAGAAACTATTGCGTTTTCTTTCGCGAGCTATTATAATACCCTTGTAGCGGATATCTGATGACTTTATTTTTTACAGGAGGGTATTTTTATGGATGAAAACAATGTCATGGAAGCGCAGGAAACCTTACAGGAAGTAGTTCCCGGAAAGAAGCCGCGCAAGCCCCGCCGTAAGATGACGCCGGAAGAGAAGGAAGAAGCCGCCCGGAAACGCGCCGAACGCAAGGCGCAGGCCGACAGCATGAAACCCGCCGTTTATGTGCAGTACGAGGGCGCGGAAGCCCTGATTGACGACCTCATTGAGGCCGCCACCGCCGATTTCCGCAAGGAAAAGAAACGCGCCAAAATCATTGAATTCAAGCTCTATGTCAAGCCCGAAGAGCGCGCCGCCTATTATGTGATCAACGGCACGTATGACGGGAAGGTCGAATACTGAGCTTCCGTATCCCGAAAGGCCCGGAACGGACGGCGCCTTTCCGGAAAGTTTCGGCGGCGCGGCCGCTCCAAGCGTCCGGCTATGTTCCGGTCCAGCCGTAAGGCGGCTCTAAGCTCTTGGGAGACGCCGTACATTGGCCCGGCGTGAGCGATAAGTCAGCCTTAACGCGCCCGGAGCGCGTGCGCATATGTTCCGGTGCGTTATCGGACGGCGTGAGGAGTGACGCCCGCGCCGCCGGGGATTTCGCGGCAATGATAAGGCAATTCTAAACCTGTAAAGCGCCTTGCGCAAGCGTACGGGACGGCTACAACAGGCGGACAGAAACCGGATTACGTATCCGGTTTCTTTTTGCGCGCCGAAGCCGCCCGGGAGAGCGGAAGCGAAACAAGAAACCGCGTGGAAATCTCATCGCTTTCCGCGCGTATGCTCGCTTTGTGTTCCTTGGCAATGGCGGCGGCAATACTCAGCCCCAGCCCAAAGCCGGAGGATTCCCCCCGGGAAGCGTCCCCGCGGTAAAAACGCTCAAAAAGATGGGACAATGTTTCCGGCGGAATCGGCGCGCCGGGATTGCTGACCGTCAATTTCGCCTGACGGTCGGACTTTTCCAGCGTCAGGCGCACCGTACCGCCGTTGGCGCCGTACTTAAGGGCGTTGTCCAAGAGGATGGACACCAGACGCCGCAACTTTTCGGCGTCCCCGCAGACGGTCACGCCCGGCGTGATTTCGTACTGTAACGGCTTGTCCGCCTCGAAGGCCACCGGCTCAAAGGACAGCGCGCAGTCCAACGCCGTGTCCGACAGCGACACGTCCCCGTAAGCCGCGGACGGAACCGCGTTGTCGGCGCGCGCCAGCGTCAGCATTTCCTCTACCAGCGTTTTCATACGCCCGGCCTCGGCCCGGATGTTTTCCGTCCACCGTTCCGGACGCTCCGGCAGGCCGGACGCCCCCAACAGTTCCGCGTTCGACAGAATCACCGTCAGGGGCGTTTTCAACTCGTGGGACGCGTCCGACAGAAACTGCCTCTGCTGTTTCCACGCCCGTTCCACCGGCGACACCGCCCACTGTGACAACGCCGCCGAAACCCCTAACAAGGGTATCAACGCCAGAAGGGCGATGACAAACTGTGAGCGTACGGTTTTCCGGAGCGTCTCCACTTCCATGGACATATCCACGAAGGCGGCGCGCAGGTATAAGCCGTTATCCTGTCTCAGATAGCGCAGGCCGTACGCCGGAAGCTGTCCCTCGTTTTCGGGCTGTTCCAGACAGGCGCTGACAATGGCTCTCAGGCGTTCCTCGTCCTGTAAGGATAACTCGGCGTAAGTCCCGGAAGTCAGGTAAATCGTACCGTTAAAGACATTGACCGTAAAGCAGGGCAGGGACACGGGCCGCTCTCCGGGTTCCGGGGCCAAGTCTCCCCGCATGGCCCGCCGCAGGACGTTTTTACTGATCTGTTTCAGATTGTCCCGCGCGGACACCACCGCCGCGCACATGACCACCGCCAGCACAACGGTTACCAGCGACATGGACAGCGCGACAAATTTCAGACGCAGTTTCCGAAGCATAGCCTATTCCCCTTCCGGGCCTTTTTCCAGACAGTAGCCCGCCATGCGTATCGTACGAATACGGACGCCGGAACGCAAATGCGAAAGTTTCCGCCGCAGAAAGGAAATGTAGACTTCCACGCTGTTTTCGTCCCCGCTCTCGTAGCCCCAGATTTTCAGAAGGATGTTCTCTTTTGTCAGGACTACGTCCCGGTTTAACATAAACAGTTCCATGAGGTCGTATTCCTTTTTGCTCAGCCGGAGGTTCCGTTCCCCGCAACGCAGGACAAAGCCGTTTTTTTCTAATTTCAGGTCTCCGTACTCCATCACGCCCGTTTCGCGTAATTCGGGCTGACGGCGCGTCAGGGCGCGCAGACAGGCCAGCAGTTCTTTCGGCTCAAAGGGTTTGGTCAGATAGTAGTCGGCCCCGCTGTCGAGTCCGCGTACGCGGTCCGTGACTTCCGAGCGCGCCGTCAGCAACAGGACCGGAAGCCCGCTTTTCGCCTCACGGAGCCGCCGCAAGACCGCGAAGCCGTCTAATTTCGGGAGCATGACGTCTAAAACGCAGACATCGTAAATGCCGGACAAAGCCTCGTCCAGTCCGCTTTCCCCATCGTGGCGCACGTCCACGGTATAGCCGTCCATTTCCAGCATATCCTTCAGAGTCGCGGCAAGGCGCGTCTCATCCTCCACCACCAGTACCCGCACACGCGTTCCCCCTTATCATAGCACCTATCATACGGTAACGGACCGTCCGTTAAACAACAAAGCCGCCATCGGCGGTGAGAACCTGTCCGGTAACGAAGGACGCGCCCTCCGAGCACAGAAACAGCGCGGCTTGCGCAATCTCGTCCGGGGTTCCCAGCCGGCCCAAGGGCGTTTGCGCGGCGAGGTCCCGCAAGGTCTCCGCGCCGAGCGCGCGTACCATGTCCGTGTCAATGACGCCGGGGGCGATACAGTTCACGCGGATTCCGGACGGCGCCAGCTCCAACGCAAGGGAACGCGTCAGGGCAATGAGCGCGGCCTTCGTACAGGCGTACGCGGTCTCACAGCTTGCCCCGCGCAGGCCCCAAATAGAGGAGATGTTCAGGATACAGCCGCGCTTTTCGTGGAGCATATGCGGGAGTACGGCGCGGATACTGTTCCGCGCCCCGCCCAGATTGACCGAAAGGTAACGGTCCCACAACGCGTCCGTGATATCCTGAAACAGACATTGTCCGGCAACGCCGGCGTTGTTTACGAGCAGTTCCACGGGACCGAGCCGGTTTTCCGTTTCGTGTACCATGTGGGACACGGCGTCCATGTCGGCCACGTCCGCGCCCACGGCGATGGCCTCCCCGCCGCGCGTCCGGATTTCCTGTACCAGATGTTCGGCGGCGTCCCGGCGTTGGTGCCAGTTCACGCATACCGGCCAGCCGTCCAGCGCCAGCCGGAAGGCGATTGCGCGTCCAATGCCGCGCGAGGAGCCGGTAACCAGCGCGGCGGCGCGTTGTCTGACGGACATACGAACCCTTCTCCCAAATTATATGATTTTTAAAGATAACAGCGCGGGCAGAAATCGGAAATTCCTGTCCGCGCACAGCGCGTAACGGAAGCGTTATCCGTTCCGCCGCGGGAACCGGAAAACACGCTTCGTTTGAGTTGCCGTTTTTTCCAACGAAAGCTACTATACGCCGCGAAAAAAAACTTGTCAAGAAGTTTCAAAGAAAAATTTCCGCTTCCGCCCTGTTTTAGCGCGCGACAAGACAGGACGTAATGCGCGCGGTCATGCCCCAGATGGCGCGGCCGTGCCAGTACCATACCGGCACCTCTACGCGTCCCTGTGCCCAGCGGTAATCGGACGTGATCCCGACCGCCTCATAGGGGAAGTCGGCGGGCGGACGCGGAATCAGGTCGTAAACGTACGTTTCGGGCGCGGTCCGCCGGAAGAAGGATACCGGCACTGTAAAAGTATCCGACACTTCCGCCGGGGACGCCTTTAAGAATCGCAGTCCGTCCGCGCTGACATAGCCCGGTACCGGGTGGAGCAGAAACCCCCGCTGATTGCACAGAAAGTCCATACGGCCCAGCGGCGTGACGTACGCGCGGGGAATGGAAAGTTCCTCTTCCGTCTCGCGCAGGGCGCAGGCAAGGGGCGTCTCCCCGGGTTCCATACGCCCGCCGGGGAAGCAGACTTCCCCGCCCTGACGAATCCCGGCGGCCCGGACTTCAAAGAGCAGTTCCGGACCGTCCGGGCCGTCCACAAACGGACAGAGTACGGCATAGGCCCGGGTTGCGCCGAGCAGTCCGGGCGTGTGGGCGTGGAAGCGCCGCCGGAACTCCTCCACGCTCTCCGGCGCTCCTGACCTCATGCCGACACCAGAAACCATTCCAGCACGAACACCACCGCGCAACACGATGCCGCTACCGGAAACAGTCCCGCGCCCATCCACGCCAGCAGAATCCCGAACCCGAGCGCGGCGCCTCCGGCCACGGGCGAACGGGTCGCCTCAATAATGGACGGGAAGGTCATCACGGACAACGTGACATAGGGCACATAATAAAGAAAGGAACGCAGGAAACGGTTCCGAATCCGTTTCCGCAGAAGGGTGAGCGGAAGTACGCGAATCGCGTAGCAGACCGCGGCCATGACCGCCAGATAGAGCCAGATTTGATGTTTCATACGTCCACCTCTTTCTGTGTTTCGGTATCGTCCGGGACGGGGAAAAGCGTTGCCGCGAGGCCGGACAACAGGAGCGTCAGAAGGATGGTACGCGTCCCCCCGGAGAGCATTGGCAGGAGCCGGGACGCCGCGAAGGACGCGCCAAAACTTAACAACGCGAACAGTCCGATGACTTTGTCCCGTTTCGCGGGCGGCACGACCACGGCAATGAACATCCCGAACAACGCCACGCTCAACGCGCTGACAACCCGCGCCGGAAGCAGATTTCCGGCAATCACGCCGACCGCCGTGCCGGACGCCCAGCACGGAATGGCGACCAGATAGGAGCCGTAACAGTACCACGGGTCCAGCGGCACGGGCCGCGCGACCGCGATTCCGAAAAGTTCGTCCGTGATGGAGTAGCCAACGAAAAGCCGGTGACGCAACGGGGCGGCCGGGTCCATGCGCTGACTTAACGCGAAACTCATTAACAAGTACCGCGCGTTCGTAATCAGCGTAACCAGAGCCATTTCCAGATAGGACGCGTTCGCGGCGATGACCGTAATGGCGGCGTACTCCCCGGCGGAGGCCATGCCGAAGAAACTCAGGAAAAACCCCTGTATAGCCGTCAATCCGGCGTTCCGGGCGGCAATGCCCAGCGAAAAGGCCACGGCGAAGTAGCCCAATCCAATCGGCACGCCGTCCCGCGCGCCCAAGCGGAGGGAACGCCGATGTTCCTGTAAAAAGCGCAACCTGATCACTTCCTGTTATTCGTCCAGTTTGAGCACGGCAAGGAAGGCCTCCGTGGGAATTTGTACGCTCCCCAGACTGCGCATTTTCTTCTTGCCCTCTTTCTGCTTCTCCAAGAGTTTCTTTTTCCGGGTGATGTCGCCGCCGTAACACTTGGCGAGCACGTCTTTCCGCATGGCCATGACCGTCTCCCGCGCGATGATCCGTCCGCCGATGGCCGCCTGTATCGGCACCTCGAACAACTGCCGCGGAATGTTTTCCTTCAGCTTTTCGCACAGTTTCCGCGCCCGCGCGTACGCCTTGTCTTTGTGCGCGATAAAACTTAACGCGTCCACCTGTTCGCCGTTGACCAGAAGGTTGACTTTTACCAGTTCGCTGGGGCGGTACGCGGACAACTCATAATCAAGGGAAGCGTAGCCGCGCGTACTGGCTTTGAGAGCGTCAAAGAAGTCGTAGATAATCTCATTGAGGGGCATTTCATAATGGAGTTCGACAAGGCGCGTGTCGAGATACTGCATATCTTTGAACTGTCCGCGCCGGTCCTGACACATGGGCATGATGGCCCCCACGTAGTCGTTCGGCGAAATAATGGATACTTTGACATACGGCTCCTCCGCGCGCTCAATGGACGCCGGGTCCGGGTAGTTGTGGGGATTGTCCACGCGCACGGTCGTTCCGTCCGTTTTCGTGACCTCGTAAATGACGGACGGAAGGGTCGTGACAAGGTCCAAGTCAAATTCCCGTTCGATACGTTCCTGTGTCACCTCCATATGGAGCATACCCAGAAAGCCGCAGCGGAAACCGAATCCCAGAGCAACGGAAGATTCCGGCTCAAAGGACAGGGACGCGTCGTTCAGACGGAGCTTTTCGAGCGCGTCCCGTAAATCGGGATAACGGGAACCGTCCTCCGTATAGATCCCACAGTAGACCATGGGCTGTACCGGACGGTATCCGGGCAGGGGTTCGGCGGCGGGACGGTCCGCGTCCGTGACCGTGTCGCCAACGCGCGTGTCGGCCACGTTCTTAATGGACGCCGTAAAGTAGCCCACGTCCCCGGCCTCCAGCGTGTCACAGGGTTCCAGTCCGAGCGGGAGCAGGTGTCCGCACTCCACGACCTGATAGGACGCGCCGGTAGCCATCAGGCGTACCGTTCCGCCCTTGCGTAAGCGGCCCTCCATGAGGCGCAGATAGACGATAACGCCCCGGTAACTGTCGTACTGGCTGTCGAACACCAGCGCTTTTAACGGCGCGTCCGGGTCCCCGGACGGCGGGGGGACGTTGGCTATGATATCTTCCAGAACGGCGTCAATATTCAGTCCGAGTTTCGCGGAAATCTCCGGGGCGTCCAGCGCGGGCAGTCCGATGATGTCCTCCACTTCCTGTTTCGCGCGCCGGGGGTCGGCGGCGGGCAGGTCGATTTTATTGAACACGGGCAGGATTTCGAGATCGTGTTCCATGGCAAGGTACGTATTGGCGAGCGTTTGCGCCTCTACGCCTTGCGTGGCGTCCACGACCAGTAAGGCCCCCTCACAGGCCGCCAGCGAACGCGAGACCTCATAGTGAAAGTCGACATGGCCGGGGGTGTCGATCAGGTTGAGCGTGTAAGTTTGTCCGTCCTTGGCCGGATAGCGCAGGCGTACGGCGCGGGCCTTGATGGTAATGCCGCGTTCCCGTTCGAGGTCCATGTTGTCAAGGAGCTGGTTTTCCATCTGGCGGGCCTCCACCGCGCCGCACTTTTCCAGCAGACGGTCCGCCAGCGTGGATTTGC
>JAFSRH010000003.1 GCA_017446225.1 Oscillibacter sp.
AGTTCCGCGACCAGACAGGGAATAATGCCCTTTGAAATTTCCTCAATCTTGATGTCGCCGATTCCACAGGCCACGTACAGATTTACGCCCACAGGCGGCGTAAACAGGCCAATGGCAAGGTTGACAATCATCACAACGCCCAGATGAATCGGACTGATCCCCATCGCGGCCGCGACCGGCGCGAACAGCGGCGTAAAGATATACAGGGCGGACGTGGAATCAAGGAAGCACCCGGCAATCAGGAGGACAATGTTTACAATGATAAAGAACACGATCCAGTTGCCGTTGGTGACGGTCAGCATGAAGTCCTTGATGGTAAGGTCAAGACGCGCGCGGGTGAGGACGTACGCGAACAGCGTCGCGCCCATGGTGATAAACATAACGGTGGCCGTGGTACTGCACGAGTCGATCATGATGTCGATCAGTTTCTTGAAGTCGATTTCGCGGTAGATGAAGACGCCCACGGCCAGACCGTAGAACACCGACACCGCCGCCGCCTCCGTCGGGGTGAAAATGCCGCCGTAAATGCCGCCCAGAATGATAACCGGCATCATCAGGCCCCAGAAGGCGTCTTTAAGGGCGTCCCAGCGCTCTTTGCCGGAGGCCTTCGGCTGTACTTTCAGATTGTATTGACGTCCAAGGATGAGCGCGGCGGCGACCAGTCCGGCCCCCATGAGCAGACCCGGGACCATGCCGGAAATGAACAGGTTGGTAATGGACGCGTCCGCAATGGAGCCGTAGACAACGAACGTGATGGAGGGCGGAATCACAACGCCAATCGCGCCGCCGGCGGCCATTAGCGCGCACGAGAAGGACGCCGGATACCCCGCTTTGACCAACGCCGGAATCATAATCAGGCCGAGCGCGGCAACGGTCGCCGGACCGGAGCCGGAAATCGCCGCGAAGAAGCACGAGACCACCACGCAGACAATCGCCATGCCGCCCTTGATGTGGCCCAGACACTTTTCCGCCAGATTGATCAGGCGTCCGGAAATTCCGGCCTTTTCCATGACGTTTCCGGAGAGGATAAAGAAGGGAATCGCCAAGAGTACAAACTTACTGCTCGCGGACGAACACAGGCGCGGAAGCACGCTCATAACGGCGTCAATGGGTTTCCCGGCGCCCTGTACCAGAATCGCCGCCACGCTGGACAGGCCCAGACAGGTCGCAATCGGCGCGCCGAACGCCAGCAGAAGCACGAACAGTCCAAGTAACGTAATGCCGACCATATTACTGATCCTCCCCTTCCGTCAAGTTGTCGAGCGTCTCAATGGTCTTTTCGCTCACGGCCTGATTGATCATGTCATCGGAGAACTGTTCCTGCGGGTTGCCCTGCGGGTGTCCGTACCTGCGGATATTGACGATACCCTGTAAAAAGGCGATCATCGCGAAACAGGCGCCAATGGGGACAAACGAGCCGTAAATCCATTCGGGCCACTGCATAGCGGCGGTCTCCTGCCCGAGCGTGTACTGACTGACGACCATCTGCACGCCGAAAATGACAATCAACAGGCAGAAGAACGCCGACACGCCGTACATGACAATTTGGACGTTCTTCCGGGCGTTTTCGCCGAGGCGGTCCGTGACAATGGACAGGCCCAAATGCGCCCCGCGCCGCGCGGCAATCGCCGTGCCCATGAAGCTCATCAGCACAAACAGATACGTGGACATCTCATCGGAGACGGCGAGGGAGTGGTCGAACACGAACCGCGCAATGACGTTCCCGAACACGAGTACCGCCATAATCGACACGCAGACGCAAGAAACGAACTTCTCAATTTTTTCCAGAATCGCGGACATTGCGTTTCCCCCTCTCACAGTCCGAACGCGGCACAGGCTTCTTCGCCGTACGTGGCTTTCAACTCGGCCACCACGTCCGACACGGCGTCCTGAAAGACCTTTAACTGTTCTTCCGTCAGGATGTCGACCTGCATGCCCACGTCCCGGAAGCCCTGAATCAACGCTTCCTCATCGGCTTCGAGCTTGTCGCGGCCCCACTCGCAAGCCTCCGTGGCGCACTGCTGAATAAGTTCGCGCGTGTTTTCGGGCAGATTCTCCCAGATTTTCGTATTCACCAGAAACAGGTCGTTTTCGTAGCTGTAGTTCCAGATGGTCATGTACTTCTGGATTTCGTCCATTTTCGCGGACTTCGTGATGGAACAGCCGTTTTCCTGTCCGTCAATGGTCCCCTGCTGGATAGCGGTAAAGACTTCGCTCCAGCTCATGGCGGTGGGGTTGGCTCCCAGCGCGTTAAAGGTGTTCATGTAGACGGCCGAACCGGGAACACGGATTTTCAGGCCCTTGAGGTCCTCCGGCTTTGTGACGGGCCGTTTGCTGTTGGTCAACTGCCGGAAACCGTTGTGGAAGGAGCCAAGATAGGTAATGCCCTTGGCCGCCAGAAGTTCGGCGTAGTACGCCCCGCCGGTGGTGTCAATGACCTTGCGGGCCTGTTCGTAGGAAGTGAATGACCACGGAATTGTGGATACGGACATTTTCGGCTCAATATTGGCCAGCACGCTGGTGGCGTACGCGCCCAAATCGGAGCCGCCCACGGCGATGTATTCGATACCCTTTGTAGCGTTGCCACCGGCGAGGGTGTCGTTGGGGAACACGTCCACCATGACCGCCCCGCCGGAACGTTCCATCACGAGGTCGGCGAAATAATTCGCTACCAGAGCGTCAATCTGCGTATCGGTGCCGTTGACGGCCATTGCAAGGTTGACGCTCTGATACTCCCCGTCCGTGGCCGCGGTACCGCCCCCGCCGCAGCCCGTCAGGCTTGCCGCCAGCAGACAGCACGCGAACAGCGCCGCCGCGATTCGTTTGCCTACTCTCATTATACTGTCCCTCCGTCCTTTCCAAGTCCCTTGTCCTTTGTTGCTGTGTCCTATGCCATATGTCAGACTTATGATGAATAATGTACATGATTTTACCGGTCTTGTCAAGGGACAGAATTGCTTTTCAGCGTTTTCTACAATTCCGGTTTTCTGTTTTGGCCTTTATCACAAAGCCGTCCGCCGCGCTTACGGGCCTTCCCCGCCCAAAGACGCCGTATGTGTAAAGTTTTTCTTGGCAAACAGATGTTCGTCCCTCCCGGCGCTAATGCGCCACCCTCCCCCGCATTGTGGGGGAAGGTGGCGCAATTTTGCAAGGAATCCGCAACATTTTGAACGCAACTGCTTGCAACTTTGGCTGTCCCCCGGAACGGGGAAAGTGACGCGTAGCGCCGAAAGGGGGCTTTGCCAAGAAACTGTGTACGCATACGACAGCGGAATTTTTTCTTCTGTCCTCTTGTCAAGCGTTCCGGTTTATGCTATGATAGAAACAGCGGTGAGATTTGCCCGTTTTGTGAAAATTGAAAGCTGTAACGGAGCGCTTTACGCGTGGGCTGGTATTCGTCTTTTGTTTCGGGATGACTGCCAGCCTTGTTTTTTAAGGGGGGCTTGCCATGCTGTTGATCGGAAACGGAAACGTATGTACCCGGGACAACGAAAGACCGTGGCTGAAGAACGGCGCGGTTCTTCTGGACGGCGAACGCGTGCGGGAAGTCGGGGACCTGTCCGCCCTGAAAGAGAAGTACCCCAACGCGGATTTCGTGGACGCGCGCGGCGGAATCATCATGCCGGGATTTATCAACGCGCACACCCACATTTATTCGGGACTGGCCAGAGGCCTGAGTATCAAGGAAAACCATCCGTCCGACTTTCTGGAAGTTCTGGAGGGCACTTGGTGGAACATTGACCGCCGCCTGACGCTGGACGGCGTCCGGGCCTGTGCGTGGGCGACTTATTTGGAGTGTATCCGCAACGGCGTGACCACCGTCTTTGACCATCATGCCAGTTTCGGGGAAATTGCCGGCTCCCTTTTCGCGATTGAGGAAGTAGCGGAGAAAGCCGGCGTCCGCTCCTGTCTGTGTTACGAGGTCTCCGAGCGGGACGGCCCCGCAAAATGCGCCGCGTCCATTGCGGAAAACGCGGAGTTTGCCCGACATTGCAAAGAGAAGCGTTCCGACATGGTCAGGGCCATGTTCGGCGGACACGCCCTCTTTACGATTTCCGACCGGACCTTTGAGGCCATGGTCAGGGCCAACAACGGCACGACCGGCTACCACATCCACGTGGCGGAGGGCATGAACGATGTCTATGACTCCCTTCGCAATTACGGCTGTCGTCCGGTGAACCGCCTGTTGTACAACGGCATTCTGGGGGAAAAGACGATTCTGGGCCACTGTATCCACGTTTCCCCCGCCGAAATGGACATCATCCGGGAGACCAATACCATGGTAGTCAACAACCCCGAATCGAACATGGGGAACGCCGTGGGCTGTGCGCCGGTCCTGCGAATGTGGAAAAAGGGAATCCTTCTGGGGCTGGGCACGGACGCCTACACGCACGATATGCTGGAAAGCCTGAAAGCCGCCTTGGCGGTACAACGTCATAACGCCGCCCTGCCTGACGTGGGCTGGGAGGAAGCGACCGGGATGTTGTTCCGTAACAACGCCGCGATTGGAGCGCGTTACTTTGAAAAGCCTTTGGGCGTCTTGAAACCCGGCGCGGCCGCCGATGTGATTGTCATGGATTACCTACCCTTTACGCCGATTGGCGCGGAGAACATAGACGGGCATATGCTCTTCGGCATGACCGGGAGACAGTGCCGCACGACCATTGTAAACGGGAAACTTCTCTATCAAGACCGCGAATTTGTCACGATTGACGAGGAAGCGGTAAGCGCGTTCTGTATGGAGCAGTCCAAGGCGTTGTGGGGCGATTTGAACGGACAAACTTACTGATGGAAAATCCGCTGGAACGTAAAGGAGGCGTCTTTGTATGAGCGACATTATGCGGCCTGTCCCCTTTGACGCTTTGATGGACTGGATACTGGAAGAGTACCACAGGAACGGCACGGTATTCGGCGTCCGGAAAGGTCCCGCTTACGGCACGTCCCGTCCCATGTTCCGGGAGAACGTGGAAGTTCCGCTGGGACCCGCCGCCGGTCCGCATACCCAACTGGCACAGAACATTGTGGCGGCGTACGTGTCCGGCGCCCGCTTCTTTGAGCTGAAAACGGTCCAGAAAATGGACGGCGAGGAACTGCGCGAATGTGTCTCCAAGCCCTGTATTGCCGCCCGGGACGAGGGCTATAATTGCGAGTGGTCCACGGAATTGACGGTTCCTCAGGCCTTTGAGGAGTATGTAAAAGCGTGGTTTGCCTGCAAGGTCCTTTCCCGTGAAATGGCGCTGGGCGCGGCGCACGGCTTCGTATTCAATATGAGCGTTGGCTACGATTTGGCCGGCATTCAAAGTCCCAAAATCGACAAGTACCTCACGGAGATGACGGACGCCTCTCAAACGCCCGTATTCCGGACGTGCCGGACGTGGATTCTGGACCATCTGCGCCGGTTTTCCGCCATTGACGCCGACTTTGCGGAAAACATTTCCCCCGTGATTTCCCGCTCCGTCACGGAATCCACGTTGCACGGCTGTCCGCCCGCTGAAATTGAAGGGATTGCCTCCTACCTCATCCGGGAAAAGGGCCTGCACACTTACGTAAAATGTAACCCGACCCTTCTGGGCTACGAACGCGCCCGTTCCGTTCTGGACAGGCTGGGCTTTGATTACGTGGCCTTTGACGACCATCACTTCCGGGAGGATTTGCAATGGGCGGACGCGGTCCCCATGTTCCGCCGTCTCCGGGCGTTGGCGGACGGGTACGGCGTAGAGTTCGGCGTCAAACTGACCAATACGTTTCCGGTTGACGTGACCGCGGGGGAACTGCCAAGCGCGGAAATGTATATGTCAGGCCGGGCGTTGTTCCCGTTGTCGATTGCGCTGGCGGCGCGGCTCTCCCGGGAGTTCGGCGGGACGCTGAGAATCTCGTATTCCGGCGGCGCGGATATCCACAGCGTGAAGGCGTTGGTATCGGCGGGAGTGTGGCCCGTCACCGTGGCCACGACCCTGTTAAAACCCGGAGGCTATCAGCGTTTCAACGGCCTTGGACGGGAACTGCAAAGCCTGTCCTGCGCGGCATGGGACGGCGTGGACACGGACGCCGTCAGCGATTTGGCGGAGCGCGTCTTTACCGACCCCTATTACCGGAAACCCCTCAAGACGCCCGTCCGGAAACTCGCGGAAAAGGTACCGCTTACCGGCTGTTTCACGGCCCCCTGTACGCACGGCTGCCCCATCCGTCAGGATATCCCCGCCTATCTGCGTCTGGTACGGGAAGGAAAGTTCCGGGAGGCGTTGGAAGTCATCACGGAACGAAATCCCCTGCCGTTCATCACGGGAGCCATCTGTCCCCATCGCTGTACGGACAAGTGCACGCGTACATTCTATGAGGAGCCGGTCGCGATTCGCGCGGCAAAGCGTACGGCGGCCGAACAAGGCTTTGAAGCCCTGTTGCCTGCCATGAAGCCGAGGGCGTCCCATCCGGAAGTGAAGGCGGCGATTGTGGGCGGCGGTCCGGCCGGCATGGCGGCGGCGTTTTTCCTGCGCCGGGAAGGCGCGGACGTCACCATTTACGAGGCTACCGGCACATTGGGCGGCGTGGCGCGTCATATCATTCCGGCGTTCCGGATTTCCTCCGATTCCGTTGACCGGGACGAGGCGCTTCTGCGCGCGCTGGGCGTAAACGTCAGGTTACACAGCTATGTCTCTTCCGCCGCCGAATTGCGCGGCCTTGGCTATACGCATATCCTGTTTGCGACAGGCGCCCAAAAATGCGGCGAACTCCGGTTAGAGTACGGAAACTACGTGAATTTCACGGAAATTTTGTCCGCAATCAAAAACGGCCTGACTCCGGCGCTGGGGGCGGATGTCGCGGTCATTGGCGCGGGGAACTCCGCCATGGACACCGCAAGGGCCGTAAAGCGTCTCCCCGGCGTTCGGAACGTACGCCTCATTTACCGCCGCACAAAGAAGCAAATGCCCGCGGAGGAAGAGGAACTGCTTCTTGCGCTGGAAGAGGGCGTGGAATTTCTGGAACTGCTCTCCCCCGTGGGCGTGAAGGACGGAACTTTGACTTGCGCGGTCATGGAACTGGGAAGCCCGGACAACTCCGGACGCCGTTCCCCGGTGCCAACCGGCCGGACCGTAACCTTCCCCTGTAGTACGCTGGTGGCGGCGGTCGGGGAAAGGATTGACGAGAGCGTGGATACGGGCGGCTGTCCCGTCATTGGCGACCGGAAACGCGGTCCGGCCACGGTCGTGGAGGCAATCGCGGACGCGGCGGAGGCCGTAAAGGCCATTCTGCCGGATATGGACCTTGACCGGTACGCTTGGCGGAACGCCGATACGGACCCTGTACGGGCCATGGAGCGGAAGGGCGAGTTGTGCGCGGACTGCGGCGTCTGCGGGCCGGGGGAACGGTGTCTGGAATGCGCCGCGGTCTGTCAGAACTGCGTGGACGTGTGTCCGAACCGGGCGAATGTGGCGATAACGGTTCCGGGAATCGCTATGCCGCAGATTGTCCACGTGGACGGGATGTGCAACGAGTGCGGCAACTGCGCGGCGTTCTGTCCCTACGACGGCGCCCCCTACCGGGACAAACTGACGCTCTACCGGTCAAGAGAGGACTTCGACAACAGTTCCAATCAGGGCTGGCTTCCGCTGGACGGCACGCGGTGTCTGACCCGGCTGGACGGACAGACCCGTGAGTTGGACGCCGCGGACCGCGCCTGTGGACTCAATGAAACGGTACGGAACATCATTTTGACCGTTCGGGACAAGTATCCGTGGCTTATCGTACCTTGAGGCAGAAACGGAGGAAACGAACATGGAAGAAATCAAGTGGACCGGCAACCATATGCCGAAAAGCGATGACCGGTGGCTTGAGGTAATGTCCGTGGAGGAAGTGGAAAAGGCGAGGACGTTTCACCGGAGTTTCCCGCAATACTGCGTTACGCCTCTGAACCGGCTGGAAAACATGGCGCGCTATCTGGGGCTGGCCGGTCTCTATGTCAAAGACGAGTCCTACCGGTTCGGCCTGAACGCGTTTAAGGTACTGGGCGGCTCGTTTGCTATGGCGCGGTATATCGCCGGGGAACTGGGCCGGGACGTACGGGAAATGACCTGTGCCTACCTGACAAGCGCCGCGTTCCGGGAGGCGTTCGGACAGGCGACTTTCTTTACCGCCACCGATGGCAACCACGGCCGGGGCGTGGCGTGGGCCGCCCGTCAACTGGGACAGAAAGCGGTCGTGCGTATGCCGAAGGGCACTTCCAAGAGCCGTTACGACAACATTGCCAGAGAGGGCGCGCGGGTGACGATTGAGGAAGTCAATTATGATGAGTGCGTCCGCATGGCCGCGAAGGAGGCCGCCGAAACGGAACGCGGCGTTGTCGTACAGGATACGGCGTGGAAGGGCTACGAGCAAATCCCCGTATGGATTATGCAGGGATACGGAACCATGGTCAGCGAAGCGGCCGCGCAACTGCGGGAAACGGGCGTCCGCCGGCCTACGCACGTCTTTGTACAGGCCGGGGTCGGCTCCCTTGCCGGGGCGGCGGCAGGGTATTTCACGAATCTGTTCCCGGACGACCCGCCCAAGTTGATTGTAATGGAGGCGCGGGCGGCGGACTGCCTGTACCGCGGCGCGCTGGCCGGGGATGGAAACCCCCGGATTGTGGAGGGCGATTTACGCACCATCATGGCGGGCCTTGCCTGTGGGGAGCCGAACGTCATTGCGTGGGACATTCTCCGGAATCATGTTTCCGCGTTCGTGTCCTGTCCGGACTGGGTTTCGGCCAGCGGAATGCGAATGCTTGCCGCCCCCCTCAAAGGCGATTCCGCGATGATTTCCGGCGAGAGCGGCGCCGTGGGAATGGGACTGCTTGCGGCCCTCATGGAAACCGACAGGTACCGTGACTTACGCGAAGCCATAGGGCTGGACGGACAGTCTCACGTGTTGCTCTTCTCCACGGAGGGCGACACGGACCCGGAGCGGTACCGCCGCATTGTCTGGGGCCGGGAAACGTAATGTTTACAGCGTACGCGTAGAAGGAGGGCAAGAATGGATTTTGAAAAAATAAAGGCGGCCGCGCAAGGTTACCGCGCCGACATGAGCCGGTTTCTGCGGGACATGATTTCCTGTCCGAGCGAGAGTTGCGAAGAGAAGGAGGTCGCCGCGTGCGTAAAGGCCGAAATGGAGCGGCTGGAGTACGACAGAGTGGAAATAGACGGCCTCGGCAACGTGATCGGCTGGATGGGGCAGGGCGACAGAATCATTGCCATTGACTCCCATATTGACACGGTCGGAATCGGCAACCGGGAGAACTGGACCGCCGACCCGTACGCGGGCTATGAGACGGACGACATCATCTACGGCCGGGGCGGTTCGGACCAGAAAGGCGGCATGGCTTCCGCGGTCTACGGGACCAAAATCATGAAGGAACTGGGCCTGATTCCGCACGGCTACAAAATCATGGTAGTCGGGTCCGTTCAGGAGGAAGACTGCGATGGAATGTGTTGGCAGTACATTGTCAACCGGTCTTTCGGGTCCCCTGAGGAGGCGCGGAAAAAAATTGCGTTCGTGATTTCCACCGAACCCACGGACGGCGGCATCTACCGGGGCCACCGGGGCCGTATGGAAATTCGGGTGGACGTGAAGGGCGTCTCCTGTCACGGCTCCGCGCCGGAACGGGGCGATAACGCGATTTACAAAATGGCCGATATTCTGCGGGACGTCCGGGCCTTGAACGAAAACGGCGACCGTGACACGGAGCCGATCAAAGGTCTGATAAAAATGCTCAATCCGCGCTACAATCCCGAGCATTACGAGGACGCGCGTTTTCTCGGACGGGGTACCTGTACCGTCAGCCAGATTTTCTATACCTCTCCGAGCCGTTGTGCCGTGGCGGATT
This sequence comes from Oscillibacter sp., assembly GCA_017446225.1. GTDB lineage: Bacteria > Bacillota > Clostridia > Oscillospirales > Oscillospiraceae > Oscillibacter. Next base: position 9,860 of record JAFSRH010000003.1, read on the forward strand.
CCTGTTCCATCTCCGTTGACCGCCGCATGACCGCCGGGGAAACGTGGAAGTCTTGTATGGAAGAAATTGAGGCCCTTCCGTCCGTACGGAAATATGGGGACGATGTCAAGGTGTCCATGTATCTTTACGAGCGCCCGTCATGGACCGGAGAGGTCTACAAGACGGAATGCTTCTTCCCCACGTGGATTCACAAGGAATCCGCCGCCCACGTACAGGCCCTCATAGACGCCCATCATGCCCTGTGGGGCCTCAAACGGATCGGCCATCAGGACGCCGACCCGGCAAAGGACGCCATGCGTTTACGGGAAGGCCGTCCGCTGACGGACAAATGGACGTTCTCCACCAACTGCGTCTCCATTCAGGGCCGTTACGGGATTCCGTGCGTAGGCTTTGGACCCGGCGCGGAAAGTCAGGCCCACGCCCCCAATGAAATTACGTGGAAACAGGACTTGGTTACTTGCGCCGCGCTGTACGCCGCGGCGCCCGGCCTGTACAAAGAGGAAGCGCGGACGGAGGACGTCACACAGTTCCGTCAGGGCCTGACGGACAACCCGATTTTGTGACGCGTAACAGAGAGGAGGGGCCATTATGAGCAAAACCATGGAACTGGCGCAACGATTGAAGAATCTGCGCGCCGGAAATCTGTACCGGCAGGACTTCTACTGGACATGGGACAAGACGGACGATGAATTGGAGGCCGTCTTTACCGTGGCGGACGCCTTGCGTGACTTGCGGCAGCGGAACAAGTCCGCGCGGATTTTCGATTCCGGCCTTGGAATCTCCATTTTCCGCGACAACTCCACCCGTACCCGCTTTTCTTTCGCCTCCGCCTGTAACCTTTTGGGCCTCGGCGTGCAGGACTTGGACGAGAAAAAAAGCCAGATTGCCCACGGCGAAACGGTTCGTGAGACCGCGAACATGGTTTCTTTTATGGCGGACGTCATTGGCATTCGGGACGATATGTTTATTGGCGAAGGCCACAAGTACCAGAAGGCCTTTATGGACGCCGTGGACGAGGGCTACCGGGACGGCATTTTAGAACAGCGTCCCACGCTGGTAAACTTGCAGTGTGACGTGGACCACCCGACCCAGTGCATGGCCGATATGCTCCACATAATCCACGAGTTCGGCGGCGTGGAGAACCTCAGGGGGAAAAAGATTGCCATGACATGGGCCTATTCCCCTTCCTACGGAAAGCCGTTGTCGGTTCCGCAGGGCGTTATCGGACTCATGACCCGGTTCGGTATGGATGTGGTCCTTGCCCATCCGGAAGGTTACGATGTCATGCCCGAAGTGGAAGAGGTCGCGAAGAAGAACGCGGCCGCAACGGGCGGACATTACCGGAAAGTTGACACCATGGAAGAAGCGTTTCAGGACGCGGACATTGTATATCCCAAAAGCTGGGCGCCTTTCGCGGCCATGGAGGAGCGCACAAAGCTATATCAGGCCGGGGACCGCGCCGGGATTGACGCGTTGGAAGAGCGTCTCTTGCGCCGGAACGCGCGCTTCAAGAGCTGGACCTGTTCCGAAGAGATGATGGCGCGCACACGGAACGGTAAGGCGCTGTACTTGCACTGTCTGCCGGCCGACATCAGCGGGTTAAGCTGTCCGGAGGGGGAAGTGGAGCGTTCCGTTTTCGACCGGTATCTGGTGCCCCTCTACAAACAGGCCAGCTATAAGCCCTATATCATTGCGGCCATGATTTTTATGGCCAAGGTAAAAGACCCCGTTTCCGCCCTGACGGCACTGGAAAACGCCGGGGAACGAAAACGCTTTTAAAGTAAGAGGTCGTATTCACAAGCGTTTGAGCAGGGTGTGGCAGTGCGAAATGATAACCATGGCAGCGGAGGAATCGGTCGTAATCTCATAGTCTTTGCTGAGGCGGCGGGAATGGTTAAGCCACCCAAAAGTACGCTCCAC
>JAFSRH010000030.1 GCA_017446225.1 Oscillibacter sp.
GGGCCAGACGTACGGCACATTGCCCACGCCTACCCGCGCCAATTACACGTTTAACGGCTGGTTCACCGCCGCCAGCGGCGGGACGCAGGTCACGGCGTCCACGACCGTAAACCTGACCGCCGCGCAGGTCCTGTACGCGCATTGGACCGCCGTGAAAAAAGCCCCCGGCCTGTCCGACCTCTCCTACGGCTTCGCCAATTCCTTCGCCGGACTGGGATACACGAACGGCTATCAGATTCCCTACGAACGCTTTAAAATGATGTTCGGCAACACCATGCGGGCGCAAATATTCTGGATGGCCTATTCCAAATGGGGCGGCAGTTGCTACGGCTTTTCCTCGACTTCCTCCATGTTCGCCCAGAACGCGCTCAAAACGTCCGACTTCCGCGCCAACGCCTCCGCCCCCTCCCAGCTCCAGACAGGCGACAAAAGCGCGCAGTTAAACCTTACCGTAAGGGAACTGCTGGAAGCCATGCAAATCAGCCAATATTCCACCGCGGTTCAGTCGGCCATCGGCAGGAACAAAAACAAGTTGAACGAGCTTTGCGCCGCCGTGGCCGCGTACGCCCAGACCGGCAATGACCCCGTACTCCTGACCGTCTACGGGAAAGAGGGCGGACACGCCGTTGTCGGCTATGAGATCCGGAAAATCAACGACAAGCAAAGTTACCTGATGATCTATGACAGCAACTACCCCAATCAGGAGTGTTACATCACCCTGACGACCGATACCGCGGGCAATTATACCGGCTGGTACTATCACCTGAACGACACGTACGACTGGGGCAGCGCCTTCGGAGGCTGGATTTCCTTTGTCCCGTACGCCGACTTTTACAAGGTCTGGACAGACCGGAATCAGCAGACGGCCAACCAAGTCGAACTGCTCACCGTAAACGGAGATGTTGTCATTAAGGACCAGACCGGGACCCCGGTCGCCTCCCTGCAAAACGGCGAACTGATTACCACCCAGCCGGATATTTATCCGCTGGTGGAACTGGCCATTCCGGCGGACGGCGAATCTTCCGTGAAAGGTACCCGCTCCCTTTGGCTCCCGGTCGAGATCTACACGGTGGAACGTAAGGACGCGAAACTTTACGCCGGAAACGAAGGCGCGCTGATGGGCGGAGAAGCGCCGCAGTTTGAGGCCAGCATTACCCATGTCGACCAGTCGGCGGAGGTACGCACCACGGCAACCGGTTTCAGTTTCGCGGTGAACGATCAGGAAAATTTGAACTGTATCATGTTTGGCGAGGACGTCAAGGAGGGACATTACAATATCACCTTCCAATCCATGCTGAACGAAAAAACGGACAAGGTGGAGATTGGCGGAAGCGTCATGACGCATTTCATGACGCTTGGCATGGTCAACGGACAGGCCATGGCGGATACGACCAGTCTGGTCAGCATTGACTCCTACCTGCTCAACGGCAAACAGGTCACGGCCAATTCGGAGAACGTGGCCACGAACGCCACGCTGTTTGTCGCCTTTGCCCCGGGCGGCGGCAGCGGCTCCATGTCCACGCGGAAAGTCGCGGACGATGGGAAGTTTACGCTTCCGGACTGCGAATTCAGCGCCCCGTCCCCGGACGCGCGGTTTACCGGCTGGCTGATCAACGGCAAACTCTACAAAGTCGGCCAGACGCTTCAGGTGACCGAAAACGTTACCGCCACCGCGCAGTGGTCCGGACACGGTATCAGCGGCGTGACGGTCTCCGGAAATACGGTTACGGTCCGTTTCAATCAGAAGGTTCAGAAGGGCGAAGTCGTGGCAGTCGCCGCGTACTCCGAACAGGGACAAATGCTCCGCTGCGCGCTTCTGGACACGGCCGATGATACCACGGCCGCCCTGACGCTGAACACGTCCGGGGCCGCGTACCTGAACGCGTTCCTGTTGAGCGCGGACAATGTCCCGCTTTGCGGTCCGTTCCGGAAGGCTCTCCCGTAAAAGACGCGCAACCCCTCCCCCGTTCCCGGGGAGGGGTTTTCACGTTCATGTTCCGTGTCAGTACAGCGGGTACTTGACGCACAGTTCGTCCACCGTGGAGAGGATTTCGCCCCGGCTGATGTCAAACTCGAAAATCGCTTTCAGAATCAGCTCGCCGACAATCTTCATCTCCTCTTCCTTGAAGCCTCTGGTCGTCACGGCGGGCGTCCCGAGACGTACCCCGGAAGTCTCCGACACCGGGCGCGGGTCGTTCGGGATGGCGTTCTTGTTGACCGTGATGTGCACGCGGTCCAGACGGTCCTCCAACTCCCGGCCGCTCATGTTGAGCTTCCGCAGGTCCAGCAACATCAAATGGTTGTCCGTGCCGCCCGTGACAAGGTCAATGCCGCCGTTTGTGAGCGTTTCGGCGAGCGTACGGGCGTTCTTGATGATCTGGGCCTGATAGTCCCTGAACTCCGGGCGCAGGGCCTCCCCCATGGCCACCGCTTTGGCCGCGATAATGTGCATAAGCGGTCCGCCCTGAGTCCCCGGAAACATGGCCCGGTCAATTTTTTTGGCAATGTCTTCGTGATTGGTCAGGATGATTCCGCCGCGCGGGCCGCGCATGGTCTTATGGGTCGTGGTCGTGACCACGTCCGCGTACGGCAACGGGTTCGGATGTTCCCCGGCGGCGACCAGTCCGGCAATATGCGCCATGTCCACCATCAGATACGCGCCGACATCATGCGCGATTTCCGCGAACTTCTTGAAGTCGATGACGCGGGGGTACGCGGACGCGCCCGCGATGATCATTTTGGGCTTGCAGGCTTCGGCCTGTCTGCGTACGTCCTCATAGTCAATATAGCCCGTCTCCGGGTTGACGCCGTACGAGACGGAATGATACAGTTTTCCGGAAAAGCTGGCTTTACTGCCGTGGGTCAGGTGTCCGCCCGCGCCGAGGTCCATGCCAAGGACGGTGTCCCCGGGCTGGCAGAGGGCCAGATAGACGCAGAAATTCGCCTGTGAACCGCTGTGCGCCTGTACATTGGCGTACTTCGCGGAAAACACTTCCTTTGCGCGCTCAATGCAGATCCGTTCGGCGATGTCCACGTATTCACAGCCGCCGTAATAACGGTGTCCGGGGTAGCCCTCGGCATACTTGTTCGTCAGCACGCTGCCCATAGTCGCCATGACTTCGGGGCTGACAATGTTTTCCGAGGCAATCAGTTCAAGGTTGTTCTGCTGGCGTTTGAGTTCCAGAGAGAGCACCCGGGCAATTTTAGGGTCTTTCTGTTCCACAACGCGAATGTTTTCATTCATCATGTGCGCCTCATTTCCAACCGTCCGGCACTGCGGAGCGGTTCGTATTGGGATTGCGTCCAAAAATACGGGCCAAATTTGGTGAAACCGCCGACCGGCGGACCGTCAAAACGCTTCCTCACTTTACCAGATTTCCGGAGCGATTGCAAGCGTAAAATTTGAAACCGCCGCGCGCGTTCCCGCCCTTGTCCCCCGGGACGGCCCCGCGAAAAACAAGGAAAATTTATGTAAAAAAACACTGGCATTTCCGCGGGAACTGTGCTACTATAGAGAGCGGTTCCCAGCGCGTGACAAAGCCCGGAACAGTATGTCCGGAACGCCAAGGAGGAAGAAAGTATGCAGACGATCCAGTTTGAAGTAACGAACCCTTTCGGCATCCATGCCCGGCCCGCCGCGATTCTCGCGCAGGCGTGCGTCAAAATGCCCTCGCAGATTACCGTAAAGTGTAACGGCAAGACCGCCAACGGAAACAACGTGATCCAGCTTCTGGGCCTGCACGCGGTTCAAGGCTCCGTTCTGGAAATCAGCGCCGAAGGCGGGGACGAGGCCGCCACGCTGGAACAGATCGAAAAAATTCTCAAGGACACGTTCGCGGAAAAGAAAAAGGTCAATGTGCTGAAAATCGCCTTTTTCGGGACCAAGGACTATGACAAGCTGTTCTTCAGCGAACTGGTCAAGGACAAGGGAGAGGGAACGTTCAACTGCGACATCACCTTTTTCAGCACCCGTCTGACCCCGGAGACCGCGTACCTTGCCAAAGGCTATGACGCGGTGTGCATTTTCGTCAACGATGAGTGCCCCGCGCAAGTGGTCGACACGCTCGCGGAAGGCGGCGTACGCCTTGTCCTTCTGCGCTGCATGGGCTTTAACAACGTGGATCTGGAAGCGGCGGCCCGCCGCGGCCTGACCGTGGTCCGCGTCCCGGCGTACTCGCCCTACGCGGTGGCCGAACACGCAATGGCCATTATTATGGCCGCCAACCGCCGCCTCCACAAGGCCATTTACAGGGTCAAGGACAACAATTTCTCCCTGAACGGCCTCATGGGCGTGGACCTGCACAACAAAGTTGCCGGGATTATCGGGACCGGTCAAATCGGGCAGTGTTTCGCGCGTATCTGCAAGGGCTTCGGTATGACGGTTCTGGCGTGGGACGCGTACCCCAACCAGAAACTGGTCGATGAAGGCCTGCTGACCTATGCGGATAAGTACACGGTGCTGGAGAAGGCCGACTTGGTCTCCCTGCACGTGCCCCTGTTCATGGGAGAGGGCGGGACGTATCACATCCTGAACGCGGAAGCCATCTCCCACATGAAAGATGACGCCATGCTGGTCAACGCGGGCCGCGGCGCCCTGATTGACACGGAAGCCTTGATTGCCGCCCTCAAAGCCGGGAAGTTCCACGCCGTGGCACTGGACGTGTACGAGGACGAGGACGCTTACGTCTATACCGACCACTCCGATGACTTCATCCGGAACGAAACGCTTGCACGGCTGTTGATGTTCCCCAATGTGGTCCTGACGTCTCATCAGGCGTTCTTTACCCGCGAAGCGTTACAGGCCATTGCCGGTACTACGCTGGAAAATGCCCGTAACTTTAACGAAGGCAATCCCCTTGGCCCCGGAGAGTGCAAGGCCTGATAACAATCAAAAACGGGACTGTCTCACGTTGCTGAGGCAGTCCCGTTTTTTACGCTTCCGGAGGCGGTCACGGCTCCCTTCCGCGGTCGCGGTTGTAGTTAATGAGACAGCCCGCTTTGACAATCTTCCGTTCGTCCGGCGTCATGCTGTCCACGTACAGTTCGATTTTTTCCGCGCCGCCGTCCCGGATGACATAGGCCGCAATCCCGGACAAGTCGCCGTCCAGCGCGTTCCGGATTCCGGGGACATAAATCCAGTCGCCCACGTCAAACCCGGGTTCGGCGTCCATCCGGAAGGGAATCATGCCCCAGTTCATGACATTGGAGCGGTAGCGTTTCGTTGCGTACTCCTTCGTGATGTTGGCAAGGCCGCCTATCACCCGCTGGCACGATGCCGCCTGTTCCCGCGCCGAACCGTCCCCCGGCTTGACCGCGTAAACAACGGACCCGATTTCCGTATCCGCGGCGGATACGCGCTCCTGTCCGGGAATGGTACGGATCGCCGCAAAGACGCCGCTCAACGCGGGTTCGATTTCCGTTACGTCCTTCCCCGCCACACGGGCCTTTTCCAGTACGTCCGCCGCCTTGGAACGCCCCACATAATCCGGGTCGCGCCGTCTTAACGTGAATTCCGCAAGCCCCAGAGGATTGGAACGGAAAGAGGACGTCTCACCGGAAGGAATCAGTTCATCCGTGGTCGTGACGGGGTCCATAATCTTGGAACAGACTTTCAGAAGGATGTTGTCCGTCAACGCGCTCATGGCGGGCCAGTCCTTGATGTTGGGTCCGTAGATTAAGTCCACGTCTTGGGGGTTTCCAAAGCCCTGATACACGCGGCGTTGGTACACGGTGGGGTCGAAACGGTATTCCGGCACATTGCCCCAGCAGTCAAACGCTTCCGCGCTGGTCAGGACGCCGCCGTTTGCGGCGGTCGCGGCCACGGATCGGGCGTCCATGAGCGCCACGGCAGACATCTGTTCATTGCCGGGTTTGGACCCTTCCCGGTTCGGGAAGTTGCGGGTCGTGTGCCGTACGGAGAGGGCGTTGTTGGCGGGGGTGTCGCCCGCGCCGAAACAGGGTCCGCAGAACGCCGTACGGACAATCGCGCCCGATTCCATGAGGTCGGCAACCACGCCCTTACGCGTCAGGTCCATAAACACCGGCTGGGAGGACGGGTACACCGAAAGCGAAAACTCCCCGTTTCCGCAACTCCGGCCCCGCAGACAGTTCGCCGCTTCCACAATGTTCGTATAGTTTCCCCCCGCGCACCCGGCGATAATGCCCTGCTGGACGCGCAGTTTTCCGTCCCGGATTTTGTCCATTAACGTATAGGGCGCGCGGCCGCCGCTGACGTTCTCCGCCGCCTTTTCCACTTCGCGCAGAATGTCCGGCAAATTCGCGTTTAAGGCATCGATTTCGTACGTGTTGGAGGGGTGGAACGGTAGGGCGATCATGGGTTTGACCGTGGACAGGTCCACGTACACACAGCCGTCATAATAGGCCACGTCCGCCGGATTGAGTTCCCGGTACTCGTCCCCGCGCCCGTGTTCCGTCAGAAAGGCCTTGGTGTCCCCGTCCGTGCGCCAGACGGAGGACAGACACGTTGTCTCCGTGGTCATCACGTCCACACCGTTCCGGTAGTCCGTGGACATGGACCCCACGCCCGGCCCCACAAATTCCATGACCTTGTTCTTTACGTAGCCGTTTTTGAACACCGCGCCGATAATGGCAAGCGCCACATCCTGCGGCCCGACATACGCCCGCGGACTGCCCGTCAGGTACACCGCGACCACGCCGGGATAGTTTACGTCATACGTATCATTCAACAGTTGTTTGACAAGTTCGCCGCCGCCCTCCCCGATGGCCATGGTGCCCAGCGCGCCGTAACGGGTGTGGGAGTCGGATCCGAGAATCATTTTGCCGCAACCCGCCTGCGTCTCTCTCATGTACTGGTGAATGACCGCGATATGGGGCGGGACATAGATTCCGCCGTACTTCTTCGCCGCCGAAAGTCCAAACATATGGTCGTCTTCGTTAATGGTCCCGCCCACCGCGCACAGGGAGTTGTGGCAGTTGGTCAGGACATAGGGAAGGGGGAATTTCTCCATACCCGATGCCTTTGCCGTCTGGACGATGCCGACAAACGTAATGTCGTGGGAAGCCATGGCGTCAAATTTCAGTTTCAGGCGTTCCATGTCTCCGGAAGTATTATGGGCCTTCAGAATGGAGTACGCGATAGTACCTTTTTTGGCGTCCTGTTTCTGTCTGCCTTTCAGGGCGGGGGCCTGCGCGGCTTCGGAATCCGGAACGATTTCCGCTCCGTTGACCAGCCAGACGCCGCCGTCATACAGTTTGACCATTGTCTTTCCTCCTTAATGTAAGGCGGTTAGCCTTGGGCGTTGCGCTGAAAGTATAGCACAAGCGGCGCGGGATTACCAGAGAGGCGGAAAAATTCTTTACGGGAAAACTTCCCCGCGGAACCGGTCCGTAAAAAACCGGAGGCGTCCAACGGACGCCCCCGGAAATTACCGGACTGAAATTCTCAAATCAGACCGCTTTCTTTTTGCGATAGCGAAGGAATACGACCGTACCCGCGCCCAGAATCACGGCCGCGGCCAGTACGTCAATCAGGACGAAGGTCCGGGTCATGTTGTCCATGCCGGAAGCCTCTTCTTCCATGGTGTAGTTCCCGCTCCGGACAATCGTAAACATGATGTTCTTGGACGCCTGCCGCATAGCCTGTACCATAGTGGGGGAATCGGGGTTTTCAATGGCGGTTCTGGCGTTGCGTCCGAAGCCCAGCATAAGGTCATTGCCGTTTAAGACGCTGTCCATGGTGAGCTGATAGCCGTAGGAGCCGTACCAGTCCGTAAGGACCATGCCCTGATAGCCCCATTCGCCGCGGAGGACGCCGTTCAAGAGGTCGCTGTTGGCTCCCGTGTAATGCGGGCCAATGAGCGTGAAGGAGGACATGACCGCAAGGGGATTATTATCGAAATCGTACTGCTTCACGACAATTTCAAAGGGTTTCATGTAAATTTCGCGGAGCGTCTGTTCCGTGAGGTGGATTTGCTGGGCCGTACAGCGGTTGATTTCCTGATCGTTCACGACAAAATGCTTGATGTAGGCGTAAACGCCCTTTGTCGCCGCCGCGTTGACTTCCGCCGCCGCGATTTTCCCGGCAAGCACGCCGTCCTCGGAATAATACTCGAAGTTCCGTCCGTTGAACGCCGTGCGGTGCATATTCATGGCGGGTCCGTACCAGCCGTAAATATGGGTATCGGCGTATTCCTGCCCGATCGCCTCGCCGACTTCATAAGCAAGGTCTTTGTTCCACGTCTGCGCAACCATGGTTTCGGTGGGATAAGGCGTGCCATAGACGCCGGTGTACCAGTCATTCAGGCCGCCGGTGCCATCGCTGTCCTGCGTGGCGACTTTGCCCACGGAGTTTACCGCCACGGTAGAGAAGCCGCCGATTTGCACCAACTGGCACATCTCGTCCACCGTCAACTGGTCAAGCAACTGTTCCCAGCGCGGGTCATCGTAGGACGCGCCGACAAAGTCTTTCAGCGTCAGGCCGTTTTTCGCGCCGGTAACGGGCATTTCCGTTCCGGGGATTTCATGATCGGCGGGGTTGTAGTGCGCCACGGAATGCGCGTCCAGATAGGCGCGGACGTCATCAGGCATGGCGAAATCCGTGGGGGGCGCGGTTGCCGCGGCGTAATTGGCGAACGCGTTCGCGCGGGACAGATACGTCACGCCGCCGTTCGAGTAGCTTTCAAAGCGGTTCACGGCAACGTCAAGGTCGGAAGCGCGTCCCGTTGCGCTGTAGTCGATATCGGAATCCAGCGTGAAGGAGACCTCGTCCAATACCGTGTGGGAATCGGCGCGGACGGAAAGCGTATACTCTCCGGCTTCCAGAATATAGCCGCCGTTGGCCGTCTTGAGCGCGGAGGAGTCATAGGAGGCCATATCCTCTTTTGCGATTTCAAACGTCACGGTTTCGGACGCGCCGGGGTTCAAAAGATCGGTTTTGGCGAAGTCAATCAGGTTGACCGCCGCCTTTTCAATGCCGCCGTTGTTATAGGGCGGGGTATAGTACAGTTCCACGACATCCTTGCCCGCCGTGTTCCCGGTATTGGTAACGGTCACAATCAGGAAAACGCTGTTTCCGTAGTCTTGAAAGTCCGTGATTTCCTGTGTGAACGTGGTATAGCTCAGGCCGTGGCCGAAGGGGTACTGCACCACGGTTTCATAGTCGAACCCCGGCATATTTTCGGCGTAAGCGGTCTCATAGAAGCGGTATCCAACGTAAATGCCTTCGGCGTAGTTCACAAAAGACAACACGCCCTGAAACGCCGGGTCCGCCGCCGTGTACTGTTCCAGAAGGTCGCCGACGTTGTCATAGGTAAAGTTGCCGTAATTGTTCCACGCGGGCGTGGCTTTCTGGTCGTAGACATAGGTTTCAATCGTGCGCCCGGAGGGGTTGACCGTTCCTTTGAGGATTTCCCCAAGTCCCGTCATAGCGGTGCGGCCCGTGCCGGGGACGAGAAGCACGGAACGAATCGAGGGATAGTCATTGACAAAGCCCAGTTCCATGGGGTTGTTGGCGTTGACCACCAGCACGACTTTTTCAAATTCCGCCGCGACAAGCGCCACCATGTCGCGTTCCGTACGGGAGAGCTGCAAATAGGTTTCCCCGGCGGCATAGTCATCGTAGTCATCCGAGTTGTTGGTATAGGAGGAGGCGTAATAATTGTAACGTTCGTTTCCGTTGGCAAGGGTCTGGCGGACGTTATCATAAGTTCCGTCAATGACGGCGCCCATATTGGCGGGGAGGTCCTGACCTTCTCCGCCGCTCCGGGAGAGGACAATCAGCGCCGTGTCAGAAAACGCTTTGGCGTTGTTCATCAGTTCGTCCGTGTAATTCTCTACGGGCGGTTCCGGCAGGGACCAGTTCGTAAAGCTGACGCTGACGACATTGCCGCCTAAGTCACGGGTGGGGCTGTAGGCCGTGTACATGTCGATAATGTCCTGATTGACTTCAAACCCGGCGTCTTTCAGGGACGTGAGAATGTCCACGTTGCCTTCGTTGCTGGAAGAGCCGGAACCCGTGCCGCCGTAGATGGGATTCGTGGAGGCCCAGCCAAAGACGTTAATTTTCGTGGTGTCGGCAAGCGGCAGGAGGCCGTCATTCTGCGCCAGCACAATGCCTTCCTCGCCGACTTTCCGGATGACTTCCTCAGAATGCGCCGCCGCTTCCGGCGTGACGCTCGCTTTGCCGTTCATAATCGGCGCGATGTTGTTGTACATGGGGCCGAAGCAAATGACGTTGGCGATAATGGCGGCGACCGTCACCCACGCCAGACCCGCGCCCCAGCGCACAAGGCCGCGCTGTCCCTTCTTCACGAACCAGTGGGCCGCGACCATCACAGCAACAGCAAGCAGGAGCGTCCCGAAAACAGCGTAAATGTACCCGCTCAGGTCGTGGACGTAGGTTTGCACGTCCGTGGGGCTGACGCCCATTCCCTCGAAAATCGGCGTCAGCAAGTTGATGAGTAGTTGTAACATTCCGTATCCTCCTTCTTTGGTTCCGCGTTGGCCTTGAGATAACCGTAGTCCTATGATAGAATTATACAAATTTCGGCCCCGGTTGTCCAATGCTTATTTGGCAAATTGTTCTATGCCCCGGAGGCATAGAACCGCCGCTTGAGATTACGTCATACCGCGCGCGTCAGAATTCCGCTTGACATCACGGACCGCGTACGGTACAATTTCCAAGAAATGACGCTATTTTGTCACTGGAACGGAATCAAAGGAGGCTTTTTCATGCACATGGCAGACGCGTTGATTTCTCCGGCGGTGGCCGGGACCATGTACGCCTGTTCCGCTTTGACGGCGGCGTACTCTATGAAACAGGCGCGGAGGGATGACAATCCCCGGCTGGCTCCCACGATGGGCGTCATGGGGGCGTTCGTCTTTGCCGCGCAGATGATCAACTTTACCATTCCGGGCACCGGTTCGTCCGGGCATTTGTGCGGCGGAATGCTGTTGTCGGGTATGCTGGGTCCTCACGCGGGATTTCTGACCATGATTGCCATTTTACTGATTCAGTGCCTGATTTTCGCGGACGGGGGGCTGTTAGCGTTAGGGTGCAATGTCTGGAATATGGCGGCGTACGGGTGTTTTGTCGGGGGACTGCTCATCTGGCGCGGGGTTATGCGGAACGGCGTCAGCCGGAAAAAGATTCTGGCCGCGTCCGTTCTGGGGAGCGTGGTTTCCTTACAGTTAGGCGCGTTCTCCGTGACGCTGGAAACGGCCCTTTCCGGCGTAACGGAACTGCCCTTCCCGGTTTTTCTGGCGGCTATGTTGCCGATTCATCTTGTCATCGGCCTTGTGGAAGGCCTGATTACCGCCGCCGTGCTGACGTTTGTCTATGAGGCGCGTCCCGAACTGCTCTGGACCGGGGAAACGGCGCGTCTTGAGACCGAGTCGAAACGCGGATTGCTGTCCCGGAAAGGCGCGCTGGGCGCGTTACTGGCGGCGGCCATCGTGACGGCGGGCGGATTGTCCCTGCTGGCCTCCGCCTTTCCGGACGGGCTGGAATGGAGTATCCAGCGGCTGACCGGCTCCACGGAACTGGAAGCCTCCGGCGGCGCGGCGGCGTTAGCGGAACGGATTCAGAACGCTACGGCCGTTCTGCCGGATTACGCCTTTCCGGGTTCCGGGTCCGCTTTGGGCACAACGGTAAGCGGTCTGGCGGGCGGCGCGATTGTCATCGCGCTGTGTCTGGCCGTTGGGTATCTTCCGCGTCTGTTCCGGCACAAAAACCGCTCCGTAACAGGGTTGAAACCGTGAGCCGTCTTGACGGCGCCCTTCGGGAAGTTCACCGTATGGACGAACTGGCGGCGGGAGACAGTTTTTTACACCGGGTTCATCCTCTGTGGAAACTGCTATTAACGCTCTGGTACCTTGTTTTGACGGCGTCTTTTCCCCGTTACGCCCTCTCGGGGCTGCTGGGAATGTCCCTGTACTGGATTTCGGGCTTTTCCATTGCGGACCTGTCCCTCCGGGAAGCGTTGGCGCGGACGCGCTGGATTTTAGGCGCGCTGTTTCTGGTGGGAATTGCCAATCCCTTGCTGGACCGGGTTCCGGTCCTGACGCTTGCGGGCGTCCCGGTCAGCGGGGGAATGATCTCCCTTGCCACCCTGTTTGTCAAGGGACTGTTCGCGGCGCTGGCGTCCTACCTTCTGATCGCCACCACCACCTTGGAGGAAATCTGCTGGGCCATGCGCCTGTTACGGATTCCCAAACTTCCGGTCACGGTCACCATGCTGACGTACCGCTATCTGGTCCTTCTCATGCAGGAGGCGCGCCGGATGTCACTGGCCTGTGGCTTGCGCTGTCCGGGGGAAAAGGGGGTTCCCTTTTCCATCTGGGGCGCGTTCGCGGGACAAATGCTGTTGCGGACCATGGAACGGGGGGAACGGGTGTATGAAAGTATGACGCTCCGGGGCTTTCACGGGGAGTTTCCGCCGCCGTCACGCGGGACCGTCCGGGGCGGTTTTGTCTGGTTTGTCCTCTGGCTGTGCGCGCTGGCGTTTGTCCGGGCGGCGCCAATCTTTGAACTGGCGGGGCGGCGGTTATTTGGATAAGGAGGGAGTTGGGCCGTGGCGGCTTTAGAAATTGAAAATCTGTCCTTTGCCTACCGCAACCACCCCCCGCTGTTTCGCGGACTGTCGCTCCGCGCGGACGAGACCGTAGGACTGATTGGGGCCAACGGCGCCGGGAAATCCACGCTTTTAAAACTGCTGGTGGGTCTGGAAGAGGGTTACGGCGGTTCCGTACGGGTCCAAGGCCGGGAGGCCAGAGGGAAGGGACTGGAGGAAATCCGGAAGCGGACCGGTTACGTATTTCAGGATTCGGAGAGTCAGCTTTTTCTTCGTACGGTTCGGGAAGATGTGGCGTTTGGACCGCGGAATCAGGGCCGCCCCGACTGGGAACGCGTCACGGCGGAGTCGCTGGAACGTACGGGGCTGGGCGGTCTGGGAAACCGGAACGTCTACCAGCTTTCGGGCGGAGAAAAGAAACTTGCGGCGATTGCCGGTGTACTGGCCATGGGCGCGGAGATGATGTTACTGGACGAACCGTCCGCCGCGCTGGACCCCGCCAACCGGGAACGCCTGATTGCCATTCTGAACGCCCTGCCCGGCGTAAAGCTGATTGCTTCCCATGACTTGGATTTCATCTATGACACCTGTAAACGGGTAATATTGCTGTCTCACGGGGAAATCGCCGGGGACGGTCCGGCGGAAGAGATTTTACGGAACCGGGCCTTGCTGGAAGCGAACGAATTACGTTTACCGCTGTCTTTCCGCTTCGGGGCGGAATCACGCGGAAACTGTCGCGGAGGAACGGAACATGGAAACGCGTGAAATACTGGAACAGGTCCGGAACGGGACGCTGTCCGTAGAAGAAGCGGAGGGATATTTTCGCCGGAAGCCCTTTGAAGATTTGGGCTTTGCGCGGCTGGACACCCACCGGGAAACACGAAACGGCTTTCCGGAAGTGGTCTACTGTGCGGGTAAGGCGGACGAACACCTGAAACGCATTTTTCAGGCTTTATACCGGGAGCACGGAGAAGTTTTCGGTACCCGCGCCTCTCCGGAACAGTCACGCCTTGTCCGGGAGGTTTTGCCTCAGGCGGAATACGACCCCGTGTCCAGAATCCTGAAAATAGAGCGTCCCGGGAAACGCCGGACGGGGTGCGTCTGCGTCTGTACGGCGGGTACCGCGGACATCGCGGTCGGGGAAGAGGCGGCCCAGACGGCGGAATATTTCGGCTGTCGGGTAGAACGCCTGTATGACGTGGGCGTCAGCGGTCTGCACCGCCTGTTAAGCGGGCTGGAAACCGTACAAAGCGCCAACTGCGTGATTACGGCGGCGGGTATGGAAGGCGCGCTTGCAAGCGTCATTGGAGGACTGGTATCCCGGCCCGTGATTGCGGTCCCCACTTCCGTGGGCTACGGAGCGAATTTCGGGGGACTGTCCGCGCTGTTGACCATGATCAATTCCTGCGCCAACGGCGTGGCGGTCGTGAACATTGACAACGGCTACGGCGCGGGATATCTGGCCGCACAGATCAACCGTCTTGCCGTAAAATCAGGGGGGAATTTCCGTGAGTGACGCTGTGTTAAGCGAGAAACTGGAACGTCTGCAAGCGATTCTGTCGGGCTGGGGACGCGTTGCCGTTGCGTTTTCCGGCGGAGTAGACTCCGCTTTTCTGCTGAAAGCCGCCCATGACTGTCTGGGGGAACGCGTCCTTGCTCTGACCGCTGTTTCCTGTATCCTCCCGAAACAGGAACAGGAAGAAGCGCGGCTTTTTTGTCAGCGGGAAGGCGTAAGACAGATTTTATGTGACCCGCACGTACTGGAATTGGAAGCCTTTCGTACCAATCCTCCGGACCGGTGCTATGACTGCAAGCGCGCCACTTTTTCCGTATTCCGGAAAGTGGCGGCGGAACAGGGGTTTGAAGTCGTGGCGGACGGGTCCAACGCGGATGATGAGGGGGACTACCGTCCGGGAATGCGGGCGGCGGTGGAACTGGGCGTACAAAGCCCCCTCCGTGACGCCGGACTGACAAAGGCCGATATCCGGGAATTGTCCCGGCAATGGGGGCTGTCCACGTGGGACAAACCTTCGGCGGCGTGTCTGGCCTCCCGCATTGCCTACGGGGAAGCCGTCACGGAAGAAAAACTGAACCGGGTCGAACGGGCGGAAACGTTCCTTCATGATTTGGGATTCCGACAGGTACGCCTCCGTGTACACGGACAATTAGCGCGGATTGAAACCGTGCCGGACGACTTTCCGGCCCTGCTGGCCCGCCGGAAGGAAGTCGTGACGCAATGTAAGGCGTTAGGCTTCGCTTACGTCGCCATGGACTTGACCGGCTACCGGAGCGGGAGCATGAACGAAACATTGTCGTCCGGAACGGACACGGGACACTGAACGAAACGCAAGGAGCGGGAGAAAGGACTGCAATATGGACATAAAATCGTTTCAATGGACAAGGGAACCGAAAAACTGTGTCACGCAAGACGGGCGGGTCGAAATTACAACGCTTCCGCATACCGACCTTTGGCAGAGGACCTATTACCATTTCCGGAACGACAACGCGCCTGTCCTGCAAACGGAAACGGAGGAGCGGTATTTCAGTTTCGTTGTGAGAACGGACTTTTCGGGCAGCGCGCGCCGGTTTGACCAGTGCGGCGTGGTGATGTATCTGGACAGCGAAAACTGGCTGAAAGCGTCCGTAGAATACGAAAACGGGGAGTTTCAGCATTTGGGCAGCGTGGTGACCAATGACGGTTACTCCGACTGGGCAACCACGGAAATTCCCGGCAACGTGAAAACCATGTGGTACCGTCTGAGCAGACGGGAGGACGATTACCGTATAGAATGCTCCGATGACGGCGTCCGCTTCCGGCAAATGCGTATTTGCCATATGCGGAAGGGAGATGGGAAAATCCGGTTCGGAATTTACGCCTGTTCCCCGGAAGATTCGTCCTTTACGGCCGTCTTTACCGATATGCAAATGACGGAATGCGTTTGGAAGCCGCATGACGGACAACAACCGGACTGAGGCTGAAGAACGCAGTGATAACCGCCGCCTGTGTAGCATAGGGCGCGGGCGGAGACCTTCCCACGAGTCAGGAAGCAACGACCAAAGCGAACGCCGCCACGAAAACCGGCCTTTCCCCGTCCGGAGGGACGGAAAAGGCCGGTACGCTGGCGGCGTACTTCTCCCGCGCGGGAGCGTATGGAAACATGACGTGCCGGAAGCGTTGGGACGTGAGCCGACACGTGCCTATAAGGTCAGATCGCCGTCCCGAATCCAGCCCCGCCGCCTGCACGCCTGACAAATCACGGGCGCCAGTACCGCCGGGAGTACAACGCAAATCAGGCACAGTCCGAGCCAGTCGAAGGCCCCCGGGGACATGGCCGCCGCGCCTTTGGCAATCGCTTCTTCTGACGGCGACATCCAGCCTGTCCATACTCCGATCGGACCGCACAACCCGCACGTTCCCATACCCGAGTTAATCGCCGCGCCGTTCATCTCCAGACGAAACACGCAGGTCGCCAGCGGACCGGTTACGGCGGAAACGAGCGTTGGGGGAAGCCAGATACGCGGATTTCGGATGATGTTGGGCATTTGGAGCATAGACGTGCCGAGGCCCTGACTGACCAGTCCGCCCCAGCGGTTTTCCCGGAACGACATCACCGCGAATCCGACCATCTGCGCGCAACATCCGGCAACCGCCGCGCCGCCGGCCAGACCGGTCAGGGTCAGGACCTGACAAATGGCCGCGGAGGAAATCGGAAGCGTCAGCGCCACGCCCACGAGTACGGATACGGCAATTCCCATCCAGAAGGGTTGCAGACGGGTGGCGCGGTCAATGAGGATACCGAACGCGCGCGCGCCGTTTCCGATCGGCGGGGCGATGAGTTTGGCAAGCGCCACGCCCGCCAGAATGGTTACGGCAGGCGTAACGAGGATGTCAATTTTCGTCTCCTTTGACACGGCTTTCCCGCATTCCGCCGCGACAATGGCAATGACGAGTACGGCCAACGGTCCGCCCGCGCCGCCTTCGGCGTTTGCGGCGTACCCGACCGCCGCCAGCGAGAACAGGACCATGGGGTCCGCTTGCAGGGCGTAGCCGATGGCCACGGCCATGGCCGGACCGGATACCGACATAGCGTAAGCCCCGATATCGGACAGGATCGCAATATGCAGTTGCTGTCCGAGCGTGCGGATGATGGTACCG
This sequence comes from Oscillibacter sp., assembly GCA_017446225.1. Taxonomy (GTDB): domain Bacteria; phylum Bacillota; class Clostridia; order Oscillospirales; family Oscillospiraceae; genus Oscillibacter. The sequence continues at coordinate 16,708 of JAFSRH010000030.1, forward strand.
ATTAACAGGGAGCAGAAGAGGCCTTGCGCCATTGCGCCGAGGGCGTCAATGCCGTAACGCCGCGCCGAAAAAATGATGTTTTTCCGTTTCAGAAAACTTTTAAAGGGTCTCATGGGAGGTTCCTTTCTTCCGTTGACAGCGGCATATCAGATATCAGGAGACATTTACCGCACTATATACGCCGAAAGGACGATTGTCAATCACGAAACGCGCGCGGCAACGTTTTTTTGTCCGTATTCACAGAATTTACCATTGCGGCGCCGGAAAGTTTATGCGTTTTGCCGTCCACGGCGCAAACGGGAAACATATCGACAAGTGTATGTGTAAAGTTTTTCTTGGAAAACAGATGTTCGCCCCCTCCCGGCGCTAACGCGCCAAAGGGGTTGTGTCAAAATGTTGAGGCAGCCCCTATATAGAATATAATGGAAAATTAAAAAATACGACAGCCGTTTCTTTAGAAGCGGCTGAAGGCGTATGATAGAGCTATGCACATTCACACTAACAAAACGCGGGAAGATGATAACATCTTTGAGGGAGAATATCAAGTGAAAATTCCCGCAAGCGCACGTTCGTTTCATGAATATTCCAGATAATGTCAGCCGGAGGCAATGACGCGAAGCAACGAGGAATCGTCAAGGAGACAGTTGAGCATATTGGTTTTTACAGCGCATTTTTTGGGGGCGGAAGCAAGATAGGCGCGGTGCAAAGCCAGCGCGTATTTTCGGAAAGCGTTGAGTGCGATGTGTGTCTCTTCCGATGAAAAATCGGAAACCACTACGTCCAACATCCAGTGCATACTCTCCACTTTCCAATGTTACCGCGCAATTTCCATCAGTTTTTGGGCGGAAAAGTCGGAACTGGAAATATAATAGCCAGTTTCCTCGCTGGTTCCTTTTTTTGTTGTCACGCGTCTGTCAATGGCGAAAACAGTTTTCAAGTCCGGCCATTCGTCTTTTTGCTCCAGCCAGTCCTACTGCGTCAATTTCCGACATCTCCGGTATTCCAACCGTCCTCCGTTCTTCTCCAGCGTGGCGAAAGTCTCAATGTCAAAACCGGACGGCGTATTTTCAAAAAACAACGTCACATCGTCATGGAGCGTTTCCTGATTTCCTTTCAAGCCGAAAAGATAGTCGCCTTCCCGTTCGACAATTTTCCGGCAGGTCTCCTTCTGACAGTGCATGGCGTCCACCGTGACCGTCTTGCCCTTCACATTCAAATTGTCCAGCATTTCCTGAAAGACCGGGATTTCATTGGGCTTCTCATGAATCTTTTCCTGTCCCAGAACAACTCCGCTTTCCGTCAGATAAAATGTATAAATCTGTTTCTGGAACAGTTGAGGAAAGAATATGAAGATGATAGGATTCTTCTGTTATGCGACAATGCCGGATGGCATACAACGGAGAATTTGAAGAAGCCGGACAATATCGTACTGGCTTATCTTCCTCCTTATACGCCGGAAATGAATCCCATTGAACAAATCTGGAAAGAACTCAGAAAGCGCGGATTTAAAAACGAGTGCTTTGAATCTCTGGACAAAGTGGAGGAACGGCTTTGTGAAGTTATTTGCGCTTTGACAAATGAAACCATCGTTCATATTACAAGACGAAAGTGGCTGAAGAAGTTGCCTCCATCGACTTGCTAATTCGGAATTAGTATCATACGCCTTCAGCCGCTTCTTTGGAAGCGGCTGTCGTATTTTTTAATTTTTCATTATATTCCAGCCAAGGGGCTGCCTCAACATTTTGACACAGCCCCTTGACACGCTTTATCTCAAATGGGCCTTGGTAAAGTACATTTCCTCTTCATTGATCACGTGCGCCTTAATCAGATTCGTGGCAACGCTCCGCCCCAGCGGTACGCCGGCGGTAATGACTACGGTGTCCCCGTCTTTGGCAAGCCCTTCTTTCAGGGCGATTTCAGAGGACAGGGAGAAAATACGGTCCGTGGAGTTGACTTCCCCCGTCAGGAACGGAATCACGCCCCAGCACAGCGACATCTGACGGCGTACTTTTTCGTACATGGTCAGCGCGGCCACCGGACAGGCCGGACGGAACCGGCTAATCATACGGGCCGTATGGCCGGAATTGGTCGCAGTCAGAATGGCTTTCGCGTTGAGGTCCTTGGCCGTCAGGCAACAGGTATGGGTAATGGCGTCATTGATGTTGGCGTCCGGCGTCAGGCCGCTTTCCACAAACTCTTTCCAGAAGTCCGTGGAGTTTTCCGCTTCCCGGACAATGTTGTCCATGGCGGCGAGGGCCTCTACGGGATACTTTCCGGCGGCGGTCTCCCCGGAGAGCATGACGCAGCTTGTGCCGTCAAACACGGCGTTGGCCACGTCCGACACCTCCGCGCGGGTCGGGCGGGGGTTCCGGATCATGGAATCTAACATTTGTGTGGCGGTGACCACGGGTTTTCCGACCTGTAAGCCCTTGCGGATCGCCTCTTTTTGGATGACGGGCACACGGGCGGCGGGGATTTCAACGCCCAAATCGCCGCGCGCGACCATAATTCCATCGGCGGCCTGAAGGATGGCGTCAATGTTGTCCACGCCCTCCTGATTTTCGATTTTGGCGATAACCCGCATCCGTTCGCCGCCGTTTTCGCGGAGCACCTTCCGAATCGCTTCCACATCGGAGGCCTGCCGGACAAAGGACGCCGCGATAAAGTCGAAATCGTTCTGAATGCCAAAGATAATGTCGGATACATCCTGCTCCGTCAGCGCGGGAAGGCTGATGTGCACGCCGGGAATATTGATGGACTTGTTGGCCGAGAGGGTCCCGCCGTTGGCGGCCTTGCAGATGATTTCCGTATCCCGGATTTCCTCCACGTCCAGTTCTACGAGTCCATCGTCAATCAGGATACGCTGTCCGGGCTGGACTTCCCGGGGGAGTTCCGGATACGTCACGGATACTACGCCCTGATTGCCCGGGATGTCTCTGGACGTCAGGGTAAAGGTATCCCCGGCGTGAAGCTCGATACTTTTTGTCTCGAAGCTCCGGATACGGATTTCCGGCCCCTTGGTGTCCAGCACAGTGGCCACGGGAAGGCCCATACTGTCACGGATTCCGGCAAAATTCTGAAGGCGGGCAAGGTGTTCCTCATGCGACCCGTGGGAGAAGTTGAAGCGGGCCGCGTTCATGCCGCCGAGCATAAGCGCGCGGAGCGTCTCCGGGTTATCGGTGGCGGGGCCAAGGGTACAGATAATTTTTGTGCGTCTCATACGGTTCCTCCTTATGAAAAAGGGTTGATGGGATGTTTGCATATTCTTATTTTATCACAGGAACGACCGCTTGACAAGATGAATCATGTCAGGCGCCACGTTTGTTTCATAAATATGGAAATAAAACGCAGTCTATTGAAGCGTTGCACATAAGCCATCGTTGACGTCTATACGAAAAACGCCCCGCGAACGTACTTAGCGAGAAGGAAACGCTCGCGGGGAACTCAAACTCTGAAACCGGAGCGAATTTCCCCAGCCAAAGTGACGCAAATTCCACATCGTACACGGGAATTCAGAGCGTGTCCAGCAGTACGCGGAGTTTCTCCGCCGCGAGGTCAGTTTCAAACTCATCCATTGCGCTGAGCGCGTCACGAAGCAGTACGCCCAGCGTCTGCGTACGAAACACGCGGCCCTGATGTTCTTTCAGGACGCTTTCCGCCCGCTCCACCTCAAAACTGTCCAGACAGGCAAGGATTTCTTCCAAAATGGAACGCAGTTCCTCCGCCGTCATTTCCTCTCCCGCCGCGCTTTGCGTATCCTCTCCGCTCCCCAGCGCCGAACGGATTTGCTCCGCCGTTTCCCGGTAACGGTCCAGCATTGGGAGACAACCGGCCTTTATGACGCTGTCATTTTGATTTTTCGCGGCGTTTTCCTGTTCCAGCGCCATGTCTGACAGCTCATCCGCGCCGATTACGCGCGCGCCGCTCTTGAGCGCGTGGACGTGGATTTCATAATTATGCCAGTCGTTCCGCTCCATGTCGCCCCGGATGGCCGTTGTTTTGGCCTCCTGTTCCGAGGCGAACGTTTTCAGCAGTTCCAGATAGAAAGCCCGGTCCCCTGCGGCATAACGGAGTCCGGCTTCCGTCCGGAAACCGGACGCGGAGAGCGTTTCCAACGCGTCCCGCTCTTCCGTTTGGACGTCCGTCACGGGTTCGTGTCCGGCGGCGTCCCGCCATTGCGCCTTTTGTTCGGGGAGATAACGCGCAAGCATCTGTTCCAGTTCGTCAACCTCAATGGGCTTGGAGAGATAGTCTTGGAAGCCTGCCTTGAGATATTCTTCCCGCGCTCCGGCCACGGCGTTCGCCGTTAATACAATAATTGCCGTATCTTCAGACGGACGCAACGCTTGCAACGTTTGGATACCGTCCATACCGGGCATCATGTGGTCCAGAAAGATAATGTCGTAATGCTTCCGCGCGGCCATCTTCAGGCACTGTTCCCCGCTGTCGGCCATGTCCGGCACAATCCCCGAACGCTTCAGCAGTCCCTTGGCCACTTTGAGGTTCATGTCATTGTCATCCACTACAAGAATATTGGCGTCCGGCGCCCAGATGGTCCGGCGCCGGTTCTTCCGCCGGAGCGCCGCTTTACGGTGGCTTTCATAGGGGCCTATCGGCTCCCATGATATGACTTGCTGTGCCAGACGGAAGGAAAAGGTTGACCCGTGGCCGTAAACGCTCCGCACCTCCAACTTGCTGCCCATCATCTCCAACAGCCGCCGTACAATGGCGATACCGAGACCGGTTCCCTCAATGCCGCGGTTACGTTCCTGATCCAGCCGCAGGAAGGACTCAAAAAGTTTTTCGATATCCTCATCCCGGATTCCGATACCGGTATCCGACACGCCGATGAAAAGCTCACAGTCCATTTCCCCGCGTCTGACCAAGCGCGCCCGCAGTGTGATGGAGCCGGAAGGCGTATACTTTACGGCGTTGGTCAGAAGGTTGGTCACCACCTGACGAATACGCATATCATCTCCGTAAAGCGTGCGGGGGATGTCGGGGTCAATGTCCAGTGCCAGTTCCAGTCCCTTTTTGGCGGCGCGTTCGGAAATCATGTTGACCAAGTCATCCATCAAATCGAGCGTGTCATAGCGAATCGGCAAAAGTTCCATTTTGCCGTCCTCAATCTTTGAGAAGTCCAGAATACTGTTGATCAAAGAAAGCAGGGTACGGCCCGCGTTCTGGATGTTGGAAGAGTATTCCAGAATTTCAGGGTCTCCGCTTTCGTTCAGAATCATTTCGTTCATGCCCAGTATGGCGTTAATGGGCGTACGGATTTCGTGGCTCATTTGAGCAAGGAAGCGTGATTTTGCTTTCCCGGCGCTTACCGCTATCTCCGCCGCCTCCACAAGTTGCTGGTTGACGTCCTCCTGCCAGCGGATCAGGCGGTTAATCAGAAGCACGATGACCACAATACAGAAGCCAAAGAGCGAGAGAAACGCCAATGTCACGAGAACCACACTGCCATAAATATTCCACCAGCGCTTGGCCACCAAAACGGTAAAGCCGGAGGACGTTTTCCGGCTGAGACAGGCCACCAGACGCCCGGAGTAATCCCGCAGAAACGTGACGTCATCCCGGTTGTACGCCTCCGCGTATTCCGTGTCCTCAACGCTGACCGTAACGTTCTGGCTCATCTGGTAGTTCTGGCTTGGGTGGTTAATGATGATGTGGTCGGAATCCACGAGAAAGGCGTAACCCGTATTGGAATAGCTCTCACCGAGGACATGAATGAGCTTATCAAGGAAAAAGTCAATGCCGAAAATTCCCAAAAACTCGTTTTTTTCGCCGTAGACCACGCGGGCGAGGGTGACGCAGTAGTAACCGGTCTGGGCGTCCAGATAGGGCGCGGAGATGTTGAAGCCGTTGACGGACCGCTCCGTATCCCTGTACCACGGCCTTGTCTCCGGGCGGAAATCCTCTCCCGGTATCCAGCCGTTGTTCATAATGACATTGTGCTCGGCGTAGGGATTCACCAAGTAGCAGACGGAGATTTCCGGGTAATTCTGTACGATGTCATTGAGCCAGTCCACCGCCTCTTCATAGTCCGTCAGCAATTCCGGCCGCGCCGCGATCATGTCCGTGAACATATACAGGATACTTTGTTGTTGCGTAATCCATTCGTTGAGCTGGTTTTCAAAATGGTCCATCTCCCGGTTCATGCGGGTGTCGCCCCAGTCGGTGGTACTGCGGACGCAGAGGGCAAGGACCATGACCAGAGAAAACAACAGGGTAATCACAATTCTGTTGCGTACCTTGCGGCTGGGCGCGCCAATGAGAAATTCAGGGGCTTGCGCCTCCGGCTGTTTCGGCTGTGACGGTTCGCGGAGAAAGTCGGAACGGGTACGAAGGGTGTCCATGACTTCCGCAAGCTGTAAGCCGGATTCCTTAATTTGCCCGATAATTTCCGTTGGGTTTTCGCTCTCCTCAATGAGCCTCCAGTCGCTCAGACGCAAAATACGGGCCACGGATTTCCGGAGACGGTCCGCCAATCCGGCAATAAGACGTTCCTTCTCTTCCAGCGCCTCCGCGTTGCGCTGGCGGTCCCGGCTTCCGGTCACGTAAAACACCAGAACCGCGGCCAGCATTAACAGGTTGACCGCCGCCATCATCACCATCTGACGGTAACTTTCGGCGTAAAGCGTGGCGGTGTCCACGCTGAGAATCAAAAACCAGTGATTACTCGTTTCGGACGAAAAGATAATACAGGACTGTCCCCCAATCCGTACGCGGAAACTGTCGTGCTCATGAGAAGAAGCCACACGGCGGACAACTTCCGCATAGGCCGGCAGACGTTCTTCGGCGCGTTCGCCCACCATGGACATATCCGTATAGCCCGCAATCAGGCCGCCGGAGGTAACAATCATGGCGACCTGTTTTTTGCCGTCCGTCATGCGGAAAATCGACTCCTGCGCTTTGAAAAAATTCAGGTCCATTGCCACCGCCGTTTCATGGTCGGAAAGCATGGTTGAGACCGTGAAGCACATGGCGCCGGTACTGGCGTCTTTGTAAGGTTCGGTGATGTAGACCTCCCCGGGGTTTTCTTTCGCGCCCAAATACCAGATACGTTCCGCGGCGTGGTAATCGGGCGGGGCGTCAAAGCCGGGGATGATGTGCCAGTCACTGCCGGCGATGTAAACATTCATGAAATTTTCATTGGCCCGGAAATTTTCCCGCCAGACGTTAAACGAATCTTCGATTTGTTTCCGGCTTGGCTGCGTGTCAAGGAGCTGTTCAACGGCAATCGCGATGCGCAGTACGTCCGTTTCCGCCTTGGAGATGGTATCCTGCAAGTCGCCGCGGATGACGTCAAGCTGAATGTTGCCGATTTTGTTGGACTGCGCGGCGGTCTGTTTCAGAATCAGCGTGATGTTCATCAGGATGACCGCGAGGAACGTCAGGATAATCGCGACCGTGATACTGCCCCGGAACTGTTCGTTCATTCCCTGTTCGGAGGCGTCCGGACTGTGTTCCAACAGGACCATAAAGCCGAGAAAGGCAATGGCGTCAAAGAACAGTTCCACAGGTATGAACCAGACCACTTGAATGACCACGCCAATGACGGCAATGGTAATCAGAATTAACATAGCGGTACGGTTGCTTTTCGATATACTGCCCTTGAAGCGGAAGAAGTACAGAAAGCCAATCACAGTATACACGGCGGCGGCAAAGTACAGGAGCGGAAGCGCGGAACCCCTGTGGTAAATCAGATTTTCATCGACATAAAAGCACAGACGTGTCAGGGGATTTGACAGAATCAGGAGTTCCCCCAGCAACAGCGGGGAAAAAAAGAACGCGAAAAAGGGTCCTCCCTGTTTCTTGACCGGGTCGGACATATTCAGAATGTAGAGCGCGAAAAAAAAGGGAAGCGCGTTATGGACGATATAATAGACCATGTGCAAAAGGGTCAGCGTCCGGGCGCCGGCCCCGGCGCCGAGGCTCAGCGTTCCCGCCACGGAAGCACCTCCGGAAACGATTACCAGACACAGGATGATCAAGTAAACGATATGCTGGCTTTTGAGTATGGCAATCCATCCGCGCGGCAGAGGAAAATACAGTTTCCTGCGTACGCTGACACTGTAAACCAGACAAAACAAACTCAGCAAAACCGCGGAAACCTCTAAAATGATTTCATCCACGGGAAGTCGCCTCCTGTTATCATATTTGCGGCGTCAGGTCTCCCTCATTTTATAGTCCGTATCTTCGTCAATCATGGCAAGCATGATATCCGCAAACACGGGGTCGAACTGTGTCCCTTTTCCGTTTTCGATTTCTTTTCTGACAACGTCCTGTGGCAGAACGTCACGGTAACTGCGGCGGCTTGTCATGGCATCGTAGGTGTCCGCCACGGCGATAATCCGCGCTTCTTCCAGAATTTCGCGTCCCTTGAGGCCGTCCGGATATCCGGTGCCATCGTACTTTTCATGGTGCCATCTGGCCCCTATGGAAAGTTTCGGCATTTCCTGAATCCTTTCCAAAATACGCGCGCCCAGAATCGGGTGTTTCTTGACGGTTTCCTGTTCCTCGTCCGTCAGGTCTCCCGGCTTGTTGATGACGCAATCCGGGACGCCAATCTTCCCCACGTCATGCAACAGGCCCATCATATAAATATCGTTCTGCCGCTTGCGGGTGTAGCCGTACCGCCGGGCAATCTCTCGGGAATACTCCGCCACGCGTCCTGAGTGGCCCTTTGTATAGGGGTCCTTCGCGTCAATCGCTTCGGCCAGAGTCTGCACGACATGGAGCGACAGATTTTCATTTTCCCGGGTTTTCCGCTCGACTTCCGCCTCAAGGTTCCGTCTTAAACGCACAAGCTGAATCGTGTGCCGTACACGCAGGATGAGCACCTCCGGCACGAACGGTTTTTTGATAAAGTCCATCGCGCCCAGTTGCAGACCGACCGTTTCGGAAGCCTGACTTTCGTCCGCCGTCAAAAAAATCACGGGAATTTCCTCTTCCGGACGCATACGCTCTTTCATGGCCTGAAAGGTTTCAAAGCCGCTCAGCCCGGGCATTTTGACGTCCAGCAGAATCAGGTCCGGCCGGTTTGTTTTCAGGTATTCCAGAAGGGCCGTACCCGATTTCAGGGCCGATACTCTCATGCTATGTTGATTCAGGATATGGCCCGCCGTTTTCAAATTCGTCACATCATCGTCAACAACAGCAACCCAGTCCATAAAAACACCCCCCGTCATGAGGTTGACATTGCCGCCCGGGCAGCGCGCTGATATTCCCCTTTTATTATCCATGCTTTATCCCGAATGTCAAGAACAATTTCCCATATCTCAAGGGCCATGAACGGAAAGCGGAAACAGGAAAAATATTCCGTTGATTGAACGGACAGGCAACGGGAAGAACCGGAACCTTCCTAAACCCGCGGTTATGCTTCCTCCGAAAGAACGCCGGAAGCCGCGCTTGACGAGCAATTCACGAAAATTTTGCGGAGATGTCTTGATTCTTTTCAGAAAATCAGGTATGATATTCCGCGGAGGAAAGAGAGAAAGCGAACGGGCCTCGTTTCCTTTCGTCATTTTGAAATGAGCGCGAACTTTGAGACAACGGCGTAATTTCCCGTATTGGGGAATGATATATCACGAAGGAAGAAGGAGCGGATGAAATTATGAGGAAGTATCTTGCGATTCTGCTGGCGGCGGCGCTTTCGTTGACGCTGGCGGCTTGCGGCGCGGCGCAACAGGCTGACGCGCCCGCTGACGCCGGGGAAAGCGCCGAACCGGAAGTCACGGAACCCGCCGAACCGGAAGCGGACGCCCTGACCCGTCAGACGCAGTACGGCTCCGTACAGGGAACGTTGGAAAACGGCGCGGAAATCTGGTACGCGATTCCCTACGGCGCGGCCCCGGTCGGCGAACTGCGCTGGACGCCCCCGCAAGACCCGAAGCCGTGGGCGGATACGCTGGACTGTACGTCGCCGGGTGAAATGGCTTACCAAATGGCTTCCGGGGCGGCAACCGGGACGGAGGACTGTCTGAATCTGGACGTGTACGCGCCGGAAGGGGCGGAGAATCTGGCAGAGAATCTGCCGGTTCTGGTCTTTCTCCACGGCGGGAACAATCAGACCGGCAATACACAGGAACTGATTGGCTCCGAATTGGTCGTGAATGACAACTGCGTGTTTGTTACGTTGAATTACCGACTGGGCATTTTCGGCTTTAACTGTCTGCCCGCGCTCCAGACGGAGGAAGGCTCCACCGGAAACTACGCCATGCTGGACGTGGCGAAGGCGCTGGACTGGGTCAGGGACAATATCGCGGCGTTCGGCGGCGACCCGGACAATGTCACCATTTCCGGTTTCTCCGCCGGCGGACGTGACGTAATGGCCATGCTGGTCAGTCCGATGTTCGCCGGGAAATTCCAGAAGGCAATCGCCTTCTCCGGCGGCATGACGATTGCGGACGTGGGCGAGAGCGTCAGCGCGATTGCCGCCGCCGTTGCGCCGCTGGCGGTCGAGGACGGCAAAGCGGAGGACGAAGCCGCCGCCAAGGCGTGGCTGATGACGGACGGCGCGGACGTGAAGGAATGGCTTTACGGCGTCAGTTCGGAACGTCTGTGCGCGCTGATGGGGAACGCCGGAATTCGTATGAGCGTGTTCCCGCACCTCTACAATGACGGCGTGATGTTCCCGGCGGAAGGGTTCGACACGGACGCGTGGAACAGCGTCCCGGTTATCATGCTGACCGGAAGCACGGAGTTCAGTTTCTTTGACTACGGCGATGCGTTCTGGAACAGTGCGGAGGCGTCCGCGCTGGAAGAAGCGGATTTGCAGGCCGCGAAGGATTTCGCGAATACCTATGGTTCCGATATGTACCGCATTTTCAACGCCCAATGCAGCGCGGAAACCATGTACGGCAACTATGGCGCGGACATCTATCTGTGTCAGGTCAATTACGGCGGCGCGGACAGCAAGTATAGAATCGACCCTTACGGCGCGTTCCACGGCATTTTCGTGCCCATGCTGTCGAGCGTCAACAACTACAGCGCCCTTTATGACTTCTCCGAGCCGGAGTATCAGAATATGGCCGCCGCGTTCAACGCGCACTTGAAGAACTTCCTTGCAACGGGCGACCCCAACGGCGAAGGCCTTGCGGAGTGGGACGCGTGGACGCCGGAAAATCCGGTCTCCATGGTTCTGGACGCCGATTCCAACGAGTGCAGGGACGTTTCCACGACTTACGCGGACATTATGGACCGTATGGACGCGGACGAAAGCGTGTCGCAGGAGGGCAAACAATTAGCGATTGCCAACGTCATGAACGGACGCTGGTTCAGCGCCGCGCTTGACGAGCGTTACGGCAATCCGAGCCTTTGGAAGTAAGCTGTTTGCAAAGCCGAAAAACAAACAATCCCGGCGCGGAGCGAAACGGACGCTTTGCGCCGGAATTTTTTGTAAGAGCTTGTTTAGTATTTCGCCAAGAGTAAGCGGATAAAGGCAAGGGATGAAAGGAAAGTTCGTTTGATGTTTCAGGACAAAGCCAGATTCGGACGGATAAACGTACCCAAATATTGTCACGGCGAATAAATCTTGAATTTTACAGAGGAAGTGATAAAATAAGGCTATGGAAAAGGAATGGAAAGCCAACGCGAGAGGAGCGAGGACAAAATTCCCATGCCGCGAGCGGTAGCGCTATGAATGAAACATGAGCTTTGCAAGTAGACAGGAAAGTTGTATGATACTGGGCAACGGCAAAGGCCGATATCTTACTGGGTCGATAGCCCGTGGACAAAATTGGCTTTATGGCTCTTCTGTTGCGCCGCCATCTGTCGAGCCGTGAGAGCGGCAAAACAACGCATAGTAAATTCCCATGCCGCAAGCGGCGCAACCATGAATGAAACATAGGGCTTTTCAAATCGCGGAAAAGAGCGTATCATGTCCAGTAACGGCAAAGACCGATAATTTGCTGGGCTAACAGCCCGTATACACCAGTTTCCAAGTTTTTGAGACAAAGTAAGTGAACCGCCGCTCGAACTGTGGTACAATGAAAGATGTCACCCAATCAAAACCACAGGGAGAGGCGATTCACATGACATCATTATACAC